>WLWL01000099.1 GCA_012103605.1 Candidatus Nanopelagicales bacterium
GGATGTCGACGGCGAACTGCCCCAAGGTGCCGAGGCTTCGCAATTTCGCTGCGAGTTCGTCGTGGATGACCGCGTGCGCGGCGGAGATATCCCATCCGGCCATCTCGAAGTGCAGGCCGGAGTTGGTGACGATCGCAGCAGCCTCGGGGTCTACCCAGAAGTTGAATTCTGCGAGCGGAGTGATGTTTCCGGGAAGCACGGCCGTGCCTCCCATTGTCACGACGCGCTTGAGGGCACCGACGATCGCTGGTTCCAAGCGCAACGCCAATGCCAGGTTGGTCAGAGGCCCCAGCGTGACGAGTTCGACGTCACCGGGAGAGTCCATGATCGCGTCGATCATCGCTTGGACGCCTCGATGGGAGGCGGGCTCCCGACTGTGTAAAGGGAGGCCGATATCCCCCATGCCGTCCTTGCCGTGCACATGATGGGCGGTTTGCAAAGGCCGCATCAGCGGGCCGTCGGCGCCCACGTGAACCGGGACCGTCGACCCGACAAGGTCCCGCGTGTACAGAGCGTTCTGCGTGGCTTGTTCGATGGTGCAATTACCCGCCACCGTAGATATGCCGAGAACATCAATATCCGGGTGCTGGAGAGCCATCACGAGAGCGACCGCATCGTCGGTTGCGGTGTCGGTATCGATGAAAAACTTTCGCTTACTCATGGCGGGAACCTAGGGCACGCGATCGCGTGCCCGGTCGCGGCCGTGATGTTGCGTCAGTCGTCGGTCGACGCCCGCTGCGGCTTCGACGACGCCCGTGTGACCAGCAGGATCAAGGGCACGGCGATGACGAGCGTCACCACCCCGAGCATCACGAGCCCGGACCGAACACCCACCGCATCCATCAGCAATCCGAGTCCGATCGAGCCGAGGATGCTCGCCCCTGTGAGGATGGCGAGGAAAAGGCCGAAGATGGCGCCGGAGTCGGCCTCGTCGAGTTCCAAGAGAATCGAGCGCTGCACGACCAGATACATGGCTTCACCCAGGGCCCCGAGAATCACCATCAAGGCCATGTCGAAGATCAGTCCGGAATTGAAGCCGAACGCAACCGCCGTCAGGGCTGCTGCGACGATGACGATCGATAGCAGGCGAGTGCGGTGGCCGTTGTTGTCGAGGTAGCGCAGCACGGGTCGATTCGTGAGTATGGCGCCGATCGCCGCACATGCATAGAGGGCGCCCAGGGCGAGAGACGTGGTGCTGGTGTCTTTGGCGACGGCTGCGAGAAGCTGATGGATTGACCCTGACACCAGATAGAAGACGACGACACACAGGAACAGAATGCGGACGGCCGTGATGCTCCACATCAATCGAAGAGCGTGGTGGAAAGAAGATCCTTTGGGAGCGGCGTTGTGTGAGGCGCTCGGTCCGGTCGTGGTGGGAGTTGACTGTGCGGAGTCCAGCGGTGTGACGATCATGATGGCGGCCACGATGAGGAACCCGACGCCGGATAACAGGTAGGCAAGGCCCGTGCCGGCGATACCAGCGATGACGGGTCCGACGCTGCGTGAAACGTTGAAAGCGATCGCGGAGTAGCCCAAGACGGCGGCGCGCTGGCTCTCGGGCACGGTGAGCGGCAGGATCTTCGCGAACGTTGGGGCCTGCAGAGCGCGAAAGGACGATCCAATAACAGTGAGCACGAATAGGAGTGGAATCGACAGTGTGTCCGTCGCGTAAAGCCCGGTGATCAGCAGGGGAGCGAGCGCAGCCAGGGGCGCCAGTACTTTGACCATGGTCACCGGTGAATAACTCTGCATCAGACGTCCGCCAACGGGGTTGAGAAGAAGTGACGGAGTCATGGAGGCGATCACGAAGAGGGACAGCGCGGTCGTGGAGCCGGCTTCGGTGAGCACGTACCACGAGCCAGCGGTGGTCTGCATCCAACCGGCGGCGCCTTGATTGATTTGGGCGAATAGCATGCGCCGGGCGCTTCGATGCTTCAGAGCCTCCGAGCGCATAGAACATCAGAGTAGTTGGGTCGCACCCCCTCGACACTGCTGAACGGCTTCGGTCGGAGTGCGGAAATGGCGGAGGCCTGAGCCCAGCGGATCGTCACCAATTGGCTGATTCGTCTGCGAAGAGGGACAACCGCGATTAGCCTCATTTGCGACGATCTTGTTGGCTGCGGGTGAGGAGAGTGACGATGTCGACGTATTTGATTACCGGTGCCTACACGGCTGAAGGTGTTGCAGGTTTGGCGAAAGAAGGCGCGGTGGGGCGCGAGCAGGTTATTGCGGGTTTGACCAAGCACCTGGGTGGTTCCCTGATGTCTGCGTACTGGGCGGCAGGGGGTGATGATCACTTCTTCGTGATCGTCGACGTTCCCAATGGCGATAACTTGGCGGCGTTGTGGATGGCGGTCGAGTCGACCGGAGCGGCAACAGTGACCTCGACGCGACAGATCTTCTCTGCCGAAGAGATCGATCAGATTCGTTCGAACATGCCGGGGTATCGGGCGCCCGGGGAGTAGACCGATCCTCGCCCCCAGGCGCTGGACGACCCGCGCCAAATGTCCGATTTACGGCTCAGCTTGCCACGGATAGTCATCAGGAGACTTTCTGTTTAGGCAGGCTCCCCGCTGGGTATACCACCGGTAACGAAGTAGCCCTTCTACCGGAGGTACCCGATGAGCACGCAGATCGTGGACGAGACCGAAGTCGAGCGCGCGTATCGCACACTGGCCGCGAGCATCAGCAATGACGAATTCCACAGGTTTATCAGCAAGCGCACCAGCGGAGACGATGAGTGGCTGGAGGTCGCGTGAGCCGCCCCATCAGAGAATCTATCCCGAGGGAACATCGAGCGGCGGTCGCGGTGATAGAAGGGGTCCTAGGTGACATCATCATTCTTGACATTGTCGAGCGCACCGCTCTCAAACAGGTGTGGCCGGATGCCGCGTGAGCCCTTTCGACCACTACACACCGGAACAGCTGCGCAGGGGAATATCTGATCTGATGTACTTCCTCGCCCATCCAGCGCTCGATGCCATCATCTGGCGGGTGCAAGAGGATTCGGATGATCTGCCAGCGACTCGGATCGAGTCGTGTGAGGATTCTGCGAGCGACTTTCGGTGACGAAGGTAAGTCTTCATAACCTGAGATAGCGTTTGGGGATGGGAATCCCTCGTCCGGCAATGAGACGTGCAGCCGGCCTTGCCGGGGGTGTGCTCTTCGTGATGGTGAGCGCCTGCGGTACCGGGTCGGATGGCGCCATTGATGAGCAAAATGTTGGGTCCTACAGCGGCTCCGACGAGCAAGACATCGGCTCAGATGATCAGTGCGATACGTCCACTCCGTACGCTGAAGGCGACTTCTCCTTTACGTACAACCTCGATAGCAGCCTGCCCGACGAGTGGGTAGACGAATTCACCACCATCATGGGGAACCTGAGCGAATGGGCCCCGGTTCCGGCGTGCGTGCATGACGTGCCGGGAATGTCATCTCCGATGAACATCTACGCGTGGAATGGCGCTGTTGAGAATCCGTTCCCCGAGAGACCGGACATGCGTGGGGCGAGTATCTCCGGTGACGGATCCGAAACCTGGATGGTTCTGGAGATCTCTGAGGATGAATTCACCTACGACGCCTTGCAAAGGTACTCCGTCATCGTGCACGAGTACTGGCACGTTTATCAGCTGGGCCTCACGCGAGACAATGACGCGCCCATCTGGTTGTGGGAGGGCGGCGCAAAAGTCGCCCAGGAGTTCTACTCACAGCAGGAATACGGACAGAGCGAATTCGATAACGGTCTCTTTCCGATCGTGGCGTCTGGATTGAGTCAGCCGGCGGCTTTTGAAGAGTACGTCGACGGTGACCTGGACATCAATTACAACACCTCTGCATTCATGGTCCTTGCGCTCGCGAAAGAGTTGCAGGAGGCTCAGGGACTAAGCGAGGCCCGAGCCTTTGAAATGATCTTGAAGGAGTTCCAGGCAGCGAAGCTGACCGAGCCGGACTGGAAGGTTGCGTTCGCTGAGATCTTCTCCATGACTCCGGAAGAGTTTTACGCGACGCTGGATCAGTACCCCACCGTCGCCTCCAATGAGGACTGGTTCGAAGGAGACGTTCTCGACGTCCCGTCATTGATGCCGAGTAAAGACCTGACCTTCACGGAAGTCCTTTCGGCTTTTGCCTCCTAAGCGCTGCTCATGCGAAACGGGCCCTGCGCGGGTGATCGAGCACCCTTCACAGCAGACAGCCCCCGGTAGGAGGATTCCCGGGGGCCGCCCATGGAGGGAGGAGGAAACTGTGAAGTTGTCTTGCCGTCCAGGTTGGCCCAGATTCTCACCTGACCGTCTCGGACATGCTGGGTATACCCGCTCTCTCGCACGGCTAAACCTCGTTTAGGCCAAGTGAGACAAATTCAATGCATATGTTCCATTCGTAGGCACCTCGCAGCCCCCTGAGGGCCAGTAATGCGTGATCACCAAGTGAAAAGACGAATTTTGATGTGGATGGGTCACGGATCTTGTGAACGAGCCGATACCGAGTTGTTGATCCCGCACGAAAGTTGCGGAAGCGCCGTCGAGCATTGACGTAAATGCAATGAGCCGCACCCGCAGGAATCTGCGCAGAATTTAGACGAACATGATGTTAGGAAAAACTTTTTTTGAATATGTGCATCCAAACTCGTGAGTATGAACGAACTCCTGTTATACCGATGCGCGACGGCCCAGTGCGCGCACTAAAAACGTAGGAGTAGTAATGAAGAAGACCACGAAGGTTCTCGGAGCTGCGGCAAGCGCCGCTATCTTCGCCGCTGGAGCTGCTGTTTCAGCGCCCGCCGTCCAGGCCATGGATGGCAACACGAGTCTGGCGAGCGTTCTCGATGTCGGCAATGCCGAGTTCGATAACTCCAGTAAAGACTTCGACATCCTGACCAAGGCGGCGGAAGCCGTTCTCGCTGCCAAGCCCGATTCCCCCGTAGCGCTATTGGCGGACGGTGACACTGCACTCACGGTATTCGCCCCCACCGACAAGGCGTTCAAAAACCTGGCGTCTGCTCTTGCCGGTCACAACATCAAGAGTGAGTCGGATGCGTTCGACGCGGTTGCTGGTCTGGGAATCGACACGGTCGAGACCGTGTTGC
>WLWL01000100.1 GCA_012103605.1 Candidatus Nanopelagicales bacterium
TCAGGGCGAGAGCGATGCTGGCGTACAGAACCACACGCCAGCCGTAGAAACCTCGATGAGGGGCGGGAATGAACCCGGTCCCCGACAGTCGTTTCACCCCCTACTCGATTCCCTTGTCTCGACGACCCATGGCTCGCTGCGCTTCACGCTTGGCTTCACGTTCGGCAATTGCCTGACGCTTGTCGTGGCTCTTTCGACCACGAGCAACGGCCAACTCGACTTTCGCAAAACCATCCTTGAAATACAACGACAGCGGCACGAGTGTGATTCCGGTGTCCTTAACCTTCCCGGCGATGCGACGGATCTCTTCTTTGTGCAGCAGAAGTTTGCGCGACCGACGGGGCTCGTGGTTGGTCCAGGTTCCGAGGTCGTATTCGGGAATGTGCACTCCCTTCAACCACAACTCAGTCCCATCGAAGTAGCCGTACCCGTCCGTGATGGTGGCCCGGCCCGCCCTCAGGCTCTTCACCTCGGTTCCCGTCAACTGGATTCCCGCCTCGTACACGTCATCGATCGAGTAGTCGTGCCGAGCTTTCCGGTTTTGGGCTATGACTTTCTTCCCTGTTTCGCGAGGCACGTCACGCGCCCGCCTTCTCGACGCACGCGATGTCAGTAACGATTACTGCGGTAGGGAAGCTTCGCATGGTCGCATCCCTTCTATGAGGCCACTGCGGTAGCCGATGGGTCTTCTAGCAATACACCCGTGTTCGCGCTCCGCCGAACCAGCCGCGAGGATCATACGGCGCGCCATCAATCCTTACTTCGAAGTGCAGATGCGGTCCGGTAGACCATCCTGTGGAGCCGACCCCACCGACGGTCTGGCCTTTGGTCACCACTTGGCCGACCGAGACGTTCACCGATGACAAGTGGGCATAGAACGTGACCATGCCGCCACCGTGCGCAAGCATGACGGCGTTCCCATACGCCCCGCCTCTACTGATGGTGGCCACGGATCCGTTATCTGCCGCGACAACGGGGGTGCCCGTCGGAGCCGCCAAGTCCCAGCCGGTATGGCAGGACTTGCGCTTGAAAATCGGGTGGATTCGCGGCCCAGGGTTCGACGATGGCCTCCCGGCAACGGGCATCATCAATGATCCTGTCGCCGTGAAGGTCGGTGAGGCCGGCGGAGGGGGCTCTTCTCCACGTTGGCGGGCCTCCTCAGCAGCCTTGCGGGCTGCCTCTTCCGCGGCTTTACGTCGTCGCTCTTCCTCGGCCGCTGCCTTTCGCGCCGCCGCCGCAAGACGCTGTTGCTCGGCTACCAGATTGTCGTAGCGCTTCTTGACCTTCGACTTGAACGCTTGGGCCTGACCGAGTGCTGCTCGTCGTTCCTTGCGAAGGGCGCTGACCTTGGCTTGCCTGTCGCGAGCCTTGCGCAGGGCGACGCGCGCCTCGGCGAGGGCTTGTTCGGCTTTTGCGTCTTCGGCCTCCGCCTCCAGGCGAAGTGCCTCCAGGCGCACGCCTTGCATCACGAGGTCGGCTTCGGTCTGTGTCAGCGACTCCTGCACCCCGGCCTGCATACGACTCACGGTGTCGACGCTGGCCAATCGCGCCTGGAAGTCGCCGGGACTGCTTGCGTCGAGGATGACCTCTATCTCGGCGAGGGGACCACGGGTGTAGACGGCACGCGCCATGTCGTCCATCTGTCCGTGGATGTCGTCAAGCTTTCCTTCGACGGCGACCTTCTGCTCCTGCGCGACCCTCAACGCCTGACGGGCACGCATAGCGCGAGCTTCGGCCGCTTGCGCTTCTTCGCGAGCCGCGCGCGCCTCGTCCAGTGCTTCCCTGCGTGCCTCTTTCGCTGCTTCCCACCGGGCGTTGACCTCTTCGAAGGTCGCCACGGCCTTCTTGACCTTCTTGCCCGCCTTGGCGAGCGCGTCCTCGGTCGCCTCGATGTCGCTCTCGACGTCCTTCTTCTCAGCCTTGAGTTCGGAACTGGACTTCCCGTGGTTGTCACCGGCCGGGAGGAGGGCCTGGGCTGGGCCCCAGGGGCCGGCGAGCACGGACGCGACAACACCAAATCCCGCCACCATCAGGGCAGGGGTCATCACACGGCGGGGAAGCACCCCTTCAGGATAACCCCAGAAACCCCAGAAACCTCAGTTGTCACACGCGGAGGTACTTGCGCAGCGTGAAGAAAGCCGCCACTGAGGCCAGGGCGATACCCGTCACCAGCAGGATCGGGGCAATGGCCACGACGGCATCCCAGCCCACGAAGGCCGTAAATTGGAAGGACGGAGCCAAGACGCGGTCGATGACGAAGCTCTTAACCGCGACCAGGCCGACCACGGCGAGACCCGCGCCGAGCGCGGCCGCCACCGCCGCCTCGAGCAAGAACGGCAGCTGGATATAGAAATTCGAGGCTCCGACCAGCCTCATGATGCCCGTTTCTCGACGGCGGCTGAACGCCGCGACTCGCATCGTGTTGACGATCAGCAGCACCGTCACTACGAGCATCACGACGGCGATGATCAGCGCGACCGCCTGCAACCCGTTCAGCAGGGCGAAGAACTTGTCGAGAATCTGGCGTTGATCGTTGACTTGCTCAATGCCTGGACGACCGGCGAAGGCAGAGGCGACCACGTCGTATTGCGTGGGATCAGCGAGTTTGACGCGGAACGACTCCGGCAGCGCCTCGGCTGTCACATTCTCCACGATCGGTGAATTAGCGAACTGTTCCCGAAAACGGTCGTACGCCTCTTCTTTCGATTCGTAGTAGACCTCTTCCACAAGCGGGCGAAGCGACTCGAGGTCGGCTCGTATCTGATCGCGCTGTGCGGCAGTCACGGCTCCGCTGGCGCACGATGCCGCGTCACTCCCCCTCGCACACAGGAAGATCGACACCTCAACTTTGTCGTACCAGAAGTCCTGCATCGTGGTGACCTGGGCGCGAACGAGCAGACTCACCCCGAAGAGAGCGAGGGACACCGCAACGGTGATGATCACCGCGAAGGTCATGGTCAGGTTGCGTCGAAGGCCCGCACCGACCTCACTGGTGACGAACGTGGCGCGCATCAGCGAGCGTATCCGTACACGCCACGCGATTGATCACGCACGAGATGGCCGGTCTCGAGTTCGATTACTCGGCGGCGCATCTGATCCACGATCTGAGAGTCGTGGGTCGACATGATCACTGTTGTTCCCAACCTGTTGATGCGGTCGAGCAATTTCATGATGCCGATCGACGTATTCGGGTCCAGGTTTCCGGTCGGCTCGTCGGCGATCAGCAACATCGGACGATTGACGAAGGCGCGAGCAATAGCAACGCGCTGTTGCTCGCCACCGGACAACTCATCAGGTCGCCGCTCCATCTTGTCCTCGAGGCCAACGACTTCGAGTACTTCCGGCACGACTTTCCTAATGTGTGAACGCGGCTTTCCGATCACCTCGAGTGCGAAAGCGACGTTCTCGAAAACACTCTTGTTGGGCAGTAGTCGAAAGTCCTGGAAGACCGTTCCGATCTGTCGACGGAGCGATGGAATCTTCCAGTTCGACAGGCGATTGAGTTCCTTGCCCAGCACCCAGACCTGCCCAGAGTTGGGCCGCTCTTCGCGCAGGACCAACCGAAGGAACGTGGATTTCCCGGAGCCGGAGGGGCCCACCAGGAAAACGAACTCACCCTTTTCGATTTCCAGCGATACGTCATCCAACGCCGGCCGGTTCTGGCTGGCGTAGGTCTTGTTGACGTGGTCGAAGAGGATCACGGTTGCCTCGGGGTCGGCGGTGGGCTATCTAGGGTCATCAGCAGTCTAAGCACACGCCCCCGCGAAGAGGGTTAGGACGGGGCCGCCTGTTGCCGACGCCACCGGATTCCCGATGCGATGAAGTCGTCGATCTCGCCGTCAAGGACCGCCTGGGTGTTTCCGGTTTCGAACTCGGTTCGAAGGTCTTTGACCATTTGGTACGGATGCAGAACATACGAGCGCATTTGGTTACCCCAGGAGCCCAGCGAATCACCCTTCAGGGCATCGATCTTCGCCTGCTCTTCTTGCCGTCGCCGCTCGAGTAATTTCGCTTGCAAGATTCCCATAGCCGTCGCCTTGTTCTGCAGTTGCGACCGCTCGTTTTGACACGACACCACGATGCCGGTGGGCACGTGCGTCAATCGAACCGCAGAGTCCGTGGTGTTCACACCCTGCCCGCCGGGGCCACTCGACCGATACACATCCACCCGGAGGTCGTCTTCGGGAATATCGATGCTTTCCGTCTGCTCAACGACGGGAATCACTTCGACGCCAGCGAAAGATGTTTGCCGGCGCCCTTGGTTGTCGAACGGTGAAATACGCACCAAGCGGTGAGTTCCCTGCTCGACGGACAGAGTTCCGTAGGCGTAGGGAGCCTTCACTGCGAAGGTCGCGGACTTGATACCGGCTTCCTCCGCATAGGACGTGTCATACATCTCTACTGCCCATCCGTGCCTCTCGCAGTACCTGAGGTACATACGCATCAGCATCTCTGCCCAATCGGCCGCGTCGACTCCGCCGGCTTCCGATCGGATGGTGACAAGCGCCTCCCGATCGTCATACTCCCCCGACAGCAACGTGCGCACTTCGAGATCGTTGATGTCCCGCTCGAAAGCATCAAGTTCGGCCAGCGCTTCGTCCTGCGCGCTCTGATCGTTCTCCGCCTCCGCTAACTCGAAAAGGACGGGAAGATCGTCAGCGCGGGATCTCAGCGCCGTCATTCGTCGCAACTCTCCTTGCAAGAACGACAATCGGGATGTCACCTTTTGTGCATTCGCCTGGTCATCCCACAAGTTGGGCGCGGATGCCGCTATTTCCAATTCGCCGATTTCGGCCTGCGTCGATTCGATGTCGAAGACCTTCTCCACATTGGCGAGTGTCGCCACGACCGTGGAGATCCGTTCATCGGTTTCAAGAGAGGCCACGAGGGGCAAGACTACGGCTCAGCTGCGTCCCTAGCCGACGTAGTCCAATCGGCTCGTGGAATACGCGAAATCGCCCTGTGGAAAACCGGAGAGAGCAGGGCTCGCGGCTAATACGAGTCGAGAGTCGGCGCGATGAAGCGATCCCAGGCTGCTTCGACGAACTCCGGGTGCTCCATC
>WLWL01000101.1 GCA_012103605.1 Candidatus Nanopelagicales bacterium
TGCTGGCACCCCATGTCTCGTCGCGGATGAGTACTAACGAACCGGGGCCATGGATCGAACCAGAGACCTAATCTGAGGTCGCGTCATTCCATCCGCCTCAATATGGATCCACGGGCCCTCGGCGCCGGCGGCTGGATTCGCCGCGGGTCAGGCTTTGTGATCCTTGTCCTGTTTCATGCCGATGATCAGCAACAAGATGGTGATGGCACCGAGTAGCCCTACCGCAATACCGCTGATGCCTACCGCCCAATTGAAGCCCGCGGAATAGGCAGCGCCAAGATCAGCCACAGACTCCTTGGCAAGCTCACCGGAGGAGTCCTTGCCCGTGCGCATGAACAGGCGCACATCGTCCAGGGCTTTGCCGAGTTGGCTCGGCTGCACACCGGCCTCTTCAAGGCGGCCAATCAAGTTCCTCGTGCCGAAGGCGCCAACCAACGCCGCGCTCACGGCGAAGCCCATCGCATAGCCGAGCTGACCCACCGTTGTCCTGAAGGACGTAACGGGGCCAAAGGACGATTTGGGGGCCTCCGCAACGAAGAGCGCAGACTGTGGGACCGAAACAAAGGCAAGGCCGAATCCGAAAATGAACAACATGATGGCCATTACCCAGTAAGGGGTGTCTTTGACAACGAATGCCAACAGCAAGAGGCCGCCGGCAAGGCCCACAAAGCCCATACCCATCAAGGTGAGCGAACGCATACCCGGACGCATAAGTCGTCCGGCCAAGACTCCAGCGCCGCCGAAGGAAATCATCATGGCGGTCTGGCCCAGTGCAACTTGGCCGGGGGTGAAGCCCTGGACGTATTGCCAGAAGTTGCTTGTCTGTAGCTGCACAGTGGCTTGAGCGAAGTTCCACGCAATACCGGAGACCGCTGCTGCGGCAAAGACACCGCTAGCGAACAACGCTGGCGGGAATATCGGGTTGGCGACCTTGCGTTCGACCACGTAATAAAGCCCAAAGAGGACGATGCCGATGGCAGTAGGAATCAAGAAGGCCGGATTACGAATGCCGCCGCTTGCCTGGGCTACTCCGTAGAGGAAGAACACCATCGCCAAAGCGATAACGAGCATGCCTAGGTAGTCAGGCCGCGCCCCCGACACCTTCGGCATCGCCGGAAGAATGATCGGTACGAGCAACAAGCTCACCAGGGCGATCGCGGGCACAAGCAACATGGCGATGCGCCAGTCGATGCCTGCTAGTTGGCCGCCTACGAGCGAACCGGCGATGAAGAAGATCACCATCACGAGGTTCCACAGGCCAAGGGCAGCCGCCACCTTCCCTGGGCGGGCGACGTAACGAACGTATGCGAACGCGGCCGCTAGCGTGGCGCCCACTCCGATGCCGGCCACAGCCCGACCTGCCAGGTACCCCGCGGTTACTGGGCTTATGGCAACTATCACGTCCCCAGCGATAGCCAGGATCAACGCTGCCCCGAGGATCTTTCGCCGTCCGAGCCGGTCGGCCATCATGCCCATCGGCAGCACAGTGGCGGCCAATGCGAGAGTCGAAATGCTCGCGGCTAGCGCAACAACGGATCCCGTCATCCCCAACGACTTGCTGGCCTCGACGATGGCGATGTTGGCCACCGCTGGATCGATCAGTTGGATCCCGGCGAGGATTCCAAGGAAAGCAACAGCCAGCGTTGGGTTCTTGGCGGGGGACTTTTCTTCTGAGGGAGCGGCGGCAGCCGAAGACGTAGACATCGCGATAAACGTAGCAAGGACTAGATGGACCGTCTATCGTCTTTTCCAACCTCGAGCCGAACGGATGGATATGTGCACGAACTTCAAGGTCAAGCCCGCAGACGACGGCAGCATCGTCGTTGGTCGCTCGATGGAATTCCCCTTGGGGATTCCAACGGCACTAGGCGTCCTTCCTTCTAACCATCAGGGAACTTCATCAGCCCCCGCCGGCAAGCAAGGAAAGACATGGACCGCCACGCATGGCGTCGTGGGAATGAGTGCGTTCGGCAACCCGCAACACCTGTCCGACGGCATGAACGATGCCGGCGTCAGTGCCCACTTCCTGTACATGCCGGGAGGGTTTTGCACCTACGCAGATTTCGTCGGCGACGGAAACGACATCAGCGAACTAGATCTGATTGCCTACCTACTCGGTACCTGCTCTTCTATCGATGAAGTAAAGGCTTCCATGCAGGGATTGCGCGTGTGGGGCTATGACCCGGGCATGGGATTCGCACCGCCGTGTCACGTGCTCGTCCACGACACCCAGGCCTCACTAGCTATCGAACTTCACACCGACGGAGTCCATCTCGTCGACAACCCGACCAGCGTTGGAACAAATGCTCCCTACCTTGACTGGCATCTGACCAACCTTGCGAACTACGTGGGCCTGTCCGCTGAATCCCCCGATCCCGTCAAAGTTGGCGAGTTGACCGTTACATCGCTCGGGCAAGGCCAAGGGCTCATGGGCCTGCCTGGCGACTACACCCCTCCGGGGCGATTCATCCGCGCTGCCACCCAGGTGACGTTGAGCGACAAACCCAAGGACGCCCATGAGGCTGAACTCATCGCTCTTCACATTCTGAACACGCTCGACATAACGCCGGGCATCATTCGTGAGCCCGCGCCAAAAGGCGGAACCAACGACGAAGTAACGGTGTGGGACTCGATCTCGAACCTCACCGGCAAGCGCTACTCATTTCGCACGGTCACCGATCCGACGGTGTACGCCGTGGACCTCACCAAGGTTGACTTCACCGCTCCGGCTCGAACACAGGACATCTCATGGAGTGGTGAGTTCGTCGAATTCGACACGAAGTAGCCGCAAGGGCAATGTGTTGGGAATCCGCCATAGTTCACGGATTCCCAACACGCAGTCGAACTAACGATTGATTGGAACCCGCTGCACTTTGTAGGCCAATGTTCCATCCGCCGCCGATCCCCACACGTAAACAATCGTGTTGAACGGTCGGACAATCTTCAAGTTCAGTGGACCCATCACTTGAGTATCCGAGTCAGCAAGCGCCACAGTCATCGCGTAAGTCGTCGTCGGTAGTTGCTTGTAAGCCGATGCTCCGTTACTCACATGACCGAAGGCGACCTTCCCACCAATAAGGAAATCAACATCTGGCGCTGCCGCAACGTGCCGGACCGTGACTCTCAGCGCAGAGGCACAGCAACATGGAAACACGTATTTGGCAACGGCAGCACATGTAGTCGAGGGTTGTAACTACTCAGAGTGGGAGAACGTCAGCGTGATCTATCAGGGGATTACGTACTCCGGACGCGTCTGGTGGGGCGGATATCAACATAGGCACGACATCGCGTCAATTGTCACAACAGCTCCGATACCTGCAGCACGGCTCGGCATCGACCGCGCTCCAGTCCTCGGAGATGCTGCCATCGCCATCGGCACCCCGGGCGGAATAAGTGGAACCGTGACTCAAGGGCAAGTTGCAGGGGTCAACCGTGATGCGTTGAACCTGACAACTCAGTCTGGCCCCGGAGCGTCCGGGGGGCCCGTCTTCAACAATCGAGGAGAGCTGATCGGCCTTGTCGTGGCGGGCAACGGGTCACTCACGGTCGCTCAAGCTTTGCCCACCTTCTGCAATACGCTCTACGCGGGCGGTTCGCAGGTCTGTTCAGCCTGGCCAGGAGTCTGACCGTCAATCACTTCACTAGGGAGACCATAAGTTCATGACTTCAATTGGACGTCTAACTGAAGTTGACATTCGACAAGTGTGGAAGAACGAGGCGCACGATTTCACGCCTTGGCTCCTCGACAACTCAGACGTACTAGGTGACGCACTTGGCATGGAGCTCGATCTTCGAGAAGCCGAGCACTCCGTTGGCGATTTTTCTCTCGATCTCATCGGAGAGGAAGTGAACACGGGCGACAAAGTCATCATTGAGAATCAACTTGAGCGCTCAAACCATCGCCACCTAGGCCAACTTCTGACCTATGCCGGCGGTACTGACCCCGCACACATTGTTTGGATTACTGACGAGTTCCGCGATGAACATCGAGCGGCATTGGACTGGCTAAACGAGCGCACAGACGAAGCCACTCGCTTCTTCGGACTTGAAATCAGCGCCGTACAGATCGGCAACTCACCCGTGGCTCCCCAATTCAAGGTGGTCGCCAGCCCAAATACCTGGCAAAAGGAAATCAAGGGGACCACTAATGCTGGCTTGAGTAAGCGCCAAGAAAACTACGTCCGGTTCTGGAGTCTCTTCTCAGACGAGATGAAGAATCGCAACCAAAACTGGACCACTAGGGAATCCAGCCGACGACTTTGGATGGTTTTTCCATCCGGAACCTCCCGAGCCCGCTATGCAGCCGGCATTACTCAGAAGAACGCAAAGGTTGAGATCTACATCAACGGAGGTTCACAGGACGAGAACGTCGAGTACCTAGAGAAGCTTCGAGTCCACAAAGACCGCTTCGAGCAAGCCGTTGGTATGTCCATGAGCTGGGAGCCACTCCCGCACGCCAAGGCTGCCCGGGTCGCCGTCTACAAGGAGGCGGACTTCAAGGACGAGGCGAAGTGGCCCGAAGAGATTGATTGGATGGTGACCCAACTGGTCGCCCTCAGGGAAGCCGTAGAGGAGCTCGGAGGCATGCCCCGCCTTCTCGACTAGTGCAACTCCATTGAGTCGGGTTCTTCATGGGCATACGTGGCTAGTAGCCAGGGTTCGGATAAACAACCCCCGGGGTCGAACACCTATGCCTCGGACTCGGAGACGCTCAAGGTTTCGCTTCGCATGTGTCCAGCCTGAGCGATCGCCCTAGGGGTGCTAATCCGCCGATGTACGCCTGTGGATAACTCAGAGTCGTTAGCAAATTCGTTAGCAAGCCCAACCCTTCACTCAAGTACGGAGCAAGGAAGGTCCCATTTCACGGGGAAAATAGTGGTGGGGCGGGTCGGGCTCGAACCGACGACTACCAGATTATGAGTCCGGGGCTCTAACCAACTGAGCTACCGCCCCTGCAAGACCTTGCTAGCCCGCAACTATACCGAACGGACTCCGCTACAGGTTT
>WLWL01000102.1 GCA_012103605.1 Candidatus Nanopelagicales bacterium
TCGTTTGGCCCACCGTCAAACCCTCGCCCGTTTTCACAACGAACTCGATGACCGCTCTGTCGGCACTCCCAGAAGGCGTATACGAAACGGTTCCCTCGTCTGTGTTCGCCGCTACGCTTCCCGCGCCAGTCAGCAGCCGGACATACAGCAACTGACCATCATCCGGGATCGGAGACCAAGTGAGGGTGCTGCCAGAATCTTGGGGTAAGTCCATCGGAGAGGGGACACTTTGCTTCGCTTCGAAGTCGCGACGCACGGTCGTCTCCGACCAGACCTTGGCCTGCCAGGGCTCTTGAGACAACACCGGCATGAAGGGCGGAGGGCCAAGACGCTTATAGCGGTCATCGTAGTCAATGGTGAACGTCCCGTTGTATCCAGAACTACCATCCATGAGGCGACAACTGGAATTTTGAGCCAGGGCGCCAACGACCTTGATATCGCCAAGCTGCGGGTTTGAGGAGAAGTCCTGCAAAGCAAGACATTTATCCTTAGCCAGGACGGCGATGTTCAGAAGAAGATCTGACATGGTGGCCTTAATGTCCCCGTTGTCACCACCTTTCGCTTGGTCCAACTTGTAGATGTAGAGCCAGCGATCAGGGACCAAGCCGAGCTGATTGTCAGATGTGGCATCCGGCACACCCCAGTCGTCAGCCGTCGCATCAACATTCGCAGTTGCCGAGCTCTCGTAGATGTCGTCGGTAATGACGATGTCCCCGTCAGCCGCGATGGTGAAGCGACCGGTATAGCCGCCATCCTCAGCGGGCGCCTCCAGGTACACGTGACCGTTGCGACACTGCTCCTCGGGAAAGTGAGTCCACTCGTCATAGAACAGAGATACATCGGCGATTTCCCACTCACCGCTGTTTCCCTTTTTGGTGTACCTGTACACCAGGTATTCCTGATCTCCGTCGACGACAACCTTGTCCTCGTCACCAACGCCATCTGGACGCTTCACATAGAACGCATCACCAATCTTCGGGCTTGCCTGGGCTTGATCAAGAGCGTTGAGGGTCTCGTAGGCATCCTCGAGACCGTTTCCAAGGTTCAACCCTTGAACTTGGAAAACTGTGGACTGATCCGGTAGCCCCTTAACCGAATCTCCTTTCGCTCCGCCAAAAGCACCCGTTATTGGAAGGTCATCAGATCCTTGCTCCGCGCTGGGGATCACCCACGGGTAATTAGCAGTAGCCGCGAACGATCCTCCGTCCTTTACACGGCATGTAGCTGGATCTACCTCCGTGGACTCTTCGACATAGAAGACTCCGTTGAAACCCTCTGCGACCATGTCCGCGTAGTTCAGGGTCACGGTGGGGTGAATAGTCGAGCTTTCGGTTGTAAACCCTTGTCCACAAAATGGATCGTTCACGTCGATGGTGTCCGGGCTGGTGATGTGAACTTCGCTGCCGCCCTGATCGGTCGTCATGCGGATGCGAGTGGGGCCGGTGAAAACACATCCGCCCGCTTCAGCGATGCTCTTTAGTTCCCGCAACTGTCGATCGGACGGCATTTCGAGTACTGGCGAGTAAGCAGGGTTCCACGAAAGATCCTGCGTTTTCGAGCCCTCTAATTCCGCGTCCCAATATGCCGGGTCAAGTCCACCCCCAATCGGCCCCGCGTTCTGACGACCGTCACTCTTCTCCGACAATATCCATCGTGCGCGTGGGTCACAGACGCTATCTGGACAGGAAGATGTGACCTCTCCGTTGAACACCTCATCGCTCGCAATGTAGCCGGCATCAGCAGCCTGTTTGTCCACGTACCAAACATCATTGGTGTGGGCCGGGCCATCAAACGTTATTCCCTTCGTTCCGCCTGACTTTGAAGTCACGAGTGAGTGCAAACACGCACGCCTGTTGCGATGTTCAGCGCCGAATTCAATCGCTGGGGGATCTACCTCAAGATTGGCCGTTTTGGGCCCGCCCTCGGGCCTGGCCGGCCATGGCTTCCATTGATACCAATAAGTGGGCTCATCTCCACTGGCACCCGTCGCGCACAGTTCACGCGCGACAGCCGGGGGGGTCTTGCTCGAGCCATCCTGGCCGCTCGCACCATAGGCGCCTGGAAGGTCATACGGAAACGCCTCGGAATTGGACAGGTACGCGTAGTCCGTGCTCAATCGCTTGGTGACGAGTACGTCCACGGTCCGCACCGTCTCATCACCTTCACGGGCACGTCCCGATGACGTCACTCGGATGCGCCCAAATTCTTCCGCCTCCGACACGTCGAGGTGGTAGGTGAATTCTGGTCCACCTACTTCGCTGCCTGGGACATCCACCCAGCCGGTTAGGGCAGGATTGTTAAGCGCCGCCGGGGAAGTTTTCGCCAAATCCGGATTCGTGATCTGATTCAAGTCCTGAATAGTCTCGTAGTACTGGGTGTCGGCAGACAATCGCGCGCGCGCATCGTCGACCCCGGCCTCCGCCGCAGCCCATGCTTGGTAGCTGAGTTCAGCGTTGTCCGACGGCCGAACTTGCTGAAGAACTGCAGAACTGACGACACCCGCGAGGGCTAGCAGCACTGCCGACCAGCCGATGGTCAAAATGAGCGCGGCACCCCTATCGTTCGGCGCCTTATCCAAGGACGTCATCCCCATCACCTTTCGTTCACCAGCAAGACGGACTGCTCCAAAGGGGCACCGAGGGACGGGGAAGTCAGCACAATTTCGACGCGCGTGATGCGGTCCAACTCATCGAGGGAAAGCGACACGCCTTGGTCCAGCTTCTGAATTTCAACGTCACCTTCAAAGAAACGGAACGCCACTTGAGGGTCCGACAGGTTGTCCTTGCCTACTAGAAGCCGGCGCTGGACAGGTTTCGTCATCGTCGTGCCATCAACAACATATTCCCAGTGAGTGGCTGCATCATCACTACAGGGCGGAACCATCGTGTTGGGAACCGAGTCAACGGACGACGGGAAACTAGCGTCATTGTTTTCGAGAGTGGGCGCCCAGACGAATGACTCGACACCAAGATCCGAATTACAGAGCATGACCTTGTACGCGAGTCGATCGATTTCTCCCGATCCGGACAGGGAGAAGAACACCATTTGGTCTGAGGATGCCCACAAGATCGCAGGCTCACCCACTCCTTTGGGAACAGGATTGTCGATGTAGCGAACCTGCCGAGACATTTCGATGACTGCATTCTGCTGCTGCGCCTGGATCGAATTCGCTGAAGAGGCATCACGCAACGCCGAGAGGCCAGTAACCATGAATACCGACACCAGAGCCATCAGAAGCGCAAAAATTCCAATGGACACAAGAAGTTCGACCAAGGTAAAGCCTTGATCTCTGCCGCCAGTGGAATGCTGCCGGCCCGCACGTTCACCTATGACGACGTGGGACATGAAGCTGGCACCCCTTCCGGCAAAACGATGGGGGCTTCCAGTTCCGTATCAGGGCTGGCCCCAATATTTGTACGAAAAGTTGCTGAATCATCGACAGCAAGTCCCGGATCGAAAGTATTGCCCTCATCAACCGTCGACGAATAATTGCCCAAGATCACAGAACATCCCGTTCGGGTGTCGTCGACTACGACGATCGATTGATTGTCGTTTCCATCCGTGAGGGTCCACGTGCCCGAAGTTAGATACAGGTCCTTGCTCGGCACAAAATACGTATTTACACACGCTATTGATGTGACTGGATCTGGTGCAGTCCAGTCGTCCGTTTTCGGACACTCGGCATCCGAAGTCTCCTCACGAGTTTGGACATACCCTTCAAAGCCCGTTGGCTCAGGCTTCGGTAGCGGGTCGTAGTCTTTGGACGCTGAGCACTCGTCGGACGTGAGAGTCGCGTTCACCACAGCTCCTGGGGCGGCGAACACCTGGACCTTCGGAACTTCAATTTTTAGCTCCAGAGGATCTGCGGGATCCTCGGGATCCTCGGGATCGGCCGCCTGTGGGACGACGCGCGTTGTGAAGGATCCTTGGACCGACCCACTGCAGGGGCGGAGCCAGGCTGTGTAGCTGCCAGGCCAGAGTTCTGCTTGAGGTCCTGGTTGAATCTCGACGATATCGGATGAGGATCCCTCATCCGTCCGCCCGAACTCGACGACCTCGCTATCGAACCCTGGAAATTCTGAAACGGCAACCGTCAGTGAATTTCTCCTCGCCACAACAAAGTTCGCGGGAGTGTTCAGAAGCGCATCGACTACTTTTGCGACTTGGGCTTGATCCTCGCCCTCGGCGGACAAGTTATTGGGAAGCGATTCCAAGGTGATCTTCCAGTCAGCACTCGTTGGGAGATCGGGAGCAAACAAGCACCCGTCCACATCCGTCGCTAGGACGAAATCGGAGGGGGGATCCGCCAGTTCTCCTCTAACAGTGGCACCTTCGATCGGGTTGCCATCCACGTCTGACACAAAGATTGTCATGGTGCCCGTCTTCGCGTCTTCACTACCCACGGCGTTGCTACCAGCATCGTTCGGGTAAATCACCGCATCGACTACCTGCGGACCACTCAGCTCACCCCCGGCGACGCTCACGCGAGCGTTGACGTAGGCCTTGCCGCCGAGGATGTACCCCTCACCAGCTTGACATTCTGAGATGGCCTCCTGCGGAAGTCCTGACCAGCCCGTCGTGACCGAGATCGTGAAGTCACCGGCGTCGGTGGAGACCTCGCGCGGATCTTGAGTCCCGATCGGAATCTGATCGGCGGGCAGGAGCCGGATGGCATCGAGTTCGGCCCGGGCGAGCGACGCGGCGTACACCCTGTCCGCATTCGACCTGATGGTCGACAGCGACACCATGATCAAGCCGAGGACCGCTCCGGAGGCGACGAGGAAGATCGCGAGAGCCACCATGATTTCGACGAGGGAGAAGCCGCCATCGGAGTCGCGACGCTCAGACGCGTTCGCAGGCGACAGTGACTGAAGCACAGCCCCTCCTTCGGTAGCTACTTCCCCCACGGATACACGGATGCTCAGGGGAGGTATCGGACCGAGAAAGTGGGCTACGCCACGGCGTC
>WLWL01000103.1 GCA_012103605.1 Candidatus Nanopelagicales bacterium
TCGTCACCGGCATCGTCACCGGCATCGTCACCGGCATCGTCACCGGCATCGTCGGCAGCCTCTTCGGAGGTGTCGTCCGAGGCAGCATCGTCGCTGCTCGAATCGTCGGAACCTCCGCAGGCGGCCAGAGTCACGGACAGGGCACCAGCAGCCGCGATAACGGCGAAGGCCTTGCCGCGCTGTGAGCGCTTGAACATATGTATTCCCTTCGAGGGGTTGGAGAAACGCACCCGTGGCGGGCGCGCTAAGGACAATCTTGTTGGGCAGCCGGGGAATAGGCCAATCGCGACCCCCCACTCGTTACGCAACCGTTACGGCTTTGCCGCCGAACTGCGCGTGAAACCGGCAGGAGCACCTCGGGTTGCTGCCTGCTCGTGGCGCAAAACCTGCCCGCCCGAGGGCATTGGGGGTGGGAACTCACGGCTGAGCCGGGGACCAGGACTCGGACTGGGACTAGGGCTATCCCACGGTGCTGCAATTCCGCTATTCCGTCTGCAACTGCCAGGCGCGGGCTCCGCCGGCCAGTGCCGCGGAGTTCGGAACGATCACAACGTCGTCACCGAGCTTGGCGAGCACCGTCGGCGTGATGTGGCGGGCGTTTCCCCCGCCCACGTAGAGCCGGTCCCACAGGAACACCGGCCGAAGGACGTCCACCACGCGACCGATACGCCGGGACCACAAGGCGTCACCGAGACGGCGTCGCTCGTGCTCGCCGATGTAGGTGTCGTAACTCAGGCCCCAGCGAACCGGCGCCTGGGACATCTCCATGTGCGGGGCGAGCCGTCCACCGTCGAAGACCGCGAAACCCAATCCGGTGCCGAAGGTCATGACCACTTCCAGGCCCTGACCGGCGACCACTCCCGCACCGTGGATCTCCGCGTCGTTCAGCACCCGAACCGGGATCCCCATTGAGTCGGACAGTGCTGCCTGTGCGTCAAATCCCTCCCACTGGGGAACGAGTTCCGGATCAATCCGGGAGCGCGGACCGGAACGGGTGATGTAGTGCGGGGTAGTGACGACCACGCCGTGCCGGATCATCCCGGGCATCCCGACGGTGGCTCGATCGGCTTTCGGCAGTTGCTCCGACAACTCGGTGAGGGTCTTCACGAACAGCGCCGTGGGAAGGGGGTACGGCGTCGGGACCCGGACCGGCTGGGCACGCATCGTCCCGGACTCGTCGAGGACCGAGGCCTTGATGCCACCACCACCGCAGTCGATAGCAAGCGTGGTTGTCATGGGCGCAAGTGTGCCCGATAGCCTTTCCCGGCTGTCAGCCAATGGATGACTTCGTCACGATGTTGGTGGGCAGTGTGGAGGTGTCGCCTAGTGGCCTATGGCGCCCGCCTGCTAAGCGGGTTGGGAGTTTGAAGCTCCCTCGAGGGTTCAAATCCCTCCACCTCCGCCACGAAACGCCCGAGTCGGGACTCCCAGTCGGGCGGTCCGGCCGGGCGCGGGTTGTCCCGTCGTCTAGCCGACGATGAGGCGACGCTTCTTCCGGCGCCACCTCGACGGGTACTCCTTCAATGGAGTCTGCGCAGGCCCGGCTTCCCGGTCGCCGTCGAGTGCGAACTTCGAGCCGTGCAGTGGGCAGGACCAGCCGTCGGATGTTCCTTCGACGGTGGCTCCCTGGTGGGTGCACCGGAGGTTCAGTGCGGTGTAGGTGTCGCCCTCGCGCACGACCGCGACCGGTGTGCCTTTGACCGTCCCTAGCAGTACCCGCGACGGATCCGACGTCAAAGCCGAAACCTTGTCCACGCGCACAACTACTTTGCCGTTCTTGCGACGCTTGATTCCTTTCGCGGCCCATGCGTCGTCGGCGAGGAGAGCTGTGCCGAAGCCGCCGGCCGCCAGCGCTGCTACCCCGCAGGTGCCAACCAGGAATGCGCGGCGGGAAGGATCGAATGATGTCGTTTCAGCTGTCATAACTCCACTATGCCCCGCTCGGAAGGGCGGTGCATCCCCGGCCTTTGACCAGGGGGGCTCGGGCTAGACTCCCGCCTGCGTTGCTTCGGTAGCGCAAGCGCCCGTAGCTCAACGGATAGAGCATCTGACTACGGATCAGAAGGTTGGGAGTTCGAATCTCTCCGGGCGCGCCACGCATTGCTGCGGAACCAACCGGCTTCCTCGCGGGTCTTGATGGTGTGGCAATTGGCGCAGCGAACGTCACACTTTGCGATTTCCTCTGCGATTGCTGCGACCCCGTAGCCTTCGGCCACGAGGACGGCGACCGAAGCGCGCTTGTCGTGGCGATCACGGTGGTCGAACTCCAGTGCGCGCGGGTCGGGCATTCCACAGTCAACACACGAGTGGCGAGTTAGGTACTCCCACACGTACTCCCACGATCGGGCAAGAGATGCAGACCGTTGGGCTCTGGCCTTCCGGAGGTAGTAGTCCCGATTTCTCCGGTAATGCTCCCTGCCTCTGCGGCGGCGACAGGAAACACATATCCGTTCCTTTCCACGCTCATAGTTGGGAAGGATGCTCTGGCAGGTGTGGCAGTGGGCAATGGCCTCAGCAGTCGACTTCACCGTGAGAGTCTTGAGTGCAGGTCTGACACTCACAGAAGTTCAAGACCATGCCTCCTCTATTTTGTTTCGGTCTCCTCCATTTAGGCTCCCAGCATGAGTCGCAGAGCGCTCGATTCCTTTACCCGCGTACCTCTCATCAGCGGAGCCTCGCCCCTGGAACGCTGGGATCGCCTCACCCAGGACCTGGGCGGCGACGTCGAGATCTGGGCCAAACGCGAGGACTTGAATTCCGGCATCGCCTACGGCGGAAACAAGACGCGCAAACTCGAGTACTTGGCTGCCGATGCCATGGCGCAAGGCTGCGACACCCTCGTGTCCATCGGTGGCGTTCAGTCCAACCACACCCGACAAGTGTCTGCCGTGGCCGCCAAGTTGGGCTTGAAAGCAGTCGTCGTCCAAGAGCATTGGGTCGACTACGACGAAGCCAAGTACGAGGAAACCGGCAACATTTTGCTGTCGCGAATCCTCGGTGCTGACGTTCGACTCGACCCGGCTGGATTCGACATTGGTTTCCGCGATTCGTGGAAGCGTGCCATCGAAGATGTCGAGGCTGCAGGTGGCAAGCCGTATGCGATTCCCGCCGGTGCCTCCGACCACCCACTCGGAGGCCACGGCTTTGCCGGTTGGGCATTCGAAGTGGAGGACCAGGAAAACGAGCAGGGCATTCGATTCGACAACGTGATCGTCTGCTCGGTGACCGGTTCGACGCAGGCCGGCATGATCGCGGGCTTCGCGCACTCCGACCGCGCCCAGGACGTGATCGGTATCGATGCATCGGCAACTGTTGACAAGACCTGGGAGCAAATTGCCCGCATCGCGCGACGCACCGCCGAATCCATTGAACTCGGGCGCGATGTTCGCGACGAAGAAATTGTGCTTCTGGATCGATGGCACGACGACATCTACGGAATCGCCGGCCCGCGAACCATCGAAGCGATACGACACCTCGCTCGCGTGGAAGGAGTCATCACCGATCCGGTGTATGAGGGCAAATCCATTGCCGCGCTTATTGATCTGGTGCGCGAGGGCTATTTCCCGGCTGGCTCGAAGATCCTGTACGCGCACCTCGGCGGTCAACCGGCGCTCAACGCCTATACCGAGGCCTTTGCCTAGTTCGGCGAGCAAGTGAACCGAACCATCCACCCGTCGGTCACACGACATTCACCCACGGGACGGTTCGCGGTCATCTACCCGCACGAGGCTTATAGCAACTTCCCCGACAGGCACGTGCGACACATCCGTCAGGGAGGATTCATGAGGGAAAACCTGCACACCTTCGAGTGCGGCTTTTGTCACTCTCATGAGGGTGACATCGTTCAAAATAATATCTTCGGTTTCGTTGCTCTGTGCACCGAATGCGGGTACGCGCAGCGGGCGACACTTCCTCAACTGCTCGCTAGTTGATTGGTACGTGATCCGCGATGAACCGTGACCGGTGATACCTTCCCCGTGTGGGGCAAAGCCTCGATGAGATAGCCGAAGAGGCGCTGTATCAGCGGTCTCGAGCCATGTGGCACCCGGTGGCGTTCGCGGACGATCTCGACGATCAGCCGATGGCCGTGCGTCTTCTCGACGAGGCAATCGCGATCGCTCGAATCGATGGGGACGTCGTCGCCTTTAAGGACTTGTGTATTCATCGCGGTACTGCGTTGTCTCTCGGCACGGTCGTCGACGGGGGACTGCAGTGCGCGTATCACGGCTGGACATTCGATTCGACCGGAGCGTGCGTGCGGATTCCCTCGCGACCGGAAGGGAGTATCCCCCGGAAGGCCAAGGTGCAGTCGTACGCGGTGCGGGAGTCCCTTGGACTGGTGTGGGTGTGCCTGGAGCCACCCGCTCAGTTTCCGATCCCGAGTTATCACCCGTGGGATGACGCATCGTTTCGGACGGTGCGCATTCCGCTGTACGACTGGAAGAGCAGTGCTGCCCGACGGGTGGAGAACTTCGTGGACTTCTCCCACTTCCCGTTCGTACACGCGGGCGTACTCGGCGACCCGAAGAAGCCAGAGATCCCAGACCACCCCGTTCGGCGTGACGCGCGCACGATTTCCTTCGATCTCGGGGTCGAAGAAATCCCGAACGAACTCAAAGGCGACGCCGTCGGTGACGGACCGATCCAGCGATTGCCCAGCACGTACACCGTGTCGATGCCGTACAGCGTGCAACTCGACCAGCCACTCGGCGACGGTCGACATTTTCAACTCTTCATGGCCGCGGCGCCGCTCGGACGCAAGGAGACGCGAACATTCAGTTGGTGCTCGCGCAACTACGACCTCGACGTAAGCCTTGACCAGGGATTCGTTGATTTTCAGACGGTGATTCTCGATCAAGATCGCCTCGTCGTGGAGTCGCAACGTCCCGAAGAACTACCCGTCGATCTCAGCGAAGAACTTCACATCAAGGGCGTCGATCAAGTGTCGATT
>WLWL01000104.1 GCA_012103605.1 Candidatus Nanopelagicales bacterium
CGACAAGGCGAAAACTGGTTCGATCCCAGTGGCCTCCTGATGGCGTGGCTCGACGAGCCATCCCGTCCCTCGAACGGTGCGCGGGAGCTCGCCGGATTCCATTGGACGAAGGTTCACGGATCTACCGGTCTACATGATTCAGTGGACGACGCACGGTCGACTGCGCGTCGCCCTGACTCCGGCCAGCATGGGCACCGCGCGATCGGAGAGGTCTACGTCTTGGCTGTGGCTCCCCCGTGGCGCGGATCCGGTCTGGGTCGAGCACTCACGCTCGCCGGTCTTCACCACCTTCGGCGACGGGGGCTCGACCAGGTCATGCTGTATGTGGATGCTTCCAACCTTCCGGCTATTCGCCTGTATGAAGGGTTGGGATTCGCTCGATGGGACACCGACACGATGTACCGAACGCCTCACAGCTGACCTCAAGTAGTCATCGGTCGTTTACCTGCCTATGGCACCATCGGAGCGTGACCACCCACGATTTCTCCGATACCAGCGCGCTCGCGCCGATATCTGAGGATCGACCCTTGCCTCAAAGCCCCGAGTCTGATCTTCCCGATGACCGCTTCCTCGATCGAGAACTGTCCTGGCTCGCCTTCAACCAACGGGTTCTCGAACTCAGCCAAGACCCAGAACTCCCTTTGCTGGAACGGACCAAATTCCTGGCGATCTTCGCAAGCAACCTAGACGAGTTCTTCATGGTTCGGGTGGCCGGACTCAAACGGCGGATCGCCACCGGCATCGCCGTACGAGCCGCCAGTGGTTTCACGCCGCGAGAAGTCCTGGAATCTATCTGGGCTCGCGCGTACGAGCTTCAGCTCCGCCAGGCGGACATCTTTCGGGTCGACGTTCGACCCGACCTGGAGGCAGCGGGAATCAATATCTTGCGCTGGGAGGAACTCACGCCAGCCGAGAAGACGGAGATGGATCGGTTCTTCGACAACAAGGTTTTCCCCATCTTGACTCCCCTCGCTGTCGATCCGTCACACCCTTTCCCCTACATCAGTGGTTTGTCGCTGAATCTCGCCGTCGTGGTGCGGAATCCCGCGACGGGCACCGAACTCTTCGCGCGAGTCAAAGTTCCACCGCTTCTTCCGCGCTTCGTCAAAGTCGGCGATCAACGCTACGTTCCTCTGGAAGACATCATCGCCGCTCACCTCGACGAGCTCTTCCCTGGAATGGAGATCTGCCAACATCACGCGTTCCGCGTCACCCGTAATGAGGACTTCGAAGTCGAAGAAGATGACGCCGAGAATCTTCTGAAGGCCCTCGAGCGCGAATTGGTACGCCGCCGCTTCGGGCCGCCTGTTCGTCTCGAAGTCGAAGAAACAATCGATGCGCACGTCCTGGATTTGCTGGTGAGCGAACTGGACATCAGCGAGGCGGAGGTCTTCCGTCTTCCCGGCCCTCTCGATATGACGGGACTCTGGACGATCGTCAGCCTCGACCGCGACGATCTCAAACAGCGGAAGTTCGTCCCGAAAACATCGCGTCAACTAAGCGAGGTAGAGAGCGCTAAAGCCCCCGATGTGCTCTCCGTTGTTCGCGAAAGAGATGTGCTTCTACATCACCCGTACGACTCGTTCTCCACAAGCGTTCAACTCTTTCTCGAGCAAGCGGCGATAGATCCACACGTTCTGGCGATCAAGCAGACTCTTTACCGCACGTCCGGCGATTCACCCATCGTGGATGCCCTGATCCGTGCCGCCGAAGAGGGCAAGCAGGTCCTGGCGATCGTTGAGATCAAAGCCCGCTTCGACGAGCAGAACAACATCGAGTGGGCACGAAAGCTCGAGCAAGCTGGCGTGCACGTCGTGTACGGCCTCGTTGGGTTGAAGACCCACAGCAAATTGTCGATGGTCGTTCGTGACGAGGGTGGTCAGCTCCGTCGCTACTGTCACATTGGCACCGGAAACTACCACCCCAAGACGGCTCGCTTGTACGAAGACTTCGGCTTGCTGACATCCAAGCCAGACATCGGCGAAGACATCTCGAACCTGTTCAACGTTCTCTCCGGATATTCCCGCAATACCGAGTACCAACGATTGATCATCGCCCCACATTCCGTGCGGTCTGGGCTTATCGAGCGCATCAATTGGGAAATCGACCACCACATGGCAGGGCGGCCGTCCGGCATCCGCATCAAGTGCAACGCAGTGGTAGACGAGGAAACCATCGATGCGCTGTACCGAGCGTCGGCAGTCGGGGTGCCGATCGACATTTGGGTGCGGGGGACGTGCGCTCTTCGCCCCGGGATGCCCGGTGTGAGTGAGACCATCCGCGTGCGCAGCATCGTCGGACGTTTCCTCGAGCATTCGCGGGCCTACTGCTTCACGAACGGTGGCAACCACTCGGTGTGGATCGGGTCGGCAGATCTGATGCATCGAAACTTGGATCGACGGGTCGAAGCACTCGTGAGCCTCGCAGACCCCGAGCACGTCGCGGAGGTCTACAACCTCTTCGACCTCGCCTTCTCTCCCACGGCCGCCGCATGGGATCTCGATGTTCACGGTTTATGGAATCGCCGACTCACCGACGAGTCAGGGTCTGCGCTCCAGGACCTCCAGGAGTACCTCATTCGCGAGAAGACCAAGCGCACCACCGCCCTGGGGAGCGCGTGAGAGGCGCCACCGAACACCGAGAGATCGAGTTCAAGTTCCGGATCCCTGCAGATCTGATCATCGACATCGACGACATTTTGGCGTCGACTCATCACACTGGTGAGCCGCTGGACCACCGGTCGATGGACGCGACGTACTACGACACCGCATCGCTTTCGCTTATTCGATGGGGGGTGACCCTTCGTCGCCGCTCGGGCGGAGGGGACGACGGCTGGCACATGAAATTGCCGCTTCGTTATTCCGATGCGGGCACACCTGCACGCGGAATGGACGAGATCCACGTCGACGGCACCGCCTCGTTGATCCCGTCCCCACTCGTGTCTATCGCTTCGCCCCTGATTCGACGCCAGGAACTGGTGCCGGTAGCCCGCGTGGTGACCGAACGATCTCCCTACCTCGTCCGTGATGATCAGGGCGAGATCCTGGTCGAGGTGGTCGACGATTGGGTAGCCCTGGAGGGCTTGGACGTCGACAGACCGCAGGCGACCCGCTTTCACGAAATCGAAGTGGAGTTGCTCGCGGACTCGAAACAGGCCCAGCAGGTAGCGCGAAGTATCGCGGCAGCCCTTCGTGATGCGGGTGCACAACCGACCACGGTGAGCAAAGCCGCGTCCGCCCTGGGGAGACGGGCCGGAGACCCACCAGACGTACCGATCATCTCGCCTCCTGCGGCCGATGCACCAGCCGTCGATGCCCTCCAATACATCTTTGCTCGGCACGTCAACGGCCTGCTCGAAGCAGACGTTGCTGTTCGGCGAGAACTCCCCGACTCAGCACACCGATTGCACGTCGAATGTCGACGACTGTTCAGCATTCTCACGACTTTTGCTCCGATCCTCGATCCAGACACCGTGGCTTTTCTGCGCGAAGAACTTTCCTGGGTGTCGGCAGAACTCGGTGAAGTTCGCAACGCCGAGTTTCAGTCGAAACGACTACCGGCAATGACGGAAGATTCCGCTGCGAGGGATTTCATTGCACAGTCTCTGGACGCTCGCGCGAAGGCGACGAGATCCGGGGCGCTGGCCGCCCTGCGTAGCGATCGGCACGCATTTCTTCTGGAGGATTTGATCATCATGGTCGCCGAGCCGCCGGTGACCGCCGACGGATTCGCGCCCGCGAAGAAGATCCTTCGACACTGTTTTGAACGCTCTTGGCGAAAGTTGTCGTCCGCCGTGGGTGCCGCAGACGCACGTGGAGATGAATCCCTGTGGCACAAGATTCAACGGCGAGCCGAGCGGACTGCCTTCGCAATGGACGCGGTGGCCCCGATTCTCGGTCCCGAGTACTCCGAGCTGGCAGCCAGCCTTCGCGCGGCGTCCGATTCATTACGTGACGAGCAGGATTCAGCGATCTCGGTGGAATGGCTGCGCGACATGTCGGCATCCGCGCCGGGCGCTATCGGGTTCTGCCTGGGTGCGCTGGCATCGGAGATCTCTCGGGGTGATGCGGCACCCCGGAGTGCCTTCACCGAGGAATGGCCGTCTATGGATCGTCATGCTCGCTCGCTGAAACTGGTGCGGCGATGACCGGAACCGGGCAGGAAGCCTCCATCCGCGCCGCCGGGGTTGTGGTCTTGGATTCTCCGGCGGAGGCGACGGAGCGTCGCTTCCTCGCTGTCCATCGACCGCACCGTCACGACTGGTCACTTCCGAAGGGCAAGGTTGATCCAGGGGAAACAACCCCGTGCACCGCCGTTCGAGAGTGCGACGAGGAAACGGGGTATCGCGTCGTTCTCGGTGCCCGTCTTCCCTCCACGCACTACGTCTCCGGCGATGCACACAAGTCCGTGGACTACTGGGTCGGCCACGTTCGAGCAGACGAAGGGTTTGCCCCGGACGAAGAGGTCGACGAAATCCGTTGGGTGCCCGTTTCTGAAGCATCGGCGTTCTTGACTTACTCCGACGATGCGGCAATCGTGCGCCTCGCCGCTGGAGCGCCCTCCACCACTCCCCTCATCATCCTGCGTCACGC
The DNA here is from genome assembly GCA_012103605.1 of Candidatus Nanopelagicales bacterium. Lineage (GTDB taxonomy): Bacteria > Actinomycetota > Actinomycetes > S36-B12 > S36-B12 > S36-B12. Next base: position 4,593 of record WLWL01000104.1, read on the forward strand.
AAAAGCCATCAAACGTGGCGATTTCGACGGGGGCGACGACGCGGATCGTCCGCTTTCCGGTCGTGGTCGGGGGGAAGCGAAGACGCTCGTGAACATTCTGGATGCTTATGGAATCGAGCGCGTTTATTCGTCGCCGTTCAAGCGGTGCATCTCGACTGTTTCACGGTTCGCGAAGACGATCGATACGAAAATTCACCTCGAACCCGCGCTCGGTGAATCCGGTCATGAGTCCGATCCCGAGGCGACGGCGGCGCGCGTGCGTGAACTGCTTGATTCCCCGGCGCCCACCGTGCTCTGCACGCACCGACCCGTGCTACCCACCGTGATTTCTTCCCTGGG
>WLWL01000105.1 GCA_012103605.1 Candidatus Nanopelagicales bacterium
TCGCCGCCGTCATCGACGCCATGGGTACCGACTCCCAGAAGGAGTTCGCTCGGCTGATGATCGACAACGGGTGGGGCGCCACGATGGTGCTCACCGAGCCCGATGCTGGCTCCGACGTCGGCGCGGGTCGCGCGAAGGCTTTCGACAACGGTGACGGAACGTGGAACGTCGAGGGAACGAAGCGGTTCATTACTTCCGGCGAACACGACATGGCCGACAACATCGTGCACATGGTGCTCGCGCGCCCCGAAGGTGCCGGCCCCGGCACCAAGGGACTGAGTTTGTTCATCGTTCCCAAGTTCCATGTCGATGCGACCACCGGAGAGATCGGCGAGCGAAACGGTGTTTACGCCACGAATGTCGAAAAGAAAATGGGCCTCAAGGCGTCCTCGACATGCGAGTTGACGTTCGGTGAGAAGGAGCCGGCCGTTGGCTGGCTGCTTGGCGAGGTCCACCAGGGCATCGCCCAGATGTTCAAGGTCATTGAGTACGCACGGATGATGGTCGGTACGAAGGCGATCGCAACGCTCTCGACCGGCTACCTGAACGCGCTCGACTACGCCAAAACTCGAGTTCAGGGCGCGGACCTGACGCAGATGATGGATAAGTCGTCACCGCGCGTGACCATCACCCACCATCCCGACGTGCGCCGTTCGCTCATGCTGCAGAAGTCCTACGCAGAAGGATTGCGTGCGCTCATCGCTTACACCTCCTACTGGCAGGACCTCGTCGTCATGGGTGAAGCAGGCGACACGAACGTCGACCTCGACATGGCCGAGCGCATGAACGACCTTCTCCTCCCGGTCGTCAAGGGCGTGGGTTCGGAGCGCAGTTACGAGATGTTGGCGGTCTCTTTGCAGACATTCGGAGGCTCGGGCTTCCTGCAGGACTACCCGCTCGAGCAGTACATCCGCGACGCGAAGATCGACACCCTGTATGAAGGCACCACCGCTATTCAGGGCCTGGACTTCTTCTTCCGCAAGATGGTCCGCGACCAGTTCAAGTCGATCTTCTACCTCGCTGCCCAGATCACCGAGACAGTGAAGGGTGACGAAGGCAAGGGTGCCTTCGCTCGGGAGCGGGAGCTTCTGGGAGTGGCTCTTGAAGATGTCCAAGCAATCGTCGGTCGTCTCGGCGATTGGGCTATGGCATCGCAGCAGAACCCCGAAGAGGTCTACAAGGTCGGTCTTAACACCACGCGTCTCCTCATGATGAGTGGCGACCTTTTGATCGGGTGGCTCCTGCTTCGCCAAGCAGAAGTGGCAACTGCCGCGCTCGATGCGGGCGCCGCTGACCGTGACAAGGCGTTCTACGAGGGCAAGATCGAGACAGCCAAGTGGTTCGCCCGCAACCGTCTTCCCCTGCTGACCGCTGAGCGGGTCATCGCCGAAGCCACCGACGACGACATCATGCGACTTCCGGAAGAGGCTTTCTAGATTCCTCCTGCGACGCGGATGAAGAGGAACCTGCGCGCACCTGACAAAATTCGGGTGTGATGCCAGGGGCAGTGCACCAGGTCCACGCCTTCGTTGTGCCTGCCGCCACCTCGAGTGAGGAAATCAGCACGATCTTCCTCGAGTTCGGGCTGCTCATTCTCGGATTGGGGATCATCGCTCGGCTCGCTCGGCGCTGGGAGATCTCGGCAGTTCCGTTCTACCTGCTCGCCGGACTTCTCTTCGGTGAAGGCGGCCTGTCCGTGGTGGACTCCAGCGACGCACTCGTACCCACGTTGGCAGAACTCGGCGTCATCTTGCTGCTTCTTCTTCTCGGGCTCGAGTACTCAGGAGACGAGCTCGTTCAAACGGCTCAACGCCAATCCCGGTCCGGGGTCATCGATCTCATCGCCAACTCGGTTCCGGGGGCACTCGTCGGTTTCGCGTTTGGGTGGGGCATTCCCGGTGCGTTGGCCCTCGCCGGCGTCACCTACATCTCCTCGTCCGGCATCGTCGCCCAGGTCATCCGAGATCTCCGTTGGCGACGTAACCCCGAAACCAAACCCGTCGTGTCCGTTCTGGTCCTCGAGGACCTGGTCATGGCCCCCTACCTACCGATTCTCACGGTCGTTCTCACCGGAACCGGTTTAGTCACCGGGTTGATCAGTGTCTCGGTGGCGCTCATCGTCGTTGCGGTCGTCATCGTCATCACGCTGAAGGGTGACACCAGCTTCAAGCGACTCTTCAACGCCAGCGAGCCGGTCGGTTTGCTTCTGATTGTCTTCGGCGCAGCCGTTGCTGCTGCGGGGCTGGCCGGACTTGTCCAATTCTCGCCCGCCGTCGCCGCCTTCCTGGTCGGACTGCTGCTCACCGGCGAACTCGCGGAAGTCGCCCGCCGTCGCCTCGATCCTCTCCGTGAACTGCTCGCCGCCATTTTCTTCGTCTACTTCGGCTTATCGACCGACATCAGCAACCTCCCGGCCGTGTTGCTTCCCGCAGCGGGGCTGGCACTTCTCACGATCGGCACGAAGTTCGTCACGGGTTGGTTCGCCGCCGCCACCGTTCAAGGCGGCACCATCTCTCGACTGCGCGCCGGGGCGCTCTTGAGTGCGCGCGGTGAATTCAGCGTCATCATTGCGGGCCTGGTCGCCGTGAGCGGCATCCTTCCCCCGACTTTTCAAGCATTCGTTGCGGCTTACGTGCTCATCACCGCGTTCGCTGCACCCTTCCTTGCACGCTGGGCGGAGCCCATCGGTTGGTGGTGGCAGCAACGGCCGGGACGCGTACGCTCGTAGACGTGCACCGGAATATTGCGCTCGCCGCGACAACTGCGATGGTTTTTCTACTCTCGGTGTTGATGGCGCCCACTGCTTCCGCACACGCCGATCTGCAGGTCAGCACACCCGAAGATGGTGAATCGCTTGAGATCGCCCCCGAGGAAGTCCGGCTCACGTTCAGCGAGGAGCTGTTCGAAGAACTCGTGGAGATTTCGATCCTCGATGCCGCCGGAGACCTGTATTCCACGATCGAGGTCGAGCAAACACCGCCGCCGGGAACCGACGTGATATTTCCGTGGCCAACACAAGCGCCACCCGGCGAGTATTCGATCGCCTATCGGGTCGTGTCAGCCGACGGTCACCCCGTCACGGGGACCATTTCGTTTTCCTACGCAACTACCTCTCCAGAGCCGAGCCCCTCTGACACCGCGCCGGAGCCGACTCCGTCCGACAGCACGCCGTCTGCGGAGTCATCAACTCCTTCGGCATCACCTGCTGCGTCGTCACCCACCGCGTCAGCTCCTTCTTCATCCTCTGCTATCGAATCCTCGACATCGTCGAGCACCGATTCATCGTCTGGCACGCCCCTCGTGGTGCTAGGTGTTGTGCTGCTTCTCGGCGTTATCGCTACCTCGGCGATCATTGCTCGTGCACGGCAACGAAACTAGGTCGCGATGACCACAACCACCGAGACACCCACCGGCTTTTCCGTACGGCGTTCGCGTATCGCGTCGGTGTCGCTCGGTCTCGTCGCCGTTGCATTGGTTGCGGCCGCATTCGGGCTCGTTCTCGCCGGTGGCAGCTACGAAGCGCTCCCCGGTATCGCTGATCCCGGGCCACTGGTGACCTGGGGTGCGCCCGCGCTGCGCGTTCTCACCGATCTCGCCGCGATCGCGACTGTCGGACTCCTCCTGTCCGCGACGATTCTCGCCCCATCCGGGAAGGATGGAACGTTGTCGCGGACTGGCCGACAGGACGCGGTCCGTGCGGTGTGGGCGGCCGGGGTCTGGGCGCTACTGGCGGCCGTCCAGTTGTTCTTTCTACTGGCGCTGGTGCTTGGCGTTCCACTCATGGACGCATTCACGCCCGCCGTCGTATCGACGTACGCAAACGAAATCGACAGCACCCGGGCACTTCTGGTCATGTCGATTCTTGCCCTTGTGGTCGCGGTCGGCGCCGTGACCTCGGCCACCACCGGTGCCAGCGGATCATGGCTAGCGGTCGCGGTGGCGGCCGCCGCACTTCCCGGCCTCGCGGGGCACAGTTCATCACTAGGAGACCACGAGCTCGCCATTACGGCGAATGTCACGCACATGGTGTCGGCGGTGCTATGGGTCGGGGGATTGCTCGCGTTGACTCTGCATGGCTTCAAACGCGATCTTCCTATGGCGCGTGCCATCCAACGTTTCTCAGCAATCGCCATCACGGCCGTCGTTCTCCTCGCGGTCAGCGGTCTGGCGAACTCCTACACCCGACTCGATGGGCTCGACCAGTTCTTCACCACCGGATACGGCAATGTGATTCTCATCAAAATCGGACTCATCGTGGGGCTGGCATTTCTCGGTCTCCGGATGAGGCGTCGGATTCTGCCCACCGTGGATACCGCCTCCCGTACCCGAGCCTTCGTCCGGATCGCGGTCTCGGAGTTGGTCATCATGGCCACCGCGATCGGATTGGGAGTCTCGCTCGCATCGAGTCCTTACCCGCGGGAGGAGGAGATCCTTCCGTCGTACGGGGAATCACTTCTCGGCTTCACGTATCCACCACCACCCACCATCGAGTCGGTCGCCCTGGGCTTCCGTGTTGATCCACTCTTCTTCACCGCAAGCCTCATCGCCGCCGCGCTCTACGTGATGGGTTTCCTTCGGATCCGAAAAGCCGGCATTCACTGGCCGGTCATGCGGCTCGTGTCCTGGCTCGGTGGTATTTCCGTCGTTATCTGGTGCACCAACGCCGGAATCGCCACCTACGCTCAAGTGAGCGTCGGCCTGCACATGACCCAGCACATGGTGCTGACCATGCTGGGTCCGATTCTCCTGGTCTTGGGTGCTCCGGCCACCCTCGCGTTACGGGCCTTGAAACCGTCCACCACCGGCGAGCGCGGACCTCGCGAATGGCTGGTGTGGTTCCTGCACAGTCCCATCACCAGAGTCT
>WLWL01000106.1 GCA_012103605.1 Candidatus Nanopelagicales bacterium
CCTCGCTGTTGTGGTGCTCACCTACGTCATCGCCGCGTCGAGGACATCCGCTCGGCGCTCGGCCGGGGCCGATCGACGCTCCATGTTGGACGATGAATCACTCGAGTACGGCATCAATGAATACGACGACGAATACGACGTTCAGTTCGACAGCGAGTTCGAGGACGACTACCGGGAAGTCGCGTACACCAACCGCGTTGCGGACGTCGCCTATCCCCGTTCCCGAGGTACCCGTCCGACGAGCAAGCGCGTCCGAGACGCCCAAATGGCTGCAGCGATGGACGACTATTTGTCGTGGGATCCCTGGGAGGGGGAGCAAAGCGAGGAAGGATGGTCCGCGGTTCCAACCACGCTTCCCACGTACGTCAACGCTCCCCGAGCCACCCGCGTGCGTCGGCCCATCGAGCGCGACCGTGACTGGTCGGGTCAGGCGATGGTCGAAGTCGCCCGCTCGATGCGCCGTCCACGCATCACCGTGGACGACCTCGAGGATGACCGATACGAGTTGCGATCGACTCCGCACGATGTGGCGTCGAGCGAGGTCACCGCCGAGCTGCCGTCCCTGGGGTACGAAGAAACCCGACGGGCAGCCGGCGAATAACCCGGCTGCTAGCCTTACGTGCTTTCTGGGGCTGTGGCGCAGTTGGTAGCGCGTCTCGTTCGCAATGAGAAGGTCAGGGGTTCGAATCCCCTCAGCTCCACTTCCGAAATTTCAGGCCGGTAAGGCCCTTCCAGCCGTTGCCGAATGAAATTCAGCCCCGGGGAGAGCGTGTGGTCAGCCGAAAGACCAGGCATGACGTAGCCTAGAGATTCACGCCGAAAGGAACGCCCATGACGCCGTCTGTCTTGGTGGACTCTGTCGCCTACATCGATGCGGGCACGGGCTCCTATATTCTCGCCGCCATCGCGAGTGGCGTCGCAGGGTTGTGGATGTTCTTTCGCTCGTGGATGTCGAGAATGAAGCGGAAAATCCGGCCGGGGTCGGAAGAATCCTCAACGCCGGACGAGGTGTCTCAGGAGCCAGAAGCTGCCGAGGGGATCACGCCCCTTGAGACTCCGGGGGATCGTGGTTGATCATCCAGAGGCTCTGAGCTATCGCGACCCCGAGAATTTTGCATGGCACGAAGCTGACGGATGGTTTCGGATAGCGAGCGGTGAGTCCGCTGCGGCGATGGAGACCTTTCGCGCCTCCGCCACTTATGAGTCATGGACCGAGCGTGACGCCGTTGTTGCATTTGATGAGGTAAAACCGGAGGTTGCCGCCCGCGTCCTCGAGCGCGCCCGAGAGCGAACGCGTGCGATTCCTGACTCCGCGCGTGTGTTTGCCGTCGACACCATCGACCCGATCACGTATCCGTGGGAATGGCCGAACAGAGCACTAGCCGAAGCCGCCCGTCTCACACTCGACTTCCGGGAGGCACTCTTGGAGATCGGATTGGATCTCAAGGACGCTTCAGCCTTCAACGTTCAGTTCCGCGGCCGCAGACCAATATTTATGGACGTCGGTTCGATTGAATTCTGGCGACCAAACCCTTCCTGGAACGCCAGCCGCCAGTTCATCGAACACTTCATCAATCCCCTCGCGATCGGTTCCAGCGCTTCGGTGAGTTCCTCTGACGCATGGGTTTCGTCTCGGGGCCGCGGAACCACCTCTGACGTCGCACGCTCCATGATGCCTGCTCGACTGCGCCGGCGGATGGGGCTCCTACTCCTGCACGCCACGACCAAGCCCAGAGAAAAGAATGCACCCGCGGAGGTCCACTACAAGGACGATGCCGATACGCACAGGGACCTTGCACTCAAGGCGACACGGTCACTCAACCGCCGTTTGCGCAAGAACATCGACAAGCTCATCGCGGGCGTGCATGCCACCACATGGGCGGACTACGGAAGTCGTGAACATTATGCGGCGGACGATCTCCGACGAAAGCGGGATCTATCCGTTTCTTTTGTTGACTCTGCAGCCGACGCCGGTGATCTTGTTGTCGATATTGGTGGGAACGACGGTTACGTTGCGCAGGAAATAGCGACGCGGTGCGGGGTGCGAGTAGCCGTGATGGATGCTGACGCCGGAGCGCTGGATCACCTTGTTGCCGATGGGTCTGCGGACAATGGGCGGAGCGAGATTCTTGCCCTCCGGGGAGATTTGACCAACATGACCGAGAGCAGTGGATTGCTCGGGTCTGAATTCTCAAGCCTGTATGACAGGGTCCGTCCGACTGCTGTGCTGTGCCAGGCCGTTCTCCACCACGTCGTCATCACCCAAGGCGTGCCCATGGGGCTCGCGGTGGCCGCGCTGGCTCGCTTTCAGGCTCCGGTCCAGATCGAATTTGTCCTCCCTGAGGATGACAAGGTCCGCCAGCTGGTGTCGCAGATTCCGCAGTGGCGGGGTGACTATTCACGCGACGCGCTTCTGATGGCGTTGAGATCACGCTTTACGGATGTCGCGGAGATGGGCAACACATCGCCCACGCGCGTCATCATCGAAGCCCGGCGGCCCCGACATGCGGTCTCGTCATGACGGACACCCGACGCCTGTGGCGGGCGCGCGTCAACAATGCTCCGCTGGATGTCGCGGGTTGGGTCGCCGCACCGGTTGTCTTGGCGCTTTTGAGCGTATCTGTGCAGATCGTCGCGCAGAATCCGTTCTTTCTGACCGCTCATGGAACGAACGCAGCAACCTTTGGGCTCGCAGTCGCCGGGGGAATCGTGATCGGAACCGCAGTCCTGTGGTTGACGTTAAGGATCCTGCGGCGTCTGACTCCGGCACCTGTCTTTGATGCCATCGCCACGGGTATGGTCTTCATCGCGATGGTGCTGGCGCTGACTGTCCTTGTGACACAGGTGCTCGCCAATGTGATGGCCTCTGGACTTGCATGGCTCATCGGAGTCCTCATCGCGATAGCAGGCGCTGCGGGCGTCGCACTGCTGTCTCGACGAGCAAAAGCCGGCAAAGCGGTCATCGTGATCGCGAGTGCCGTCTCCCTGTTTCCTCTCGCCAGTCTTACATTGGGTGGGATCAGTGAGGGAACGAGCAGCACGAGTCCCGCCACGATTGAATTCGACGACAGCACTGAACGCCCACCGATCCTGCTCTTGGTCGCGGATGAACTCTCGTACCCGGTGGTCTCCGATCGTGACGGCGTCGTACGACCGTTGCTGCCGAACTTGCAAGACTTCCAACAGACGTCAACGACCTTCACCAACGCATACGCGACCGCGAATGCGACACACTTCGCAATCCCGACGATGTTGGCGGGGATGTCTGACGCCTCACGGCAGGGGGAGTATCCGCCGGAGGTCACCGGATCAGGTGGACCTCTCTCGTGGCTGCAGAGTCGATATCGCGTGGCGACTGATTCGATCTACTTCCGAGCTAACGACGACGGTGTTCCGTTCGTCGACCTGGCATCAGGATCGACGATTGACGAACAAGCCCCCAGCCCGAGCCAGCGTTGGCGCATGCTCGGCCTTGACTTCATCGCGCTTGTCGGACGATCAGCTTTGCCCGAGCCAGTGAACGAACTCTTTCCGCCGCTCGATGACCGGTGGTACGACTTCTGGGATGTCGAACCCGAACCGGAATACCTGGCGGTCGGGGGAGATTTCATCGAAGTTCTCACAGATGCCGATAACCCTGGTTTGGTCTTCTGGCACTCCATGTTGACGCACACTCCGTATGTGCGGGACTACGTCGGTACGTTCTGGACACCCAATAGTTTGGGACTGCGCGAAGGAGGACTAGGGACCGAGTCGGTCGTGGAACTGCAGCGCCAGGTCTACGCGGCGGCGGCCGTGGCCTTCGATGGGCAAGTCGGATGGATCATGAATGAATTGCGCAGGGCAGGGACGTTCGATGAGACCATGATCATCATTACATCCGACCACGGACGAGCCTTTCCCTTGGAGTCAACCTGGCGGGTCGGAGATGACCGAGACCAGCGATGGGCGGACGTCGCACATATCCCCCTTTTCGTCAAGATGCCGGGGCAAACCGAACCCATCGTGGAGACGGGTTTACGAACAACGGCGCAGGTTTCTCGCACCATGCTGGACGCGGCGGGTGCAACGGTGACCCTCGATACTGGACCCGCGCTCGCGCCGTCTCTCGAGGATGAGGCACTGCACCCACCGATCTTCTGGTTCGATAAGCGCACCGGAGAAGCAGGCGTCGAGGAGTACGAGCCATTCTCGGAACCGGAGAGCTGGGACACCTCCTATTTCCAGGCACGCCACCCGGAATCTCCTTTCGCGGTCGGGATAGATCGAGGTCTGATCGGTCGAGAGATTCCGGGGGCGTGGGAGCCCGTTGCAACGTTCCCTGGTGTACCTGATGAAGGCAGTTCGACTCAGCGGGCGATCAAAGTCTCGGTACCAGCGGGCTCGTGCCCCGCCGCAGGAGGATTCGGCATCGTGGCGCAGGGCGGAGTCATCGTTGGCTCCATCGCATGGGGGCCGGAGCAGGACGGATCGGTGACCGGTTGGGGAGTTGTTCCGGAGGCAGGTGAAGGGGATTACCTCATCTATTGCGATTCAGCCGTCTAGTTCTTCTCACTTAGGCGAGTGCGACGACTCTATTCTAGATCCAGGTGGGCAGCCACATGCGCGCTCGCCAGGCGTCGTAAGTGATCTCCTCAGCCGACCAGATCGGATAGAACCACCAAGCCGCTAGCACCACCGCGAGGACGTAACCGCCGATCAGCAGCGCGGGATCCCCTCAGCTCCACCAGTATTTCCTTTCTTTAGTGTTGTCGCGTGACGCGCTTCGCCCTGGATCGGCTCCAATTCGCTTTCGCAGTCGTCAATGCCATCGCTGCTG
>WLWL01000107.1 GCA_012103605.1 Candidatus Nanopelagicales bacterium
TGGGCAAGAGATTCCAGCGCCACGCCGATAGACGCAGCACGTTGAAAGAAAGAATCGTTCGAGGACGCTCACAACAGACCCAAGACTTCTGGGCGGTACGGGATGTCTCGCTAGCGATCCCTCGTGGAAGTGTCTACGGAATCATCGGTCACAACGGCTCGGGCAAGTCGACGTTGTTGAAATTGATGACGGGGATCTACCGGCCCACGGAGGGGTCCATCGCGACGGAGGGCCGCGTTGCTGCACTAATCGAGCTTGGAGCCGGCTTTCATCCGGACATGACAGGTCGCGAGAACATCAAATTGAACGGGTCAATCTTGGGTCTTTCGCGAAACGAGATTGAGAATTCTATTGACACGATCATCGATTTTTCCGGACTACGAGAATTCATCGACGATCCAGTGAAGAACTACTCCAGTGGCATGTACGTGCGCCTGGGGTTCTCGGTTGCGGTTCATGTGCGACCCGACATCTTGCTCGTCGACGAAGTGCTGGCCGTAGGCGACGAGGAGTTTCAACGCAAGTGCTTTGACCACCTCTACACACTCCGACGAGAAGGCCGCACCATCGTTGTTGTCAGTCACGGACTAGGTCAGTTGGAGGGCCTGTGCGATGAGGTGGCCTGGCTCGATCATGGTGCCGTGCAATCTGTTGGCGGAGCCACCGACACCATCAGTGAGTACCTGACGCGGGTGAATGCCGAAGAGACAATGGCAGGAGCCGCCGTTGCCGCCGAACGCGGCGACGACAGTGCACGAGCGGGCAACGGAATTGTGCGCTGCACCTCAGCACGACTGATTGACGAGAGTGGAAACGCGCTCCAGCACGCGGAGACGGGTCGAACTTTCGGCTTGGAGGTTCAACTAACGTGCCATGAGCGAATCCTCGGGCCAAATCTCCGATTCGCGATGCAGCACGAATCCGGGGCCCTGGTGACCATGATGAGTAACCACCGACTCGGCTACGACTTCGGGTATATCGAAGGGGACAAGACCGTGACGGCCCTCCTGACCGGTAATCCTTTGCTTCCGGGCCGTTATCGCGTGCATATCGATATCTTCGACCACACGGGCAGTGTTTTGATCGACAACTGGGACGATGCCGTGGAGTTCACCGTGCGCAGTGGACGCGGTGAAATTGGTCAAGGTTTCGTGGAACTTCCGTACACGTACTCCATCAGTTAGCCGCGGCCGTGAACTTCCTCGACTCACTTCCAGAATCCCATCCCCTTGTTCGGACGAAACGACGTGCAGGACGAATCAAACGTCGGATCAAGCGGATGTGGTGGGAACGCTTGAATGGACGGGAATATCGGGCGTGGCTGTCCGACTCCCTCGCCCAACCAGCGGGCAGCATTGAGAACGAAGTGCCTATCTCCGTCGTTGTACCGGTGTTCAATCCGCCTGTTCGCTTCCTGGAAAGTTGCCTCAACAGCGTCGTGTCGCAGACGGCACGTAACTGGCAATTGATTGTCAGTAACGATGGTTCAACAGACCCGTCCGTGCGAGATTTCCTGGAGGACTTCGCCGCGCGTCACGCCCAGGATCCGCGCATCGTCGTTGTTGATGGACCCAACGGTGGAATAGCTGCTGCCTGCAATCGCGGACTGGAGCAGGTATCCACAGAGTGGTTCGGGTGGCTCGATCACGATGATGTTCTGAATCCCCGCGCTTTCGAACTGTTCAGTCAAGAACTCTCCGAGAACCCGAACACGCTCGTTATCTACTCCGACGAGGACAAGATCGATGGGTCGGACAAACATTTCGAGTTGTATTGCAAGCCCGACTACTCCCCCGAATTGCTGCTGACTCAGATGTACCTGTGCCACTTCACGTGCTTTCGGACTCGGGAGGTTCGAGCCGTTGGCGGGTTTCGATCACAATTCGACGGCGCGCAAGACTTCGATCTAGCTCTGCGCTTGTTGCCTCAATTGTCCGAAGACAATGTCCTGCACGTGTCGCGCCCGCTGTACCACTGGCGAGCATGGGCAAACAGCACCGCGCTGACCATTGAAGCCAAACCATGGGCACAAGAAGCCAGTGCCCGCGCCCAGCAGGACCACCTCGATCGAATGGCCGGCGGCACTGTCATGGCAAGTTCGGTTCCCGGCTTGAATGAGGTGCACCCTGCTGTGCCATCCCCTCCGCTGGTGAGTGTGATCATTCCAACGGCCGGCGCAGCGAACGATCAAGGTCGATTTGTCGATGCGGCGGTTGCTTCACTGCGTGAACACGAATCAAGCGTTCCACTTGAGATAACCGCGGTGACGACCGGAGAGCTCTCTCCCATTGACGGCGTCGATACACAGGTCGTCCTGGAGCCACCCTTCAACTTCTCCCAAGCAATCAATACCGGGCGTCACCACTCACGAGGAGAGTTCCTCTTCCTACTGAACGACGACACGTCCGTGGACAGCGATCAACCAGTCCTGCGACTTAGCGAGATGGCGAGTGACCCACGCGTGGGTGTTGTAGGGGCGTTGCTGACATACCCCGACGGTCGAATTCAGCACGCTGGGATAGTCATGCTCCCTACGGGCCCAACCCACGCGCACATTGCCCGTCCGGGGTCCTTCCCGGGCTATTTTGGATCGACCTTGACACCTCGGAACTTCTCAGCGGTGACGGCAGCGGCGATGCTCATCCGAGCGAGCACCTTCGATGAACTTGACGGTTTCGACACCGAGTTCGCGCGCGATTTCAACGACATCGACTTCTGTCTGCGGGCACGGCAAGCGGGCTATCGCATAGCGTGGACGCCGTACGCGCACTTGACCCACCATGAAGGAGCATCGATCGTGCGCAAGAAGGCCGATCCACAAGAGCAGAAACTCTTCGACCAACGATGGGGATCCATGGGTGTTGACCCGTACTACTCCCCGGCGTTGCATCAAGAGTTGAACCGTTTGTATGAGGCGCGATGAATAGTCAGTCCATTCGCACGCCGGGCGGACGGGAGCTTGTAGCCGTAGGTGACGAAGGCTTGTTGACACTCGATCGACTCGACAACATCTTCTCTCACTTCGATCAAGACCCGCGCGTCTGCTCCGTCAGTTTGGCGCCGACGCCTCTTCCATCGGGGCATCAGACATGGCAACGCGGGACTGCGCCGACAGGACCAGTGACCCTCATTGCCGCAGATGTTCAAGATCTCGTAGGACCGATGACTGTGCAGGACGAGCAGAGTGTGATCGAGTGGTGCACACACGCCAGTGAACGTGGCTTATGGCATGACTGGTGGTACCTACACGCAGTCGACGTTCTTCGTAGCTCGACCAGGACGCAGATGAGCGACATAGATCTACAGGAAGCCCGTGATGCAACGACCGCATCCGCATACCAACTGGTGACAGGCCCACAAACAATCTCTGGCGGCCTGAGTCTGTGGGTGGACATCACATGGTTAGGACCGCACGAAACCGGAGCCCAAGTACTCGCAACCGCAGCACTCGGGGCGCTTCAGCGGCAATCAGGTGTTGACACCATCACGCTCTCAGGAGCTGTGACGTTACCGACATATGCCGAACACCTTCGTGATCTCCCTGGCATCGAGCTGCACAGCGACGACGCACCAATGCCACAGGCCGATATCGCGTGGTACCCCAATCAGATCGATCGACGCAGCAACATTGCGCAAGCCCGAGCCCAGGGGCGACGGGTGGTGACAACGTATTTGGACCTCATCGCGTACGACATTCCTCGTTACCATGCGTCCGCGAACGATTGGGCCGCCTATCGGCACCTGCAACGCGCCGTTGCTCTCAGTGTCGATGGCATCACGACCATCAGCCAGGACGTCGCGAACAGGCTGCTGCTCGAAGTTCCGCAGTTGGACGGCTCACGAGTGCGAGCTATCCCGCTGGGACTCGACCACATCTCAGCGGCTCCGCGTGAGCCTGAGTCCGACATCGAACATCTGCGCACCCAAGTCTCCGTCAGGCCTTTCGTCCTCGTTCTCGGGAACGATTTTGTCCACAAGAACAGGGACTTCGCCATCTCCGTGTGGGAGCGAGTCCTCGAAGCAGGAGTCAATTGCGATTTAGTGCTCGCAGGCCTTCATGTGCGATCGAGTAGTTCACGCGAGGCAGAGGATCGGCTCGTGTCTCAGCACACGAATCTGCGTGGAAGCGTGCACACCGTCGGTCACGTATCAAGTGAGAGCCGTACCTGGCTCATGGCCAACGCCGCAGTCGTGTTGTACCCGTCGAGCGCTGAAGGCTTCGGTTTCGTGCCGTATGAGGCCGCCGCCCTGGGAACACCCTCCTCTTTCGTTCACTTCGGTCCGCTGGCCGAGTTATCTCGAGTCCGCGACGCTCCGTCACGTTGGTCAGTGGACGAGGTGGCCGCAGATCTGACTCGACTTCTCACACAAGAAGACGCAGCAGCAGGTCGTGTCGCTGACTTGCAACGTGTCAGAACCGAATTGACGTGGGAACGGTTCGCTGAGCGCTTGGTGGCCTTCTTCGGCGAAACTCTTTCTCGTCCAGCTGTTGTGTCGGGCCTGGAGGGGAATGTGTTCTCGACTGTTCAGGCATCGAGACCTACGCGTCGGCTGTTGTACCGGGCTGTCCGGCGTGTGCGCGGGAGTTGAGACTGAGGTAAAGCGCCGGGCGAACTAGCGACCCAGTAGTCGCAACAGGTAGTCCCCATAACCACTCTTGGTGAGTGGCTGTGCCACGGCTTCTAGCTCAGTGTCGGATATCCATCCTTGCCGCCACGCGATTTCCTCGACGCACCCGATCTTTGTTCCGGTGCGGTCTTCCATGACCCGCACAAATTCACCTGCATCCT
>WLWL01000108.1 GCA_012103605.1 Candidatus Nanopelagicales bacterium
TGGGCAAGAGATTCCAGCGCCACGCCGATAGACGCAGCACGTTGAAAGAAAGAATCGTTCGAGGACGCTCACAACAGACCCAAGACTTCTGGGCGGTACGGGATGTCTCGCTAGCGATCCCTCGTGGGAGTGTCTACGGAATCATCGGTCACAACGGTTCGGGAAAGTCGACGTTATTGAAATTGATGACGGGGATTTACCGGCCGACGGAGGGGTCTATCGCGACGGAGGGCCGCGTCGCTGCACTAATCGAGCTTGGAGCCGGCTTTCATCCGGACATGACAGGTCGCGAGAACATCAAATTGAACGGGTCAATTTTGGGTCTTTCGCGCAGCGAGATCGAGAATTCCATCGACACGATCATAGACTTTTCCGGTCTGCGAGAATTCATCGACGATCCAGTGAAGAACTACTCCAGTGGCATGTACGTTCGCCTGGGCTTCTCGGTTGCGGTTCATGTGCGACCCGACATCTTGCTCGTCGACGAAGTGCTGGCCGTGGGCGACGAGGAGTTTCAACGCAAGTGCTTTGACCACCTATACACACTGCGACGAGAAGGCCGCACCATCGTTGTTGTCAGTCACGGACTAGGTCAATTGGAGGGCCTGTGCGATGAGGTGGCTTGGCTTGATCATGGTGCCGTGCAATCTGTTGGTGGACCCACCGACACCATCAGTGAGTACCTGACGCGAGTGAATGCTGAAGAGACAATGGCAGGAGCCGCAGTTGCCGCCGAACGTGGCGACGACAGTGCACGAGCGGGTAACGGAATTGTGCGCTGCACCTCTGCACGACTGATTGACGAGAGTGGAAACGCGCTCCAGCATGCGGAGACTGGTCAAACTTTCGGTTTGGAGGTTCAACTGACGTGCCATGAGCGAATCCTCGGACCAAATCTCCGATTTGCGATGCAGCACGAATCTGGGGCGCTGGTGACCATGATGAGTAACCACCGACTCGGCTACGACTTCGGATATATCGAAGGGGACAAGACCGTGACGGCCCTCCTGACAGGTAATCCTTTGCTTCCGGGCCGTTATCGCGTGCATATCGATATCTTCGATCACACGGGCAGTGTTTTGATCGATAATTGGGACGACGCTGTGGAGTTCACCGTGCGCAGTGGACGCGGCGAAATTGGTCAAGGTTTCGTGGAACTTCCGTACACGTACTCGATCAGTTAGCCGCGGCCGTGAACTTCCTCGACTCACTTCCGGAATCCCATCCCCTTGTTCGGACGAAACGACGTGCAGGACGAATCAAGCGTCGAATCAAGCGGATGTGGTGGGAGCGCTTGAATGGCCGGGAATACCGGGCGTGGCTGTCAGACTCTCTCGACCGTCCAGCGGGCAGCATCGAGAACGAAGTGCCTATCGCCGTCGTTGTACCGGTGTTCAATCCGCCTGTTCGCTTCCTGGAGAGTTGCCTCAACAGCGTTGTGTCGCAGACGGCACGTAACTGGCAATTGATCGTCAGTAACGATGGTTCAACAGACCCGTCCGTGCGAGATTTTCTGGAGGACTTCGCCACGCGTCACGCCCAGGATCCGCGCATCGTCGTTGTTGACGGACCCAACGGTGGAATAGCTGCTGCCTGCAATCGTGGACTGGAGCAGGTATCCACGCAGTGGTTCGGGTGGCTCGATCACGATGATGTTCTCAATCCCCGCGCTTTCGAACTGTTCAGTCAAGAACTCTCCAAGAACCCGAACACGCTCGTCATCTATTCCGACGAGGACAAAATCGATGGGTCGGATAAACATTTCGAGTTGTATTGCAAGCCTGACTATTCGCCCGAACTGCTACTGACTCAGATGTACCTGTGCCACTTCACGTGCTTTCGGACTCGGGAGGTTCGAGCCGTTGGCGGTTTTCGATCGCAATTCGACGGCGCGCAAGACTTCGATCTCGCTCTGCGCTTGTTGCCTCAACTGTCCGAAGACAACGTCCTGCACGTGTCGCGCCCGCTCTACCACTGGCGAGCATGGGCACAGAGCACCGCGCTGACCATTGATGCCAAACCGTGGGCGCAGGAAGCCAGCGCCCGCGCCCAGCAGGGCCACCTCGATCGGATGGCCGGCGGGACTGTCGTGGCAAGTTTGGTCCCCGGCTTGAATGAGGTGCACCCTGCTGTGCAATCCCCGCCGCTGGTGAGCGTGATCATTCCAACGGCCGGTGCAGCGAACGATCAAGGTCGATTCGTCGATGCGGCAGTCGCCTCACTGCGGGAGCACGAATCGAGCGTCCCACTCGAGATAATCGCGGTGACGACCGGAGAGATCTCTCCCATTAACGGCGTAGATGGACAGGTCGTCTTGGAGCCGCCGTTCAACTTCTCCCGAGCAATCAATACCGGGCGTCGCCACTCACGAGGAGAGTTCCTCTTCCTCCTGAACGACGACACGTCTGTGGACAGCGATCAACCAGTCCTGCGGCTGCTCGAGATGGCGAGTGACCCACGCGTGGGTGTTGTAGGGGCATTGCTGAGATACCCCGACGGTCGAATTCAGCACGCGGGAATAGTGATGCTCCCTACGGGCCCCACCCACGCGCACATTGCCCGTCCGGGGTCCTTCCCGGGCTATTTTGGATCGACCTTGACACCTCGGAACTTCTCAGCGGTGACGGCGGCGGCGATGCTCATCCGAGCGAGCACATTCGATGAACTCGACGGTTTCGACACCGAGTTCGCGCGGGATTTCAACGACGTCGACTTCTGCCTGAGGGCCCGGCAAGCGGGCTATCGCATAGCGTGGACGCCGTACGCGCACTTGACCCACCATGAAGGAGCATCGATCGTGCGCAAGAAGGCCGATCCACAAGAGCAAAAACTCTTCGACCAACGATGGGGATCCATGGGTGTTGACCCGTACTACTCCCCGGCGTTGCATCACGAGTTGAACCGTTTGTACGAGGCGCGATGAATAGTCAGTCCATTCACACGCCGGGTGAACGGGAGCTTGTAGCCGTAGGTGACGAAGGTCTGCTGACACTCGATCGACTCGACAGCGTCTTCTTTCATTTCGATCAAGACCCGCGCGTCTGCTCCGTCAGTTTGGTGTCGACGCCTCTTCCATCGGGGCATCAGACATGGCAACGCGGGACTGCGCCGACGGGACCAGTGACCCTCATTGCCGCGGACGTCCAGGATCTTGTGGGTCCGATGACTGTTCAGGACGAGCAGAGTTTGATCGAGTGGTGCACACACGCCAGTGAGCGTGGTTTATGGCACGACTGGTGGTACCTACACGCAGTCGATGTTCTTCGTAGCTCGACCGGGACGCAGATGAGCGACATGGACTTACGCGAGGCCCGTGATACAACGACCGCATCCGCCTACCGAATGGTGACAGGCCCACAAATAATCTCTGGCGGCCTGAATCTGTGGGTGGACATCACATGGTTAGGACCGCACGAAACCGGTGCCCAAGTACTCGCAACCGCAGCACTCGGGGCACTTCAGCGGCAATCAGGTGTGGACACCATCACGCTCTCAGGAGCTGCGACGTTACCGACATATGCCGAACACCTTCGTGATCTCCCTGGCATCGAGCTGCACAGCGACGACGCGCCAATGCCACAGGCCGATATCGCGTGGTACCCCAATCAGATCGATCGACGCAGCAACATTGCGCAAGCTCGAGCCCAGGGACGACGGGTGGTGACAACGTATTTGGACCTCATCGCGTACGACATCCCTCGATACCACGCGTCCGCGAAAGATTGGGCGGACTATCGGCACCTCCAACGAGCCGTCGCTCTCAGTGTCGATGGCATCACAACCATCAGCCAGGACGTCGCGAACAGGCTGCTGCTCGAAGTCCCGCAACTGGATGCGTCACGAGTGCGAGCTATCCCGCTGGGACTCGACCACATCTCAGCGGCTCCACGTGAGCCCGAGTCCGACATCGAACTCCTTCGCAACCAAGTCACTGTCAGGCCTTTCGTCCTCGTTCTCGGAAACGATTTCATTCACAAGAACAGGGACTTCGCTATCTCCGTGTGGGAGCGAGTTCTCGAAGCAGGAGTCAATTGCGATTTAGTGCTCGCAGGTCTTCATGTGCGATCGAGTAGTTCACGCGAGGCAGAGGATCGGCTCGTGTCTCAGCACACGAATCTGCGTGGAACCGTGCATACCGTTGGTCATGTATCGAGTGAGAGCCGTACGTGGCTCATGGCCAACGCTGCTGTGGTGTTGTACCCGTCGAGCGCTGAAGGCTTCGGTTTTGTCCCGTACGAGGCCGCCGCACTGGGAACACCATCCTCTTTCGTTCGCTTCGGTCCGCTGGCCGAGTTGTCTGGAGTCCGCGACGCTCCGTCACGTTGGTCAGTGGACGAGGTGGCCGCAGATCTGACTCGACTCCTCACACAAGAAGACGCAGCAGCAGCTCGTGTCGCTGATTTGCAACACGTTAGGACCGAATTGACGTGGGAGCGATTCGCTGAGCGCTTGGTGACCTTCTTCGGCGAAACCCTGTCTCGTCCAGCCGTTGTGTCGGGTCTTGAGGGGAATGACTTCTCGACTGCTCGGGAATCGAGACCAACGCGTCGGCTCTTGTACCGGGCTGTCCGGCGTGTGCGCAGGAGTTGAGACTGAGGTAAAGCGCCGGGCGAACTAGCGACCCAGTAGTCGCAACAGGTAGTCCCCGTAGCCACTCTTGGTCAGTGGCTGTGCCACGGCTTCTAGCTCAGTGTCGGATATCCATCCTTGCCGCCACGCGATTTCCTCGACGCACCCGATCTTTGTTCCGGTGCGGTCTTCCATGACCCGCACAAATTCACCTGCATCCT
>WLWL01000109.1 GCA_012103605.1 Candidatus Nanopelagicales bacterium
CTCACCACCGTGATCACTGTCAGCGCCTACCTCATTGCCCGCCGACATACCCGGTTGTGGATCGCCGCGTGGCTGACCACCGGAGTCATCTCTTCCTCGGTCATCCTCAGTTACCTCGGCAACTCCTACCTCACAGGGAGCGTCCTTGCGGGGATCGCAATCGTGATCGCCCTCGCCACCAGCAATAAGCACTCACTCGCCTCCGCATCCCTCGCTGGCACCACCATGGGCTGGCTTGTCATGGTCAACCCCCCGGGAGCCCTCCTGGCGGGGACTCTGTGGCTGGTCTTAGCTACTCATACCTACAGGACCGGTCACCACGTCCCATTCACCAGACAACTCCTCCTAGCTACCGCCACAACCATCGGCACCTTTGCGGCATTCCTTGCCATCGGCAAAGTCATCTTCCCCGCAATGAATTGGTTTGCCGCGTATCAGGACGCGCAGCAAATAACGCTCTCCAACTTCTCTTCACCCACGGCTGTGTGGCTGCAAGACATCTCACTACTGGTCCCAGCCGCAGTCGTCGTGATCTCTGTCATCACATGGAGCTTCAGCCGGCGTAGCGCGCCCGCCCAACAGGCCTTGATCATTAGCGTCGCAAGCGTCGCTTTCATGCTCGTGTTCAACCCCCTGATGGGCGGTATCGCTCTAGAAGCGCCGATGTACCAATCAATGCTGTGGCCACCTGCCTTGATGGCTCTCTTGCTCGTTGCCGTATCGCGGATGAGTGACGACGTTTCTTCGTCGCGCATTCCACAACTCATGGCGACCCTGGGCGTCATCGCGATCATCGCTGCCGGATATGTGGCGCCAGGTATCGAACTCAGCGTCGGAATCGGAATTGCCATTGCCCTGACTGCAGCGGTCATCTTCACGCCACGGGCAACTACCGCCACGATTGTCGCGGTCAGCACCTTCGTGGCGGGAGCACAACTCCTGCAGAACTCACGAGAAGACCTCGGGCTCTACTACCTGAGCCCCTACCACTGGGCCTACGCGAGCAACCCCATCGAGGCAAAGATTCGCACCGCAGTTGATTCTCAAGAGTGGTTGCTTGCAAACACCACAAGAGAAGATCAGATACTGCTGTGGGTCGATGGACGATGGACGCAAGGAGATCGCGAACTCTTCGTCGCCGCGGGCATGCAGTTATGGGGAGAGAATCGGATCACCCTCGAACCAACTCTCACGGACGACTACGGCATCGCTCAACTCTCGACGATCAAGCCTGACACCCTTGCGCTCTACGGAAAATCCATGGAAGCGGTACTTACCTTCTGGAACTCAATTCCCAAGCAGAATGATCCGACACCACCCCTCTGCTACGACTATGCCTGGCCAAACGATCCCAGCACCGGATTCCCGACCACTGAAGGCCATACGTGCCTCACGCGGCTGACCTGGTGACACCGAGGGACACTTATTCCCTTCTTTTGAGAAAACCGCAGGTACCCTTCGCCGGCCGTGGCCAGTCGCGTCAGAAGCGGCGCCTTAAACTCCGAATGAAGCAAGATGCGGCTACGACGACGCCCGAATCCAGCAGCCGTGAATTGGGGCGCGCTCCGGGGAACACTTACCCTGTTACACGACGCACCCACATGAACGTGCACTGACAGTCTGTGAGGAGGATTCATGCTCGCTCCCTCCACGACACGTCGGCGGGCACTCCTCGAGGCTTCAATTGCGGCTGCCATCACGGTGATCCTGTCCCTCATCGTCTTCGGTCCCATCCTGAAATGGATTGCGACCGGATGGGCCGGTGGCGACATGCTCGCAACATACGTGAACGCGGAGGTTTGGCAAGGATTTCGCTACCGGGTCACCGATCAATTCGGGTTTCCCCTCGGGATGAACTTGAACTACTTCCCCGGAATCGACATCACCGAAAACACGTTCGCTCAATTGATCACCGTCGTGACGGGCCAACCCTTCATCGGTATCAATCTCCTCGTCATGCTGACCTTCCCGTTGGTCGCCTTTCTCGCCTATTTCCTCTTCCGCATGACCGGCCTCACCGGGGCCCTCGCCATCGCCGGAGCGGTTGTCTTCTCACTCTTGCCGTACCACTTCGGCCGCGCTCTAGGGCACACCTACCTCGCCACCCTCTACAGCGCAGTCACCGGCATGGCCTTCGTCTTGCTCGTCGGATCCGGCCGGTTCGAGCAGATCGTCCGCAAACTTCGAAAGTCGTCCACCGCGACCTCAACGAAGGTGCTAACCCTGCTCACCTTCGCCGTCATGATCATCATCACCGCATGGACCGGCGTCTATTACGTCGCCTTCACCATGATTCTCGGCGCCGCAGCCTTGCTCTGGCGATTCCTCCACAAAGCGAAGGTGACGTCTCTACTCATCGACGCCATTCCCTTCGCCTCAATCTTTGCGCTCTCTGTCATCGGATTCCTTCCGAGCATCCTGACAACCCGAGCCGACCCACCACTCGCTGAACTCGGTGAACGCTTGCCCTACGAGTCAGTTCTCTTCGCAGGAAATCTGGCGGTCGCACTCCTCCCCCTCCCACAAAGCAGCATTCCTGGATTCGACGCCTACAACACCGCCGTCGTGGAAGCCGTCGGTGCTGCAGGTCAAATAGAAAGCAACTCCATCACCAACCACGGCACCTGGATCACCGCACTCGCACTCGTGGTCATACTGATCGCTTTGATCATGCGAGTCCGTCGACCCGCGAAACCCGACACGGAGCATCAGGCTGGCTCCAGGTACGCCTCGCTGTCGTTCATCACCTACCTGATCGCGGTCTCGCTTCTGTGGTTCGTCCCGTGGGGCTTGAACTACTTGTTCGCAGGTACGGTCACCGCCCAGATTCGAGCATGGAATCGTCTGACTCCGATACTGCTGCTGTTATTTCTCCTGGGTGCTGCAGCAGCCATTCATCGCACGCGCGTCGCGACCCGGTTAGCTATCGCCGTGCCATTAGCGGTCGCCATCATCGCCCTCACCGCGCTCGATTCGGTCCTGCCTTTCCGGGCCGCCTATGCAGACAACATCAAGGGAGCCGCCGAAATCACCAAGGCGGGCAACGAATACGCGCTAACAGTCAACAGGGCCCTTCCACAGAACTGTGGCGTCCTTCAACTTCCCTTCATGTCCTACCCGGAATTCGCCTCGATCCGTGGAGTCAACGACTACGACCACTTCTGGACGTCCATCACCAACCCCGGCAAGCGCTGGAGTTACGGAGCGGTCAAGAACACCGACGCCGGAATCTGGGCCGGGCAGATCCCCGAGTTACCCACCCAGGATCAAGTTGCCGCTTTGCGGGCGGGAGGATTTTGCGCCATCCATCTCGATGCCCGCGCATACACCTCACAAGATCTTCGCACCATCACCTCGAATCTCGAGTCTCACTTCGGCGAACCCGTGGCTACGGGATTCGATGGCGAATGGCTTCTCTACGACATCACCAACACGCCATCGGCAACCCCCGGGCAGGCAGACGCCTTCTTCCACCAACCCATGATTACCGCTGATGCAGAGACCACTCAACCGCGCGAGACCACGCTTGATCGTGCCTGGTGGTGGATGAAGGCTCCACGCAGCGTGTTCACCCTCACCGGAACGCGCCCACAATCACCAGTGGCTTCCGTCAGCGGTTTCGTGCAAGCACCGGAGTGCGGAAATCAACGCATCACACTCGTTCTTGCCGCAGATGGAGTAGAAGATCGAACAACGGTGCTCGCTCAGCCAGACACCCCCATCCCCTTTGCACTACAACTTCCTGGTCCCGGCGCACCTCTGGCCACTCTTGAGGTTCGCGCCGCTGGGCCGGCCTGCCAGGGATCTGACTTTGAGTGGAAGCGCTACGCGCAAGTCATCAATCTCAGCGCGTACTAGGTGTGCGGGCAGAGGATTGCCACCGCGACCTCTCCTACACTGCACTCGTGCGCCGCTTCGGAATGATGCTGAAGTCCTACGGCGGTGACCTGCATCTCGCTCGGCGTCTTGTCGAGTCCTTCAATCGCTTCAATGCAGAAAATATTTCGCTCACGATTGTGGTTCCAACCTCGGATCTACCCGCCTTCACCCCCTTGGGGAATTCCGACATCACGATTCTCGATGAATCAATCTTCGACGACTACTTGGTCACCGAGCCCTTCGGTGACATGCGCATCGGGTACATCAATCAACAAATCGTCAAACTGGCGTTTTGGGAGCGCGACATTTATGACGACTATTTCGTCGTCGACTCAGACATGGTCTTCATTCGCCCGTTTTTCCGATCCGACTTCATGTTCGACGCCGACACTCCCTACTCAGTACTTGTTGAAGATAACGATCTGCAGACCGATCGGCGCTACAACACCGAGCAATGGCAGAGCCGGGAGGTGCACCTCACTCGTATCAAGGAACTCGTCGAGCTTCAGGATCAGCGAACACTCACGTGTCACAACCATCAAGTTTTCTCAAGCGTCGTGTTGCGCTCGCTGAACGAAGACTTCATGCAACCAAACGGGTACACCTACGCTGACTTGATCGAACTCTCGCCGTATGAATTCTCTTGGTACAACTTTTGGCTACAAAAGTCTCGGAGCATTCCCATCGTCATTCGCGAACCACTCGTCAAGATGCTGCACCACGATGGTCAACACCTGGAATACGCGTTACGCGGCACCACTATCGAGGATGTGGCTCGGGGTTACCTCGGACTGGTCATCAACTCCAGCTTCGCCCGCGTGTGGCCTGACATCACCCCTGACGAACCCACCAGCACCACGGTC
>WLWL01000110.1 GCA_012103605.1 Candidatus Nanopelagicales bacterium
TCGATGACCGCGGTGCGCTGCTTGGTCGAGCGGATTCCGACACCGGTGTTCGATCTGGTGCTCACGGAGATGTCCTCAATGGTCGTGGTCGTGGTGCTCGGTCGGGAACAGCGGGGCAGCAACGTCCGTCTCGTGCAAAGAGCCTAGCCCGTACGCGGTGGCGAGATTGGTTGCTGTCAGGACTTCCTCTGGGGGCCCGGACGCGACGACATGCCCGTCGGTGAGAATGACGTGATTGGCGGCACGAGCCTCCTCGAGGTCGTGAGTCGTCAAGACAACCGAACATCCGCGCTCGGGTTCCTCGTGGATGATCGAGTCGATCGTCTTCGCGGAGTTGATATCCAAGCCCGTCAAGGGTTCGTCCAGCAGCAACATCGAATGATCTTGGGTAATGCCCTGAGCGACGTAGACCCGCTGCCGCTGACCCCCGGACAACTCGGCTAGGTGACGATCGGCCAGGTGGGTGATGTCGAGTCGCTCCATCGCTTGCACCACGCGCTGCTTGTCCTGCGAGCGAGGCCGACGAAGCAACCCCAGGGACGGATAGCGGCCCATACCGACGGCTTCCCTCACAGTCAGCGGAGTGCCCTTGGGAATGGTCGTGTATTGCAACACGTAGGCGATCTGCGGCTGGCTGAGCTGCGGGGTAGCACCCAAGACACTCAACGCTCCGCTGGAGATCGGCAAGAGGCCGGCGATGGCGTGCAGCAGCGTCGACTTGCCGGATCCGTTCGGCCCAATGATGGCGGTAATCGAGCCCTGCGGAATAACGAAATCTGAGTCACGAAGGGCCACCCGTTCACCACGAGAAACGACCACGTTCTTCCCCACGACGGCATCAGGCATGGGCGACCTCCTGAGGTAACGGACGGCGCACCAGACGGGTGAACGCGAGCACGAGGAAGAACAGCACGATCGGAACCAGCGCCATGGTGGCGGATCCCGCGGTCCGAAGGTGGTAGCTCAATGTCAGGCCCAGCCAAACGGAGAACAGCCCGATGATGACGGAGTAGAGCATCATCCGAGGAACGGTGCGAGCGATCAGGCTCGCTGTTGCCGGAGGGCCGATGAGAAGACCGAAGACGAGAAGTGTGCCGACGGATTGAAAGCTTCCGATGACCGCAACCGCGATCAGGACCAGCAGGGCAGCGTGCGCTCTCTTGGGCTTCATGCTCCACAGTTCCGCCTTCTCTGCATTGAAGCTCAGCGAGAGCAGCGGGCGGTAGAGCGCCAAAGCGACGCTCACCACGACCACAGTGAGGATTGCCTGCCCGACCAGATCGGATGACGTCACACCGAGAGCGTCGCCGAACAGAATGCTGGTCAACGACCCGGCGTAGGAATCCATGCGCGAAATGATGACGACACCCAACGCCAACATCCCGACGAAAAGAAGCCCGATCGACGTGTCTTCACCCAGGACGGTTTGTCGATTGACTAGTTCGATCGCGAACACCATGACGGCGGCTGCGATAGCTGCACCCACCAGTGGGTTCAGGTCCAAGACAACGGCGGCTGCGATTCCAGGAATGACACCGTGAACGAAGGCATCACCGAAGAAACTCATCCCGCGCAGAACGAGCCAGGTGCCGACGACCGAGGTCATCACCGCTGCGAGAATGCCGCCGAGGAGTGCCCGTTGCTGGAAGGCGAGGGCGAACGGCTCAGTAAACCACTCCATCATTAGCCAGTGTTGCAGAAATCGGTGTCGAGAAGGCCTAGTTGGCGTTCAACGCTCCGGAAATCAACTCCGCATTCGTCTGCATCATCGACACGTAATCCTCCGCACCAGAACCCGGACCGCCCAGGCTCCCGACGAAGAGCGTTACCACCTGAACGTCGGTCCCTACCTCGGCCGCAACAGCATCGGCGAGGGTCGTCGGATCGGCGGAGTTTGCGAAGATCACTTGCACGCCCTCGTCCTCGATGACTTCAACGAGTTCCGCGAGATCGGCACTGGAGGGCTCGGCCAGCGTGGAACCGCTCGGGATCACCGTGCCGGCAACCTCGTAACCGGAGACATCGGCAAGGTAGCCGAGAGCATCGTGGTCGGTGATGAGAATGCGCTGATCGGCCGGCACTGATTCCAAGAGAGCGCGCACATCTTGTTCCGCACTGCGAATCTGGTCAGCGATCTTTGAGCCACACTCGGCGAAAACGTCACCGTTGTCCTCAGCGAGCTCCGCCCCGATGATCTCGGCGGCCGTTGCCATCCGATTCATGTCGAACCAAAAGTGCGGATCCTCGCTGCCATGGGCGTGAGCGTGCTCGTCACCGTGCTCGTCACCGTGCTCGTCACCGTGCTCGTCACCGTGCTCGTCACCGTGCTCGTCACCGTGCTTTCCACCGAAGGGAATCGGGTCGACGAGGGGAGCGACCTCCAGGACGGTTGCTCCGTCGGACTCGGCGTTCTCGAGAGCGTCCTCCAGGCCGGCCTCCAGCATGAGGCCGTTAGCGACGACCAGATCCGAGGTAACCAGGTCAGCGACCTGGGCCGATGAAGGGGAGAAGTCGTGTGGATCAGCGCCAACCGGCATGAGCGTTATCGCCGTGGAGTCGGGGCTGGCGCAGGCGACGATGTCGCCGACGACGCTACCCAGCATGGTGGTGGTCGACACCACCGATACGGATGGTGCGCTCGGCTCCGGCTCACTTGCATCGGCAGTAGCTGCATCATCGGTGGAGGAGGGATCGGCTTCCTCCTCCACCGATGAAGTTTCGTCCTCCGTGGCGCTCTGCGAGGCAGTGGCCTCAGAGGACGAGGAATCGTCCGAGCTCGAACATGCGACGAGAGATCCAGCGGAGGCCAACGCGGCCGCGGTCAAGAGGGCAAGTTTGCGTGAATACATGTGCGCATGGTGCACTTAATGAAAATGATTGTCAAGTTCAGAAGCGGCCGAGAAACTTCAGCATGGCAAGCCCGAGGACGGCGACGACGATGATCAGCCGCGTGGCCCGCCGACCGGGCGTCAGTACCGGCCAGGACAACACGAGTAGCCAGCCGAGAAAACCGCCGACGATCAGCAGGAAAATCCCGCCGAGCCAGGCCAGCGAGCCGGTCTGGATCAGCCCGAGGAAGAGAAAGGCGCCCATCAACACCACGATCAGCCATCGGGGCACAGCCATGAGCTTGGCCAGGATGGGAATGCTGGCACGCTCGAGCGACTCTCGGGATTGACCCGAGGATGGGCGTGCTTGAGGTTGTTGTGCGGGTGGCTGACTCGGGCCTTTCACGCCGGGCGGCAGGTCTCCCTTCTTTCGGCGCTTTTTGTCGGCCATCTCTTCCCTCGCAGATACCAGACGCCTGGACTAGCGTCGTCTTCGTGACGGAGCCTAGTGCGCTGGGGGACATGGCCCCTTTGCTCGTTCAATCCCGATTTCGTGTCACGCAGGATCGCGATGAGTGGTTTACCCGGATGCGCGCCGCGCTCGCGGTGCTGGCTGAATCGACAGGTTTCCACCGTGGCTGGATTGGACAGGCGACGGACGACGCCGAACTCGTGACACTCACCACCCAGTGGGAGGGAGTCGGTGCGTATCGAAAGGCGCTGTCCCGCTTCGAGGTCAAGGCCGAGGTCATTCCGCTGCTGTCCACCGCGATCGATGAGCCAACGGCATATGAGGCCGTTGTCGTGCAGGAAGCCGGTGAGGTGACATTGTTCGCGAGCGGGCTCGCCGCCGACCACGATGCCGTCGGGCTGGGATCGGCGTCGGCGGCTTTCGTCCCGCCTGTCACCGGTGCGGACGTTCACGATGGGCGCTGAGGGCAGGCGCTGAAGCGCACCGTCAGGCGTGTGATTGAGCGCTGACTCGTACACTCAGTTCCGTCCGCCGACAGCCAGCCGGAGTGGAAGCGCGCAAGGCGCTTCGGAAATGGAGCGTTTTGTGGCTTCCCGCGTAGATTCCGTCGTCAACCTCTCCAAGCGTCGGGGATTTGTTTTCCCGTCGTCGGAGATCTACGGGGGCACCCGTTCGGCCTGGGACTACGGCCCGCTGGGAGTCGAGCTCAAAGAGAACGTGCGCCGGCAGTGGTGGCAACACATGGTGCGTGGGCGCGACGACGTGGTCGGCATCGATTCGTCGGTAATCCTTGCCCCGCAGGTGTGGGTCGCGTCGGGTCACGTCGATGCGTTCGTCGATCCGCTCACCGAGTGCAAGCAATGCCACAAACGTTGGCGGGCGGATCAACTGATCGAAGCATTCGCTGAGAAGCACGGCCACGAACCACCCGAGGGTCTGGCGGAGATTGTGTGCACCAACTGCGGAACCAAGGGAAGTTTCACCGAGCCGCAGAACTTCAACGGAATGCTACGTACGATGGTCGGTCCCGTCGAGGACGAGGGCGCTGTTCATTACCTGCGCCCGGAGACCGCGCAGGGCATCTTTGTGAATTACCTCAACGTGATGAACTCTGCACGCAAGAAGCCGCCTTTCGGTATCGGGCAAACCGGGAAGAGTTTCCGCAACGAGATAACGCCGGGCAATTTCATTTTCCGGACCCGTGAATTCGAGCAGATGGAAATGGAATTCTTCGTCAAGCCTGGGACGGACGAAGAATGGCATGAGTACTGGCTGCAGAACCGCTGGGATTGGTACATCGACCTCGGCTTGAACCCGGATAACCTGCGATTCTTCGAGCACCCGAAAGAAAAACTCTCGCACTACGCGAAGCGAACCGTGGATATCGAGTATCGATTCCTCTTTGCCGGAAGCGAGTGGGCGGAGCTTGAGGGCATCGCCA
>WLWL01000111.1 GCA_012103605.1 Candidatus Nanopelagicales bacterium
CCCGGGGCCCATGCCAGATAATTTCGGCCCGGACATTGCCCGGGGCGATGGGCTGAGAAGCCCAGTCCACGTTCACGGCGGTGCCGAAAACCCGAGCCAGGGCCCATTCCAAGTGCGGGGCAACCGCTGAGGAGCACGAGTGCACGAAAAGCACCCCGTGCGCAGAAAGCTCTTCCGCCCCCGCGCGGGGTGGTGTCTGTCGATCGTCCCGTCGGACGTCGATTACGACCGTCATGTCGCCTCCCGGGGTCGAGGGTCGCCTTCCCCTGCGTCCTCACTCCGGAGCAACTACCCCAAGGATAACCCCACAAGCCCCGCGGGCGGTACAGTTCCCTGCGCGCCACGCTGCACAGCAGGCTTCAAGCGGCTCCACCGGCCGCTTGTCAGGAGGAGGAGACCATGGCCGTTGCCACCCCAGCCCCCGCTGTTCTCGGTGACTACGTCGCCCGCACCAAGGTGGCAACCGTCGCCCTCGTCCTTGGCGGAGCGGCCTTCGTCGGTATCTCCGCCCAGGTCGTCATCCCGCTGCCCTTCACCCCCGTCCCCTTGACCCTGCAGACTTTCGCGGTACTGCTGGTCGGCGCGGCTTTGGGTACCTGGCGCGGCATTGCGTCCATGGTTGTCTATGCCGCCGCAGGCACCGCAGGGGTTCCGTGGTTCTCCGCTGGATCCTCCGGTTGGGGTGGAGCGAGTTACGGCTACATCCTCGGCTTCATCGTCGCCGCTGGGATCGTTGGTCGCCTCGCCGAACAGGGAGCGACCCGCACAGCGCTGCGCACCGCCGGTCTGATGGTGATCGGCAACATCGTCATCTACGCCATCGGGGTGACGTACTTGAAGTTCGCGATCGACGTCACCTGGGCGACGGCTCTCAGTTTGGGCATGGTGCCCTTCCTCTTGGGCGACGCACTCAAGATCGCCCTCGCCGCAGGTCTTTTCCCGGCTACCTGGCGCCTGGTTCAGCGCTTCAGTTAAGCCTCCCGTGTCCACCCTGGCAATCCTGCGCACCTGGTCGGCCCGCCGCTGGGTAACCGCGCTGATCGCCGGAAGTCTTGTCGCGTTGGTGGTGGCACTCCCCACGGCCGTCATCCCCAACCCGATCTTCGGCCGCGACATCGCTGTCACTTGGTGGTCGTACCCCGTCGTCATCCTCAGCGGAATTCTGGGAGGCATGCTCATTGCAACTTACGTTCGAGAACCAGGCAACGAGGACATCGATAAGGCCGCCAAGGTCGGATCAGTCGGCGGATTGCTCGCTTTCTTCGCCGTCGGATGCCCGGTCTGCAACAAACTCGTTCTCCTCGCCCTCGGCACGTCCGGGGCTATCACCTGGTTCGCTCCCTTCCAACCAATTCTCGCCTTCGCCTCGGTGCTGCTGATGGCCTGGGCCCTTCGCATGCGCCTGCGGGCCATGGCGTCCTGCAACGTGTCGGTGCCGACCGAGGCCTAGCAGACCCCGATGCCTAGCCCCTCCGTCGACAGCTGGATCGTGGCCAGCAGCGGTGGCTTCGTGGGCACCGGGCTGTGGGGAGTGATGCGCCCAGGGCGCATCTTCACTCGGGCGCTCGAGCTCTCCGGTCGGCCGCGGCCTCGCGTGCTTTTGGTGCTCACCGCCTCGGGTGACGACCCGCAGTACCTGGCGGCGATGTACTCCGCGCTCGCCGATACCGACTGCGACGTCGACCATTTAGCGCTGTTTCCTCAACCCAACCGCAATGTTGATGAGGCAATCGACGCCGCCGATGTCATCTGGGTAGGTGGTGGCTCGGTTGCCAACTTGCTCGCGTTGTGGAGATTGCACGGAGTGGACACCGCCATGCATCGGGCTTGGGAATCAGGCACAGTCCTTGGTGGCGTAAGCGCCGGATCGATCTGCTGGCACGTCGGCGGGCCCACTGATTCCTTCGGGGCGCAACTCGCACCGGTCACCGACGCTCTCGCCTTTCTGCCGTACGGCAACGGTGTTCACTACGACAGCGAAGAACAGCGGCGACCCCTGCTGCACACGCTTGTCGGCAACGAGACACTGCCCGAGTCCTACGCAACCGACGACCGCGTTGCCATCGTCTACTGCGGTACGCAGCCGGTGGAAGTCGTCTCGGACGTGCCCGACTCAGACGCCGCGGCTTATCGAATTGTGCAGCGCGATGGTGAAGCGATCGAAGAACGTCTCCCGCCAGGCCGCCTCGTCACCTGACCTCAACGATGGGGCGTCAACTCGTACGTCGCCGCTCCCGACACGATGGCCGCAATCACTACGGCCGGCCAGGTTCCAGCGATCAGCGCGAGCGGGTGTGCCATGGCGAACGCCGCCGCATACACAACGCCGGCGAGTGGAATACGCCATGGCCAGCCCTTCTTGCCCATGAGGATTGCGGCGACGACCCCGAACGCGACAAGGACCACACCCGCGATGAGGCGATCCACACCGGCATCAGCGAGCGCGAACCCGATGATCAACCCGACGGCCGGACATCCCGCGATGATCCATCGTCGTGTGTCCTGTTGCTCGACCCACGCTTCGCGCATCGACGCGAACGGGTCGAATCGGGAAGCCATGGCGGGCGTCGGCGTCGTTCTCGGTGATCAGCCGTCGGACAGTGTGACGGGGGTCCCCGAA
Organism: Candidatus Nanopelagicales bacterium; assembly: GCA_012103605.1. Classification (GTDB taxonomy): domain Bacteria; phylum Actinomycetota; class Actinomycetes; order S36-B12; family S36-B12; genus S36-B12. Next base: position 2,621 of record WLWL01000111.1, read on the forward strand.
CGATAGGACTCCCAGGCCGCGATTCCGATCGCTACCGGTGCACGTCCATCCTGTCCGCTGACCGGTGACGGGCCGCCCTCGCGTGCGTACCGCACGAAGGCCTGCCATTCCCCGCGGTAACTGTCGGTGTACCGGTCCAGGAAGAAGTAGGGCAGAACGCTTCCCTGCCGTTCGCTAGCGCTGTAGACCACCGCGGCGTTCTTCATGGGATTCTCCGACATCGCCATGCCGGTGGATCCGAGTACCTCGAGACGCTGGTCGTAGCCGTACACCGCTTGTCGTGAGTTGTCGATAGTGGTGATGCAGCCGTTCGCGTGCGTCAACGTCACGACCGCGGTGTCTAGATCTCCCGCCTCTCCAATGGCCGGATCGATCCGCACGGCGCCGGTTGCGTAGACCTCGGTCACCGGGGATCCGACCACAAACCGCGCCATATCGAAATCGTGGATCATCATGTCGACAAAGATTCCGCCGCTGACCTTGATGTATTCCACCGGAGGCGGTGCCGGGTCTCGGCTGGAAATCCGTGCGATGTGAGGATCTCCCACTCGGCCGGATGCCACTGCTTCCTGAACGGCAGCATGGGTGGGGTCGAATCGACGATTGAAGCCGACCATGAACGCTACGCCGTGTTCGCGAACTGCACCCAGAGCCTTGTCAACCTCGCTGATGTCCAAGCTGATCGGCTTCTCGCAAAAGATCGCCTTCCCGGCGGCCGCCGCCCTGGTGATCAGCTCGACGTGCGTGTCAGTACTACTGCAAATGGCCACGGCATCGACGGAGTCGGATTCAAGAATCTCGTCGACGGACATCACCGGTACGCGCAGCGCATCAGCGACCTGAGCCGCCGCGGCATCATTGACATCGAACACCGCGGCTACCTCGGCGCCGTCGGTTTCATTCGCGATGATGTCTGCATGCATTCGACCGATGCGACCGACACCAAGCACACCTATACGCACTGTCACGAGAGCTCCTGATTCACTGGGGGTTGATGTGACCATGCTAGTGACGCACGCACAGCGACCTGGGCACCCAAGTCTGCTCGCTTGGGCCGATGACGTACCAGCAGTGAATCAGCCCTTGGCGCCGAGCTCGTGCGCGAGGGCGTCGAGCTCTGCTCCACCGGCCATAGCCTTCACGAGCTCTTCTCGCGAGACGTTTTCCTTGGTGTACTCGGCCATCATCTGTCCGCGATTGAGCAGATAGAAGTTGTCACCGACGAGATAGGCGTGGTGCGGGTTGTGGGTGATGAACACGACGGAGACACCAGCATCGGCGGCGTTTCTGATGTGCTTGAGAACGACGCCGGATTGCTTCACACCTAGGGCACTGGTGGGCTCGTCGAGGATGAGCACGTTGGCGCCGAAGTGCACGGCGCGCGCGATCGACACCGCCTGGCGCTCCCCACCCGACAGGGTTCCCACGGGCTGTTCGGTGTCCCGGATATCGATTCCCATCTCGGCTAGTTCGGCTTTGCATGATTCCTTCGCGTACTTAGTGCGCAGTCCCTTGAACGGCCAAACGCCCCGTGTGGGCTCGTTGCCGAGGTAAAAGTTCCGCCACACCGCCATCAGGGGCACGGTCGCGAGATCCTGGAACACGGTGGCGATACCCATATCCAGAGCCTCACGCGGAGAACCGAACGTCGTGGGTTCGCCGTTGACGTACATCTGTCCGTCCGACGGCGTGTGGACGCCACTGAGGATCTTGATCAGCGTCGACTTTCCGGCACCGTTATCTCCGAGAACACAGGTGACCTGATTCTTCGGCACACTCATCGAGACATCGGACAGGGCGATGACACTGCCGAAGCGCTTCCCCACGTTCTCGAGCGCGAGAGCTGCTGGTTCGTGCGAGGAAGTCTCGGTCATTTTCGAGCTCCTTGGAATCGACGGCGGATCAAGGAATTGGTGAGAACGGCCACGAAGAGGATCAAGCCGAGGAACAGCCAGGTCCAGTCGGTGTTCCATTGGGCGTAGGCGATACCGATGAAGGCCATTCCGATGATGGCCGCGCCGATGGTTCCACCGATCGCCGAACCGTATCCTCCGGTCAGCAAACAGCCGCCGACGACGGCCGCGATGATGAAGATGAACTCTTGGGTCACACCCTG
>WLWL01000112.1 GCA_012103605.1 Candidatus Nanopelagicales bacterium
CCTGTACCCTTTCGACGCTGCCCACTGCGGTGGGCCAGGCGCGAGTGGCGGAATAGGCAGACGCGCACGGTTCAGGTCCGTGTGCCCGAAAGGGCGTGGGGGTTCAACTCCCCCCTCGCGCACCACACGGTGCAGGCTCCTGCGGCTAGCCGCAGCACCCTCCTCCGCAGCACCCCCCCGAACTTGGTGCTGTCTCCGTCGAGGATCCTCCGGTTGATGTTGTCCCTACGGAGGCGACGTTCAACAACCGGACGGTGTCGTCGTGGCCGGCCGAACACGGAGCTGCATCACTCGACTGGCTCATGGGTCGCTGCAGGACGAACGTGTCACCGCATTGGCGGCATCGGAACTCGTACGCGGGCATGACGACAGATTACGACGCCCACCGAACAGGCACGTTCTGGTACCCGCGAATCACGTGAGACGGATACCGAGTTGGTTCTCCATCGAGTTCGAAGGCTGGCAGTTGGCGCAGCAGTTGGCGCATTCCCACGCGGGCTTCGAGTTTCGCCAGCGGCATCCCGATACAGAAATGAATTCCCTCACCGAACGCGAGGTTCCGACTCCCATCACGGTCGAGAATCAACTCATCCGGGCGATCGAATACCTGCGGATCTCGGTTGGCGGACGCGAAAATCATCAACACCCTCGACCCTGTTTCTAACTCGACGCCGTGCAGCGAAACAGGCTTGGTGGTGACGCGGGCGAGCCATTGCGCGGGCGCATCGAACCGGACGAACTCATCGATCGCAGCGGCGGTGGGAAGGTCGACGCCGTCGCCGAGTTCCTCACGCGTCACGGCACCGGTGGCGAGGGAATGCACCATAGTGCCGAGCAGGCTTGTCGTTGTTTCCATCCCCGCTGCGATGAGCAGCAACGTGAGCCCTTGAATTTCTTTGTGCTCCATGGAGCCGTCGTCGATGGCACGCGCGAGGTCACCGAAGACGTCGTCGGTGTAGTCGCCACCGCGACGCTGATCAACTTGCTCTTCTAAGAAGCCCACGAGTTCGGCCCGCAGCTCGTAGGCCTTGGGAGACGGACCGGATTCACCGGGGGGACGGTTGAGCATCTCGAGTCCGGTGTCGGTTGTCCAGGAGATGTCTGCTTCCGGGATACCCAAGATGCGGAAGATCGTCATGATCGGCAGCCGCTGCGTGAAGGTAAGCCCGAGGTCCACGTTGGCGTGATTCGGTAGATCCTCCAGCAGCTCTGCAGCGGTGGCCTCGACCATCGGTTCGTAACTCTTGACCGCCTTGTTCAGGAATCGCGGCGCGAGGACCTTGCGCAGTACGTCGTGCCGGGGTGGATCGAGTTCCTGGATGCTTCCCGGTCCGAAGAACTTCACGTACGTCCCGAGTTCGACGCCCTCGGCGCTAGAGAACGCTTCCCAGTTACGCAGACCTTCTTGCACGTCGGTGTACCGCGAGAGCGCCCACACGTCGTGCTCGGCGACGTAATACAGAGGGTGATGGTCCCGCAGTTGCTGATAGATCGGGTAGGGATCGAGGTGAGCCTCAGGTGACACCGGGTCGTAGATGACTGGGCTGCTCGAGTCGAGGCGGCTTGAGTCGGGGCGGCTTGACTCTGCTGCGCTAGGGGACTGCATGGTCAGACGGTACCGACGAAGCCGTTGTTAGCGGGAGACGATCGCAGTTATCGTCCCGGCGAACGCGCGTGCATCAGAGAGGTCGGATACGACGGCGTCCGGTCGATGTTCCTGGAGTGCAGTCGCATCGAAGATGCCCGTGGTCGTCGCGATGACGGGAAACCCCGATGCGTGGGCGGCCAGGATGTCCAGTGGCGTGTCCCCGACGATGACCGGTCGGACTCCCTGTTGCAGCGACAAGCGCTCCGCGGCGGCGGCGACGAGTTCCATGCGGGTGGAGTGCACGTCACCGTAGAACCCGGAATCGAAGTCGATGTGATCGGCGAGGTGCGCGGTGGTGACTTTCAGCCGAGCCCGCTCGGGGGTGTTGCCGGTGAGAACCGATTGTGAGGCTCCGGCATGCGCGAGGTGAGACAGCAGGTCCGCGGCGCCATCGGTGGCGGTGGAGGGAGATGTTCGCATGTCCGCCGCGGTCACCTCATCAATGACGCGAAGCGCGCTCGCGAGCTCGTCGTCGCTGGGCAGGTGGTCGGCGAACAACTCGACAATAATCTGCCGGTCGGTCTTTCCGACACCCGCAGGGAGACGGTCGACGGGATGACCGAGAACGCTGCCGACGGCGTGCGCGTGCCTGTCGCGGGTAGCGGGGGCGTGAGTGACGAGGGTGCCGTCGATATCCCACAAAATGAGAACGTCGGCGAGGTGATTCACGCGAGCACGGTAGTCACTCGCAGAAACCCCCATCGCAGCACGGCTGGATGTAGTAGCACGACGGGCAGAAGTCCTTCCCTCCGCGACGTTCGAGGTCAGACGCCTCGCAGGCGGGGCAGGGCCCGGGGTTTCCCATCACAGGGGTGAGCATTCCGAACTTCTTTCCGGGATCACGACAACCACGATTGAACTCGCGTGTCGATGGACGGATCGACGACGCGGGAAGTCTTAATTCGCTACGCGCACGGGGGTGGACAAGGGGGATGGAATGGATGCTCCGTACTCGGTGATGGCCTCGACGCGGAAACGGTGTTTGCCGGGTGCACGCTTCACTCGGCATTCCAGAGGTGATGTCGTCGGGTCGATACGACACACGACCTTCCCCTTCGGGGTTGTCACGTGGTAGCTCGTGACGGCGGGGTAATCCACAGGTGACACCCGGATGCGAATCGGCTTCTTCTTCGATGAGGCCTTGAGAACCTTCGCTGTGGGCGCCTCGGGCCACAGCATCTCGGCGGTCGGCACGAGATTGGCATCCCCTTCACCTTGGGCGTTGTAGGCACGCACGGTCATTCCGTCGACGCCTCCGCTCCCCGTGGGGAAGGAACACGTGGTCTCGGCCGTCGAACACAGCAGAGCCCCGGAGGTGTCGAGGACGTCGTAGGCGACGACCGTGTCGTGGGAGTCGGCGGGAGCGTCCCACCAGACCGTCGTGGTTCCTTCAACCCGTGAGGACTGGACGTTCTGCGGCCGGCTCGGAATCAAGGGAAGCCCGGCGGTCGCCAAGGCCGCGTTGGCGAGCGCTCGGTAACTCATGCCGGTGAACCCGATCACCCCGGCGCCGGGGAACCCGTTACAGGAGCCGCCGGCAATATTGCCGAGAAGCAGGGGTGCGTCGTTCTCGATGACGAAGCGTGGGCCGCCACTGTCGCCGGAGCACGCGTCGATCCCGGACTGCTTCGAGGACAAGATCGCCAGACCGTCGGAATTTCGGAAGTCATCAAGCACACGCAACAGCGGCAACGCCGCTCCGCGCGGAATATCAGTGGTGGGGCTGGAGGGTGATGGAAAGCCATACCCCAGCGCGGACACGGGGGTTCGGTCGTTCAACCAGCGCCCAAGCTCCGCTGTTGTCGCGAGGCGAGAGAAGGTGACATCACCCACGCCTTGATCGAGAACCACGAACGCGATGTCGTCGCCGGGAACATCGGTGCCGCGCAGTTGAAAGTCATCCGTGACGAGCGTCTGCACCACGCGGGCAGGTGTGGCGCCTTGAACGCCGCCGCTGGTAATCCGGAAAGCTGTTCCCGGGTTGACGACGAAGAACGATGAAGGATCGATGGGCCCACCGGTCGTCTCATCGATGACGCAGTGCGCGGCGGTCAACAGCACGGTTGGCTTCCACACTCCGGCGCTGCAGATCCCGTAGGAGTTACCGCGCACGGAGATCAACGCAGTGACAAACGGAGTGCCGGAGGCGTCACCGGCGGCCATCAGACGCGGCTGACGTTCTCCCGCGGTTCTACTTGAATTATTGCTAGGCGAGGTGGTGCTACCCGTGGCGGTAGTAGCCGAGGTGGCGCTTGCGGAGGTAGCGATAGGTATCGCGGCGAGCCAGAAGGCTGTGATGGCGGCGATGAACGCAATCGCACGCGAGCGAGTGTGAGGCTGGGCAGCGCGACCCGGGGTAGGCGGAGGTGTGGTGGTGCGGGCTAGTGACACGTGCAGCGCTGTGCCTCGGGCACGTGCGCCAGCGCCTCCTGGATGTGCTCGCCGCAACCGGTCCAGGTGACCTTGCCGCACTGGTTGCAGGGGGCGGGACTGCACATGATGTTCTCCTTCGTGGCAACGAGTCACGTTTGTCTCTCGGTCACTAGGGTACCCCGGGGGGTATAAATTCGGCAACCCGGGCCTCCCTCGGTGTGGTTGGGTGCCATGCGTGAGCACGTGGGTGACAGAGACCGCCTATGCCGTCCTGTTTTTCATGGCTTTGACGTTTGTCTTCGTCGTTCCGTTCATTTCGCACCAAGTTTCCCGGTTTGGCTGGTTCCGGGGATGGCCGGCGGTCGTCTCCGCAGCGATGGTCCTCTACGGCTGTGCCCTGGTGGCCTTCACGCTGTTTCCCCTCCCCGATTTCACCGGCGACTACTGCGATGCGCACGCTGATGTGAATCATTGGCAACTCATCCCGTTCCAGTCGCTGGCAGACATCGTTGAGTTCGCTGAGAGCAACGGGTGGCTCGCCACCCTCATCTCCGACGTACGCCTGCAAGTGATCATGAACGTCGCCTTTTTCGTTCCCTTGGGGTTCTTTCTCGCCTACCGGGGTCGTCGTTCACTCGGCGCAACTGCCCTCATCGGATTAGTGATTTCCTTGGCGATCGAGTTGACCCAGGGAACGG
>WLWL01000113.1 GCA_012103605.1 Candidatus Nanopelagicales bacterium
GCGGGTCGGTTGTCGCCCTAGCGAACAAGGAGTCATTGATCATCGGCGGTGACCTCGTCCGTGGGGTGGCGAGCGCCGACCAGATCGTTCCGGTGGATTCCGAGCACTCGGCGATCGCGCAGTGCCTGGCTGCCGGTGCTCGCAATGACGTGCGCCGGCTGATCTTGACTGCTTCGGGCGGGCCGTTTCGTGGATGGTCGGCCGCGGACCTGGAGTCGGTGACCACTGAGCAAGCGTTGGCGCACCCCACGTGGGACATGGGCCCGCTGGTGACGATCAACTCCGCCACCTTGATGAACAAGGGATTAGAGGTGATTGAGGCTCACCTGCTGTTCGACGTTGAGTTCTCGGACATCTCCGTGGTGGTGCATCCGCAGTCGATCGTGCATTCGATGGTGGAGTTCGTCGACGGATCCACGATCGCGCAAGTGTCCCCACCCGATATGCGGCTGCCGATCGCGCTGGGTCTGGATTGGCCGCACCGCGTGGCCGGCGCCGCACCCGCGTGCTCGTGGGAGCAGGCGACCTCGTGGGATTTCTTCCCGCTGGATGAGGACGCGTTCCCGGCGGTGAGCCTGGCCCGGCGCGCCGGACAGGCCGGCGGGACGGCGCCGGCGGTGTTGAACGGCGCCAACGAGGTGTGTGTCGAGGCGTTCCTGCAGGGGCGCTTGCCCTTCACCGGGATCGTGTCGACGGTGTCGGACCTGGTTGATGAGCACCTCGATGCGGGGTGGATATCGGGGGAGAGCGTGAGCGTGGCCGACGTCCTGGATGCCGATCGGTGGGCGCGCTCGCGGGTGCAGCAACTCGTTGACGGGTGAGTCACCGCGCTGGTGGGTAGCCGCAGCGCTGGGTGAGGCACCACAATGCTCCGCATGAGCACTATGCGCGCCGCACGGTATTCGCAGGTAGGGCCGGCAGCTTCGGTCCTTAGCGTCGATCAGATTCCGATCCCGAAGCCCGGACCCAATCAGGTTCGAGTGAAACTGGCTTTCTCGGGAATTAACCCCACCGACGTCAAGACGCGTGCCGGGTCGACGGCGCGGGATATGGCTGACTTTCAGATTCCCCACCAGGACGGGTCCGGTGTCATCGACATCGTTGGCGCGAACGTGGATCCGGCGCGCATTGGTGAGCGGGTGTGGATCATGTTGTCGGCGTTCGACAACGTGTATGGCACGGCCGCCGACTACTGCATCGTCGATGTCGCGAACGTGCGCCCGCTACCGGAGAACGCGGATCTCGAACTCGGGGCAACCCTCGGCGTTCCCGCGGTGACCGCCGCCTACTGCGTGCTCGGTGACGGACCCGTCGACGGGAAGGTCGTTCTCGTGCAGGGCGGCGCCGGAGGAGTCGGCCGGGCCGCCGTGGAGATCGCCAAGTGGGCCGGCGCGACGGTCGTGGCCACCGCGTCCACGCCGGAGCGGCAAGAGGTCGCCCGGCAGGCGGGAGCGGACTTCGTCTTCGATTACCGCGACCCGGACATCATCTTCGACATCCGCGAAGCCGTCGGATCCGTGGATCGCATCATCGAAGTGAACCTTCCGGCGAACCTCGAGATGGACCTCGAGGTCAGCAAGCCCGACACCGTGGTGGTCATCTACGCCTCGACGGGCGCGGACATTCAGATACCGACGCGACAGTTGATGACAGCGGGACTGATCTTGGAGTTCATGCTGTTGTACACGGTGGCCGCGGACAAGCTCGCGACGGCCGTCTCTCAGGTGGAATCCGCCCTCGCCGAGGGCGCGCTCACCATGCCCCCGGTCCGATACTTCGAATTGGACGACATCGTCTCCGCCCACGAAACCCAGGAGGCGGGAGCGCCCTCCCGACTATTGATCCGCCTGTAGTCGGGATCCTGCAGGGGACGCGATGCGTCCCATAAGTGCCCCCACGGGGCGCGGCGAGGGAGAATGGGGTTATGGGTCTGGAGATTCTGGGCATCACGCTGTTCGTGCTGCTCATCGGAGCGTCCATCGCCCTGCACGAAATCGGACACCTCGTTCCGGCCAAGAAGTTCGGCGTCCGGGTCACCGACTATATGGTCGGGTTCGGTCCCACCATCTGGTCGAAGTTCAAAGGTGAGACCCGCTACGGACTGAAGGCCTTCCCGGTCGGCGGCTACATCCGGATGATCGGGATGCTTCCCCCCGGCAAAGAAGACCCCGAGGGCACCGCTCGTTCGATGAACACCGGACGGTTCGCGGCGATGGTCGCCCAAGCACGCCAGCAGTCCCTCGAAGAGGTGCGACCGGGAGACGAGAACCGCCTGTTCTACAAACTCCCCGTCCGCAAGCGCGTGATCATCATGCTCGGCGGGCCGGTGATGAACCTGGTCCTGGCGTTCTTGCTGTTCGGCATCGTGCTCGTCGGTATCGGGATTCCCGCGCCCACCACAGCGGTCAATTCCGTGGTGCCGTGCACGCCGACCGTGGCGCTGCCGGCCGGCGATGCCCTGCCGTCGGGGGAATGCCCGTCGGGAACGTCGGCGACACCCGCAGCGGCGGCCGGCCTCGAGCCCGGAGACGTGATCGTTTCCGTGGGCCCGGTGACGTCGTCATCGTGGGATGACATCACCGCGTGGATCCGCGCCAACCCCGGACGCAGCACCCAGGTGGTCGTAGAGCGCGACGGCGGTCAAGTCTCCCTGCCGTTGACCGTCGCCGACATCGAGCGACCGGTCTACGACGAGTATGGAGAGATCACCGAGCAGGTCGAGCAGATCGGCTTCCTCGGGGTGGCTCCGGTGTTCGAATACCAATCGCAGCCGGTCTCCAGCGTCCCGGCGTATATGTGGGACTTGACTTATCGATCAGCCGCCGCGCTGTTGACGTTGCCGATTCGCATCTACGAACTCGTCGATGAGACGTTGATCGGGGGTGGCGAGCGGTCGATTAACTCTCCGGTGTCGGTCGTCGGTGCGTCGCGACTCGGCGGCGAGATCGCGGCGATGCAGCAACCGGTGACCGCCAAGGTCGCCACGTTCCTCGGCCTGGCCGCGTCGTTGAACCTCTTCCTTTTCCTGTTCAACCTGCTGCCGATTCTTCCGCTCGACGGCGGACACGTCGCCGGAGCGCTATACGAATCTGTGAAGAGATTCATCGCGCGCGTGCGCGGCAAGCCCGACCCTGGGCCGGTCGATACGGCTCGACTTCTGCCCGTCGCCTACGTGGTGGCGGCGGTGCTGCTCGGAGTCGGCCTCGTGGTCATCTGGGCCGACCTGGTGAAGCCGATCACCTTGAGTTAGCCCGCGGCACCCGACGATCAGTCGTTGTCGTCGGACGCGGATCCACCGCTGTCGTTGTCTGCCGGTGAATCACCTGGCGAGTCGTCTGCCGCGTCGCCCGAAATGTCATCTCCGTGGGCGCCATCACTAGAGGCATCGCCGGATTCGATGGCCGGTGGCACCGGTGAGGCCTCCACCGCGGGTGGGGGAGTGGGCGAGTCGAGCGCGGGCGTCGCCGCTATCAATGCCGGTTGCGCGACATCTGCGTCGGCTGGGTCGTTCATGGGTGCCGTGCCGTCACCTGCATCAGAGTCGCCAGAGGACCGTGTGCGGCCGATCAGAAAGGCGACCAGGGCGATGACGGCGAGCACAGCGACGCCGATCACGATCAACAAGACCCACGGGAAGCTGCTCGAGCCGTCCTCGGCCACGACGACGGCTTCGAAACTGTCGTTTAGTCCGGCCTCGATGCGAAAACTCGTCTCGGATGTCTGATCCACGTTGGTGCCATCGACGCTGACGATCGGGCCAGGCATCTCCACGTCAATTTGGTACCCGCCGAAGTCGAAGTCCACCAGGTCGTCGAGAAGGCCTGCGTCTTCTTCGGCCGCTTGCTCACCGGAACTGGAGTAGAAGGTGACGGTGTTGTCGTCGCTGGCGTAGATGTTCCAGATGTCGTCCGCCTGATCGAAGACCTGATTCTCGAACGAGCAGACCATGGCGACCGCGTTCTCCTGCTCTGCGGGCTCGCAGTCCAGATCCTCCACTCCCTCCGCGCCGTCCAGCATCCCCTGCTTGAGCTGATCGACCAGGTCGACGCCCGACCCCAAGCCGAGGAGGCCGGAGATCTCGCTGGAGATGGCAATGTTCATCTCGCCGGTCGCCGTGGCGTCCTCGTTGACCGAAAGGTCAGCGTCGACGTCGAGGCAGCCGCTGAGCACGAACGCCGAGGCGGCGAGCAGTGCCGGGATGAGAAGTCGCTTCATGATGGCCTTCACGGTTGGAAACAGGTGATTCCACCGTAGACGCTGACGGGGCGCGATGGGGCGTGTTGGTCGGATCGCCGGTGAGTCGGCTGGAGGCAATAATGGGACCGTGTCCATCGGATTAGGAATGCCCTCCGCGCCGCCCCCCGTGGTGGCGCCTCGTCGAGCCTCGCGTCAGCTCCTGCTGCGCCACGATCGCCACCCGGTGCTGGTCGGCGGGGATGCGCCGGTGTCCGTGCAGTCCATGGCGACAACCGTCACCGCGGACGTGAACTCCACGCTTCAGCAGATCGCGGAATTGACCGCCGCGGGGTGTCAGGTGGTGCGGGTGGCGGTGCCCTCACAAGACGATGCAGAGGCGCTCCCGATCATCGCCAAGAAGTCCGGCATCCCGGTCATCGCCGACATCCACTTCCAGCCCAAGTACGTGTTCGCTGCGCTGGACGCCGGTTGCGCAGGAGTGCGCGTCAACCCGGGCAACATCAAGCAGTTCGACGACAAGG
>WLWL01000114.1 GCA_012103605.1 Candidatus Nanopelagicales bacterium
GAGTATCCGTCATTGCGGTGATTGGGCATACCGAGTGCGGTGCTGTCATCGCGACTGAAGGCAGTGTGAAAACAGGAGAGATGCCTGGGCCTCACCTGGACAGTTTCGTGGACCTGATCAGTCCTGCAGTGGAAGCCTTACCCGCCGGGCATTCGACGAATGATTCGATTGCCGCGAACGCGTCCTATCAAGCCCGTCAAATCCAGTCACAAAGCTCCACGATCGCTAACTTGACTGCTACCGGGGACGTGGGGATCGTCAGTGGCGTGTACGGATTGTCGAGTGGCCGCGTGACATGGCTTCAAACCTGACGCAAGAGTCTGCCTGGCACGAAAAGTCCTATACCGAAGTCTGATTTTGTGATGTCAGGTAGGAAGCGTGGAGAGTAAGAACACTTGGCGTGGCTTCGCTGTCGCGATTGGCAGCGCCCTTGCTTTTGGTGTCGTCGTTGGAATCATTACGTCACTTCTGGGCGTGGACCTCGGTTTCTTCGGTTATGTCATCGCCTTTGTGGTTGCCTACGCGGTCTGGGAAGGCGTGAAGTACCTGCGGAAGAAGCGTCCCGAAGATCAAGGGTCTCCGAGCGAATAGCCGGCCTGAAATGTGATGATTCACCAACCTGGAGGCCGGCTCCACAGGGTGTTGCCCAACCGAAGGACTTCTGGCTATGGCTGCAACCGCTGTCCGTAAATCACATCAAGCGAGGTGAGGCAAGTGGACACCCCAGTCGTGAAGGTCCAATGCCCCGAGTGTGGCGCCAAGCAAGCTCAGACAATGAAGTCAATTGTGCAGCCAGACTCCAACAACATCCACGCGTGCACGAAATGCCAGTCGCCGATGCCATCCGGAGAGACGGCTTTGTTGCTGACCATGATGCGGGATACCCGCAGAACAGCTAAGTGGGTTGCTTTTATGGGTGTGGTTGTTGCGGTCGGCGCAGCCACCGTCGAAATCACTGTTCTGCTGAACAACTAGGTGCGGCGGCTCCAGTTGGTCCCGGCTGCGCACCGATTAAGTGAAGAAGCTCGCACGGTACTCGCCACTGTAGGGACTCCGCTCCCCCTCACGCGAAGAGTTTGAGGTGATCTGTGACCACGAGCTCGTGAAGTATCCAGCAATGACCTCAATTCAATGTGGCCCCGGCAGGATTCGAACCTGCGACGCACGGTTTAGGAAACCGACGCTCTATCCCCTGAGCTACGGGGCCGCGAAAACAGGAACCTATCGTGCGCTGACGTTGGTGTTATCGAGAGGGAAAGAAGACCAGTGACTCGTCGAGAGGCTTTCGCTGCAGGTCGGGAACCTCACAGTCATCTGATGAGTACCCCACGGGAAACAGAATGTACGGACGCTCCGTAGAAGGGCGTTCGAATATCTCGGTGAGGAATCCCATCGGGTTCGGCGTGTGTGTGAGGGTTGCGAGGCCCATGGTGTGCAGGGCGGTAACGAACAGTCCACACGCGATGCCGACCGACTCGTTGACGTAGTAGTTCTTGCGCAACGTGCCGTCGGGCATCGGTGTCGACTTCTGGGCAAACACCACCACTATCCACGGAACGACATCCAGATAAGACTTATCCGAGGTGGTGCCCAAGGGTGCGATGGCGTCACGCCAGGCATCGGGCAGTCGACCTCCCTCGTAGTTCTCTCGCTCCTCCGCCTCCGCGGCAACGCGAATCCGATGCTTGGTGTCCGGATCGCTCGTGGCGACGAAGGTCCACGGCTGCTGGTGAGCCCCGGACGGCGCGGTGCTTGCCGTTGCTACGGCACTCTCAATCGCTTCTGCGGGAACTGCGCGAGCGCTGAACATTCGAACGCTTCGCCGTTGATCCAAGGACGAGAACAGTTGCCGCCCCCTCTCCAGGCCGACGTCCATGGGAACCGGGTCGGGGCGGTAGGGAATCACGTGAGGATGCTTGCACAGGTGGTCGGTCGCCGGGAGCGGTAACGTCGGATCGTGACCCCGGAAGATGCGGTACTCGCTGCGTGTGAGGCGGCGCTATCTGAACGTGACGTCGTCACAGATTCCGACCGTCTCCCCACGTACCAACGTGACCGCTCGACGGGTTCTCCCGCCGGAGAACCGTTTGCGGTCGTCTTCCCTCGGTCGACCGAGCAGGTGTCCGCTGTGCTCGCGGCGGCATACGAGCACCGCGTCCCAGTGGTTCCCCGGGGAGCGGGCTCGGGGCTATCGGGAGGGTCGAACGCAATCGATGGTTCTTTGATTGTGTGTGTCGAGAAGATGCGAGATGTCTTGCTGGTAGATGACGGCAATGGCTTCGTCGAAACCCAGCCCGGGATTTACAACACCGAGCTTCGAGAGCACGTCGCGCAGAGTGGACTGTGGTACGCGCCGGACCCGGCGTCGAAGGATTTCTGTTCCATCGGTGGCAACGTCAACACGAACGCGGGGGGTTTGTGCTGCGTCAAGTACGGAGTCACCCGCGACGCCGTGCTCGGTCTCGAAGTAGTTCTCGCTGACGGTCGCATCACTCGCCTAGGCAGAAAGACCATCAAGGGAGTCGCCGGGTACGACCTGACCGGCCTCATGGTGGGGAGTGAGGGAACACTCGGCATCGTCACGATGGCGCGCCTTCGACTAGGGCCGATCCCGGCACCGCCGACCACGGTGGTCGGCGTCTTCCCTGACGTCGCTGAGGCAGGACGAGCAGTGAGCACCATCATGAACCGGCTTCGCCCCAGCATGCTTGAGTTGATGGACAACGCGTCCATCAGCGCGGTCGAGGCATGGCAGCCGATGGGTCTAGACACCTCGGCTGGTGCGCTATTGATCGGACAGTTCGATTCACCGGGGTCTGCGTCAGACGCGAAGGTGCTCAGTGAGATTTGTGAGCAATCCGGCGCTCAAGAAACGTACGTGTCGGAGGATCCCCAAGAGGCCGAGATGCTCGTGGGTGCCCGAAGGATGGTGATTCCTGCGCTTGAGTCCGCGGGAGATTGGCTGCTCGACGACGTGGCGGTGCCGCGGACGCAACTGGCACGGACGATGGTGCAGATCCAGGAAGTGGCCGACCGTCACGACGTGCAGATCGCAACATTCGGACACGCAGGTGATGGGAACCTGCACCCGACGATCGTGACTCCGCGCGGCGATGATGAGGCGGCCGCGCGGGCCCTGACCGCCTTCGACGAGATTCTCGACGTCGCCCTTGCGAACGGCGGAACCGTGACCGGTGAGCACGGCATCGGCTCGCTCAAGCGAGAAGCATTGGCGAAAGAGATCGATGAGATCCAGATGGACCTGCACTCGCGCATCAAAAAAGCCCTCGATCCGCGAAACATCCTCAACCCCGGCAAAGCCCTTGCCCGCTGGTAACGCCGGCTCCACCCGACCCCCGCACCACCGTGCAGCTTCGGGAGTCGGTGAGTGATCTAACTGACGAGTGCCTGCACGATCTGCTGACCAAGGATGAGAACGGCCATCACCAAGACGAACCAGCCGAAAGCTTTGCGTAGCTTCTCGGGCGGAATCTTCCCGACCAAACGGCTGCCGATGAGAGCGCCGGCAACAGCCAATGCGGTCACCGTCAAAGTGATCGGCCACATGCTGGACCCATCCGAGAGCGTGGTCGTTGCGCTGTTCACCGAAACGATGGAGTCGCCTCCAAACGTGAGTGCGTACCCGAAGAAACCGGCGAACGATTTCATGGCAATCACGAGCAGACTTGTGGCGACCGCGTTCGGCATCGACAGTCCCCCGAGCAACGCGAGCGCCGGAACCACCAGAAAACCTCCGCCAGCCCCCACCAGGCCGGTCACCAAACCGACGATCAAGCCGTCGAGAACGATGCGGAATAACGGAAGCCCTGCGTGTGACCGACCCGTCGTCGACTGCTTGCGCCCACGAATCATTGCGACCGCGGTGACAGCCATCACGACTCCGAAGGCAGCAAAGAGGACTGCGCCGGGGAGGAGCGCGCCGATCTGACCTCCGACAAAAGCTCCCGCCATGCCTGCGGCGCCGAAGATGACGCCGGTTTTCCATCGCACCCTTCCCGCGCGGGCGTGCGCGATCAGGCCGAAGAGCGATGTCACCGCCACTACGAACAGGCTCGCGGTGATCGCCTGCTTTGGTTCGAATCCCGCGACGTACACCAGAAGTGGTGTTGTGAGAATGGACCCTCCACCACCAAGAAGCCCGAGCGCGAGTCCGACGACAAGGGCGAGTGCGGCCATGACGATCGTCATGGTTGCCTAGCCCGCACTCGTTGCCGCGATTGGTGTCGCATCGCCGCTGGCTGCGGGGTGTCGCGTGGATACAGAAGCTGCTGTGTCGACGGCGGTGAGTCCCGTGATCAGCCTTTGCCTCAATGAATCGGCCTTCGCTGCGATGTCCCGCTGAGCGGATGCGTATTCGCGTCGACCATCGATGGTTTCCACCGCGATCGGCGCGTAGCCAAGGTGCTCGAGGTCGTACGGGGACGCCCGCATGTCGATCTCCCGCGCGTACACCGAGAGCTCGAAACAATCCACGACGAGGTTCCCGGGAATGTACGGCTGGAACCACATGGCGTACTTATAGAGATCCATGTTGGCGTGGATGCACCCGGGCTGTTCGTCATTGGCCTGACGCGCTCGCGTGGGTGTGTGCTCGTTCCGCGGTTCCGCCTCGGCGGTGAAGAAGCGGAAAGCATCGATGTGCGTGCAGCGCAGGCCGACGTTGTCGAC
>WLWL01000115.1 GCA_012103605.1 Candidatus Nanopelagicales bacterium
CCCCATGGCTGTTGTCGTACATTTTTCACCCCCCTCGCTCACTGCTGAGCAGTACGACGCCATCTTGGCTCGAGAGCGGGAGTTGGGTGTTCACCCCGTTGACGGTCTCGAGCTCGAAGTGTGCTTCAGGTCTGGGGATCAAATGAAGGTCACCGTGGTCTACGAGTCCATGGAAGCCATGGAGCGTCATGCCAATGGACTGACTCCCATTCTCGAGGACATGCGCATCGACCCGGGCGAGCCTGAGGTCTTCGAAACACATAACCTCATCCGACGAGGCGAATAGCGCTCGGCGGCGCGTCTGCGCCGTGGCGAATCGCATCACCGTACCGAGTGATCGGATCGGGCCGTCTTGGCGTCTGAAGGGGCTTGATAGGCCCTTGTCGGTGCGCAGGGTCTGGCTCACCGTTGAGGTATGCAGCGTGAGTTAGGCGCCGGCGACTCGGCGCACGCCGTGTCTGCTGGCAAGGGCAGAAACCCCCGATCTTCGGAGTGAATCCGGGGCTTGTGGAGCAGCGCGCAACGTCATCCTGCGCTTTTGGTCTCCTTGGAGTCGCGTCAGCAAAGTGCTCATGTCAGCGCCGGCGCTTGGCTACGACTGATAGGGGACTTTTCTGTCGTATCTGCCGTTCACGGTGACGGTGACGTCAAACCTGGTCCCATCGAGCAATGTCACTTCACATTTATTGTTTGACGCATTGACAGACCCCCGTTCCCAGTAGGGAACGGGGGTCTGTGCTGCTGAGTTTGGAGCTAGGCCGCCTTCTTGGTCTCCCAATAAATTCCTGCGATCTCGTCGATCTTTCCAAGAAGATCATCAGCGACAGCCGGATCCAGGGAGCCCTTGGTACCTCCGGCCCCGGCGAGCTTGGTCGCTTGGTTGAACAGTTCGTTCAACTGCGGGTACTTCTCGAAGTGCGGGGGCTTGAAGTAGTCGGTCCACAGCACCCACAGGTGCTCCTTGACCATGTGTGAGCGCTCTTCTTTGATGGACACAGCGCGCGCACGGAACTCAGCGTCATCGGAGGCGTGGTACTTCTCCATGCAGGCCTTCACGGATTCGGCCTCCAGGCGAGCCTGGGAGGGGTCGTAGACGCCGCAAGGCAAATCGCAGTGCGCATAGGCAGTGGTGCGGGGCTGGAGGGCCCGAAAGATGCTGTTGAGCATGAGACTCCTTTGAGGTGATGAATGAATGCCTGTTCTGACCCTAGCGCTCGGGAAAACACTCGGCACGCGGCAGGATGACGGGGTGCTGCCGTTCACGACCGTCCGAGTTGTCGGAGCGTCGATGGAGCCGACTGTGCGTAATGGCCATTGGTGGATCGTGGGCAAACGGGCATCCCGACGGCCTGGCGATGTCGTACTCCTGCGCCACCCGCTGAGGCCGCATCTGAACGTGGTGAAGCGGTTGGACCACCGAACGGGAGATGGCTGGTGGGTGCTGGGAGACAATCCCGACATGAGCGATGACAGTAGAGAGTTCGGAGTCGTCGCCGATGAGTTGATTCTCGGTCGGTTGCTATGGCGCTACCGGTAGGTATTGCACATGTCGTTATCTGGTAACCCCCAGAACTTCGGCTTCCTGATCGCGGGGCGACTCAGCGCTCGGTCGAGGTGATGTCCCACCGCATCTTTTCCCGCCTTGGCGTCAAGGACGAGCCCCGGAGGTCGCCGCGCGTCCAGGCGGTGAAGCTGTACACGCAGGTGTTCGGAGTGGTGCAGGACGAAAAGCCCGCTATGCGCGTACTTGCTCACCACGAGTGCGCAGAAATACGCCAATGCTCACGATCGCTAGCGCCACGCCTGCCAGGGCTGCGGTCACCTCTGCGCCCAATGATCCAAGGGCGAGACTCCATCCGAGCACGCCGATAGGCCCGGCAATGCCGGCGATAAATGCGGCGGCCGCGAGGCTGGACGCGGCATTCTCCAGACCGCGCGACGCAGCTGCCGAGCCCTGGCTGAAGGCACGAGAGGCAAATCGAAACGCCCCGATGCCAATCGCGACGACAGCCCACAGGCCCAACTCGGTGCGGAAGGAGAAGAACCCGGAAATGAGGCCTAGGGCAATAAGGAAGCCACCGGCGATCGCGCCGGTGCGTGCAGCGTTGACGAGGGGTCGTCCACCGTGCGGCAACTTCGACACGACTTGCGGTGAGAGCAGTTCCCCGATCGCGAAGCCGACCATCAAGAATCCGGCCCCCTGATAAAGCGGTGCATGCCGAAGCGACTGGGCGATCGGCACCACGAGTGTCATCACGGGAGCGGCGAACAGCGCCATGGAAACACCCATCACCGCGGTCCGTCTCAGGGTGGAACACTCAGCGAAAGCGCCTCGAATCTCGTTCCACGGAGCCTTGGGGCGCTCGGGAGTCGCAAGAGCGTGGGCCGGAGCGTGACGCGCAAGCACGATCAGCAGAGGGATCTTCACCAGCCCCGCCGCCACCAGCCCGATTCCTTCGGAGCCGGAGTTCAAGAAGAAGCCACCGACGAGAGCGCCCAGTCCCCACCCGATTCCCCGCCAGACGGTCATGCGGGCGACGACGGCGGAGAAGTCAGCGGACTCCAAATAAGCGCGGTAGACGATGCTCGAAAGAACGCCCGCGATCGCGCTGCCTGCTCCGACCACCGGTGCGGTGATCATCACCACCCACATTGGTGGTGCTCCGGCGATGACGAGAGCGCCGCTGGCAATCCAGGCAGCGGCGACGATCGACCACATGCCCAGCACGGCCTGGCGAGTGCCGAACCTATGCGCTGCGCGAGGGGCGAAAGGCAATGCAACTGCTCCGGCGGCCATGCTCGCGGCCAGGAAGAGACCGGAGAAGAGCGCCCCGCGGCTCAAGCCGCCGGTAGCCGTCGTGATTCCCGTGGCACTAATGAGGGCGGTGGCGCTACCGGCCGTGCTGAGGGCCACGGTCAAAACCAAAGCCCGCGTACCCGATGCTTGCCGTGAGTGAGCCACCTCGTTCACGTCAGTCACACTAGAGCCTCAACATGAAATAAGATCGTTGCCGAGAAAGATCCGAACACATCGCGGTTCGTTGCCCCGCCGGCTACTTATGGTGAGGGCTCAACAGGAAGCGGATGCTGTTTTCTTGAGAGTGGAGCGTCTTGATGGGAACGAGGAAGATTTTTTGTCCGACGACACGGTCGCGGGGCCCGGTGGCAATCGCCGCCGCGATCGCCGTGACCCTAACGATGGTGGGGAGCGCTCCAGCATCGGCTGCTCCGGATCCGACCGACGTCGCCTCCGACGTTTCGGCGCCTGCCGCGCAAGAGGCTGCAAGCGACGCTGAGGCCGACGCCGCATCGGAACTCGCCCCCGAATCCAACCCCGCGCCATCCGCTGAGCCAACCGCACCGCCGGCCGCCCCGTCTCTGCCCTCGTCCACATCCGGGGCTTGGGTGGGGAAGCCGTCCGGCCCGATCCCCGCGCAAAACCTCGCCACCGCCCAAGTGGCGTCTGCTGTCTTGCAGAAGTCTCCGTCCCCCGCGACGCCGGCGGACAGCGCCCTCATTGCCAAGTCACAAATTGCGGTTTCGGCGACAAAACCGCAACAGGTGAGCAGCAAAGCCTTATCCACCGCAGGGGGCCTTGTTTCATCGAAGATCACGGCCGTCCCCGATGCAGACGAGGTGCGGGCGGGAATCACCAAGGCCGGAACGAAGATCGTCATCTCTTCTGACGCGTCCAAACTGCCGATCGTGGACTACCAGGCTCTCGTGGCGTCGAAGCCCGGGTTGGCGAAGGCGCTCTTTCCGGTTCCCATGGTGGGACCGGGTGGCACCCGATCCAAGAGCACTATCTTCCGTGCCACCTTCCAGGCCGGAGAAAAGATCCGCATCCAGGGCACCGTCTCCCCAAAGGCGTTGAAGAAGGGCGCAACGCTCATCATCGAGAAGGCGCCCGTGAGCCCGGACGGCACCCTGGGTCGCTTCATTCGCACCCACACCATCACGCCCGGCAAGAACGACGGAAAGTACGCGCAGGAAGTTGTCGTTCGCGATGGCTTCGAAATGATTCGTCACCGTTTGCTGCTGCGGAAGACAACAGTGGCGCAACCCACGATCAATTGGGCCGCGGTCGAGGCGCGAGCGGAAGAAATTCTTTCGGAAGCTGAACAGCAGTTGCTCGCCGACATCAAGGCCGCACTTCTCGCCGACATCAAGGCGGAAATTCCCGCTGCGGAGGCCGCCCTTTTGCAGGACTTGAAGGTTGCGTTGACGCAAGAGGTGAAGTCGTTCGCCCTCGCTCACATGAGCATGGTGGGTGCAGGAGTGATGACGGTGAATCTGACGTCCTTGAAAGGCAGCCGCGACATCACGCTGAATCTCGCGAACTGGCCTGAAGACGGCTGCAACCCCACGACCAGTGACTCGTGTAACACGACCTCGATTCAGATCCCGTTCGATGACGAGGCGTCGAAGACCGCAACGTTTATCGCGCCGACGGAAAAGAACACGCTCGGGTTCTCCGCCGATGGCAAAAATGGCGAGAAATACACCGTGAACTGGTCTTTGGACCCGAACCACACGACAACGTGCGCCAAGATCGATCCGTCACCGTCGGCGTTGGTGAAATACGGCTCTACGTGGGATTTCCAGCTGAAAACGAACGTGCAGATGGAGGGGTATCTGTCTGGCA
>WLWL01000116.1 GCA_012103605.1 Candidatus Nanopelagicales bacterium
GAGTGTCGCCGCGGTCGTTGTGTGGCTTGTGGGCACGTGGAAGTACTACCCCTTCGCGTTGGGTGTGATGTTGCTACCAGTTCTGCGGCTGCGCCGGGGCTGGATCGTCTTGGTGGGTTTTGTTGCTGCGGCGATCGGTTTTGTCTTGTTCACATGGCGAAATGTGGTCTTTAGCCTGGGGTCCAACACCAACATGATCGACTACGGGGATTACGCCGTACTAGGGCGTGTCCCCGTCGTGGCGCGAATGTTGGGCACCGATGTTGCAGCGGACGGTTGGCAGTTCGGCGACCTACTGCTCTTGGTGCTTGCGATATTGGCGGGGGTTGTCGGTTTCGCTGTGGGGCGCCTCGCAGGTGCTCGGCGGCCCTGGATGGCGATGCTGGCCGCTGGTGGTGCGGCGTTGTACCTGTCGAGTGTGTTGATTGCTGGGTTTGGGTACGCCTACAAGGGAACGTTCTTGCTGTTGGCGGTTCCTGCGTTGTCGAGGTTGCCCAGTTCGCGAATGCGGATCGTGGCTGGCAGCGGCCTGGCTGGGCTGCTGTTCGTGGGTGTGCAGTCAGTAGTGGTCTGGAACACGGTGATGGCCACTGTTGCCGGTCTTACCGCTGCCGCTTTTGCTCTTGGGTTCGCATTGGCTGCATTTGCCGCTGTGCTCCTCGAGCGTCGCGGATCATTGAGTCCACATCCGTGAGGAGAATCCGTCTTGGACGGAGTCGCCCCGGAACAGCAGTGAATCGTTCGGGTACGGACGGCACAGCGGAAATGCCATCCAACAACGATCATCAGCCGTGGGCGTTACTAATTCCTCGCCGGTCGGCAAGGTGTAGACGGCGAGATCGGGTGTCGGCACCGGTGTGAGTGCAGCAGACGTGGTCCATGGAACAGAGGTGAATGTTGTGACGGTCTCTCCCTCGCGAGTCTCGCCGTCGATCGCCACAAGACCTGCCAGGACTGCCGGGGTGAGGATGAGGGCTGCCAAGGCTCCAGCCACCGGCATAGCCGCGCCGGTCAAACGGACAGCCGCTGCTACAGCAGCGGGGATTGCTCCCAGTAGCACGATCTGACCCCACGCGAAGCGAGGATCTGGGGCGGATAGGAACCAGAGAGTCAACGCTGTGATTACCGGAATCAGCAACCACATCGACGCTCGCAGGTTGGAGGAGTCGCGACGAGAGACGGACGATTTGTGTAGGCGAAAAAGCCACAGTGTGCCTGCCACGGCAAGCAACCCCAACGTGAGCCGCACGCTCCAGTCTCCGGTCGCTCGAGTGAGCCAACCACCAACCCACGTCCAGGTTTCCATTACTTCGTCGGGCGCGGCACCGGGGGTTCGTGCCCAGGAGATGATCCACAGTCGTGACGCGGCGGGATCGAACGCCTTCCAGTCAACCGGCAAGGGAAACCGGTCCAAGGGGAAAAGCAGCCACCCGGTCTGGATGGCATCGCGCACCTGAGTAGTGAGCAACAGGCCGCCGGAAACCAAGGATGCAGCCAAGGTGAGCGCCTTAGGGCGTCGGATCCCCGACGCACGTGAACGGAAAAAGACGATGACGAGAACGACGGCGATCACAGTGAAGGCCCACAACTGAGTGCGCACGCTCCCCGCACAGGCGAGCACGAGCACTCCGGTTGCGGCCAGTTCGGTTCGTCGGGTGCTCAACCCATCGGCCAGATAGGCGGCTCCTACCAGGGTGAGCAGCAAGGCTACGGAGTCTGGAGATGGGCTGGTAACCAACTCGTCGGTGTTGCTGAGAAAGAAGGCGATAGCTGCGGCGCCACCGGCCAACAGCACAAGAGAACCAACCGAGCGCGCTGCTGGGCGGTTGTCGACGATCCTGAGTGAGAGATCAATCGTGACCAAGAAGACGAAAAACCCCACTTGTAGTCGAAAAGCATCTATACCCCACCCGGAGTTGGACAGCAGAGCAGTGATCAAGTGCTGGCTGTTGGTTAAACCCAATCGGTCGTGCAGGTTCGCGAGACCAGGGATCACTCGATACTCGCTCGCGTACTGAATGGCATTGAGGTGGTACAGGCCACTGTCCCACTGGTTCGCGGCCCCGAAGGCTGCGTGTGCAATGGGAATGATGCTCAGCACCAAAGCGACCAGAACTATCAGCGACCAGTACGGGAAAGGGCCGCGTTTCTCCGTGTTTGAGGGACCGACGCGGAGTCGAGGAGTCATGGCGATAGTGATCGCTGCGACCACCGCAAGGCCGGCTGCGAAGAACGCGATTGCCACCGCCCATGAAGAGCGCAACGGAACGAAGAAGTTGACGAGTAGTAACACCAGCAGAGCGCTCGCCAGCCCGAACCACAGAGCGATCCGTGTACCTGCAAGTGCGCCGAAGCGACGAGACGCGAGAACGCCAGCCGGAGCGCCGAGGGCGAGGAGCCAGAGTGTTATGAGGATCCAGGTGGCGATAACGGCAACTGAAGGCACATTTCCCCCGAATGAATTGCATGTCAGCCCGTCTGACTGATGCCGAACGGTTGTTTGGCCGTCGGCGTTGACAGAGGATACGTCGCGCAGCATCTAGTCTGAGTGGGTGGTTCCCGACGTTGAGCAGCATCGGTCTGTCTCTGGACGCTCGACGGCTCTCATTGCTGTGGCACTGGGAGTTATTGCTGGAGTGATCTCCTTGCTCCGCTTGTGGCTCGGTGATCGAAGCGCCCTCACCGAAGTTTTATGGGCAGAGGACGGTCTTTTTCCCTTATGCATTCACAAAGCTGACTTCCTGACCTGCACGGCGCAGCCCTTCGCCGGATACCTGTTGCTGCTTCCCCGAGCGTTGGCGTGGCCCGTTTCGGTGTTCCCGATCGAACAGTGGGCGCTCGCGGCGAATCTCCTGGCAGCGTTGTTGGCCGGCGGCGTAGCAGCTTTGGTTTATGTGTTTGCTCGCCGATACGGGTTGACACTTTTTGTGTCGGTTGCATTAGCTCTCCTGCCGGTGATCGCTCCCATGTCGGGACTCGAAGCGATCAATGCGCTGGGGAGCAGTTACATGCTCTTGCTGTATGTGACAACGCTGGGCATTGTGCTCGGCCAGCCTTCGCGGGCGTGGTGGTGGATCCTGGTGATCCTCGCACTGTTGACCGCGCTGACGATTCCCTCGGCGGTTGTGCTGCTCCCGCTTGTGTTGGTGCAGCTTCTGCGCGGTCGCATGGCTGGGTTGTATGCCGGTCTCGTTGCCGGTGCGTTGGTGATCGGCTTGATCGCTCAAGCATGGGTCGCCTTTACTGCCGAAACACCAAGGCCTGTTTCGGTAACGGCGGAGACGTTGTCGTCGTGGGCGGATTCGGTGCCGATTTCACTGCTGACGTACGCGCCTGGTCTGTCGCTGGGGGAGTACTCGTTCTTCTCGAATTTCACGCTGACACCGTTTTCGGGCACCGGCTGGCTCGTGGTGGGTGTGTTGATGGTGCTGGGTGTGATCTTGCTCGTGCGCGGATGGTCAGACGCAGATCGACAAGTCATCGTGGGGCTTCTCGTGCTGGCGGGATTGGCTTTCGGCTTGATCCCGTCGGCGATCGGAGACGCCAATAATCGCTACTTCGTCGTCCCGGTGCTGCTGTGGGGGGCGGCGTTGCTGATCGCCCTTGATCCGGTGATCCGGCGCAGCCGATGGTGGGTCACCGCGCTCGTGGTTGCCGTGGTGGTTGCGGTGTGGTGGCCGGCCTTACCGGCGAGTTGGTACCGATCCACGCCCGCGCCGCCATGGACGCAGGAGGTCGAACGAGTGAAAGCTGTATGCGTGAGTGACCCATCCCTGATGGAGCGCCCGATCATGAGTCCCTATTGGCCACCCAACTGGGGAGATGGGCTGGATGAGCCCACACACCCGAATATCCCCTGCACGACGGTCTACCGCTGGATTTCCTAACATGTCCTCGCTTCGCGCCCGCATCAGTGGGCTAATCCCGGGAGCAGGCGATTTAGCCTTCAATAGGGATCGTTCTGCGGCGGTGCCCGAGTCCCGCGCCCCCCGGGGCGGCTACTCCCCCCTGCCCTTCCACGACCGAACCCCGCACGTCGTCGTGGCCCCCATTGAGGGACCGCAGTTCCCCGACTGGAGGCCAGGAACGCGGAACTTCTACTACGAGGCCTACCAATCCGCGCGAGAACGACTTGGCGAAACCGCAATCAGTGTTCTCGATGTAGCGCCGGGTGAGGCACCAGATCGTTGGATCCCGCGACTAGAGAACCTGCTGCACGAGTCTGAGGCCACGCATGTGGTCACTCATATCGAGCACGATCCGGGCTCCCCGGATACGTGGAACTGGGACATCGCCTGGAACCGCATTGCCAAAACCTGGGATGGAGTCCTTCTCGGTGTCATGTTCGACTCAGCCTTCGATCTCGTCACGATGAAATCGCGGAGGCTTGCGCGGATCTCCCCGAACTTCGTCGCGATTGATATCTGCATGCCCGCCGAAGGGGTGCTGATCCGCGGTCGTCCAGAGGTAGGTCCCATCACGATGCCGATGTCCGAGCAGTCACTGGACCTGGTGCGCCAGCGACTCAAAGACGTGACGCAGCAGCACGATGTCTCCTTCATCGGCGCTCTGTACCCCTATCGAGTGGAACTCATCGATCGGTTGCGCTCGTACGGAGTGGATGTGGCAGTCAATCCTC
>WLWL01000117.1 GCA_012103605.1 Candidatus Nanopelagicales bacterium
ACTGGATCGCGCATCAAATCGAGGTCATCCAACGACGAACGCAGTACCGGCTCCGCAAGGCCGAGGAGCGCACACACATCCTGCGTGGCTATCTGAAGGCACTCGACGCACTTGATGACGTCATCGCATTGATCCGCGCAAGCGCGACGGTGGAGGACGCCCGTAGCGGTCTGATGGAACTGTTGGAGATCGATGAACTGCAGGCGACAGCGATTCTCGACATGCAGTTGCGTCGGCTCGCTGCAATGGAACGCCAGAAGATTATCGATGAGTACGACGAACTGATGACCAAGATCGCCGACTACAACGACATCCTGACCAACGAGCCGCGGCAACGCTCGATCGTCTCGGAAGAACTCGGAGAGATCGTCAGCAAGTACGGCGATGATCGTCGAACCGAGATCCTCCCCTGGGACGGTGAGGTCACCGATGAGGACCTCATCGCAGAAGAGGACGTCGTCGTCACAATCACCTCCGGTGGCTACGCAAAGCGGACCCGCTCGGACTTGTACCGGGCGCAACGCCGTGGCGGGCGTGGTGTTCGAGGCGCTGCGCTCCGACAAGACGATGTTGTCGAGCACTTCATGGTGACCAGCACGCACAACTGGCTGTTGTTCTTCACCAACCAGGGTCGTATTTATCGAGCGAAGGGCTACCAACTACCCGACGCGAGTCGGGACGCGAAGGGTCAGCACGTGGCCAACCTCCTGGCATTCAGGCCCGAGGAGACGATCGCGTCCGTTCTGTCTATCCCTGGGTATGACGCAGCCGACTACCTCGTGCTCGCCACCCGGAGTGGTCAGGTGAAGAAGACACGACTGAGCGACTACGACACGAATCGGCAGGGCGGGATCATTGCGATCAATCTGGCCGAAGACGACGAAGTGATTGGTGCACGCTTGGTGTCGACGGAAGACGACATCTTCCTCGCGTCGACGAAGGGAATGAGCGTCCGCTTCACGGCAAGTGACGAGAACCTGCGCCCCATGGGTCGGGACACACGCGGCGTCATCGGGATGCGGTTCCGTGAGGGCGACTCGCTTCTCAGCATGGATATTGTGCAACCAGGCCAGCACATCGTGACCATCACCGATGGTGGGTTTGCCAAACGAACCCTGGAAGAGGAGTGGACTTCACGCAACCGAGGGATCCTCGGCGTGCGAGCGATGAAAATCGACGAGAAACGCGGATCACTCGTCGCGGCGATGATCTGCGATGCAGACGATCAGATCTTCGCGATCGCAAGCAACGGCGTGGTCATCCGGACAGCCGTGTCGGAATTGCGGCCTTCAGGCCGTGACACGATGGGCGTCACGATGATGCGTCTGGGTGATGAGGACTCGGTTGTCGCCGTGGCACGAAGCGGCGAAAAGGCGAACGAGGACGACATCTCCGAGGACGTGCAGGATGAGACCGAGCACGGGGAGTCCGACGCAGCAGTAGAGAGTCAGGAGGGTGACTCGGCGTGAGCCAACCGGCAGGGCAACGAGCGCGGCGTCGTGGCGAGCAACCACCCGTCGCGGTTGAGTCGACCGACCCCTCAGGGCAGCCGGTCGATCCTGCCCCTAGCGCGCCGCCGGCAGCCACGAGTGCCGTGCCTCCACCGGAGAAGCGGCGCAGGAAGCCCTCGAAGCCACGGCGTGCTCGGGTGTATGTCACGCGACTCGACCCTTGGTCGGTAGCGAAGGCTGCGTTTCTGCTGTCGCTGGCGATCGGCATCGTGATCGTCGTCGCGTTTGGCTTCGTGTTCTGGACCCTGGACTCCACCGGAACTTTGGATGCAGTGTCAAGAACGATCGATGATGTTCTGGGAACCGGTGGCTTCGACCTACTCACATCGCTGGAACTGTCGCGCGTCCTCGGTCTTGCTGCCGTGATAGCGAGTGTGGAGATCGTCTTGGTGTCCGCCCTGGCCACCTTGTTTGCGTTCTTGTACAACGTGACCGTCGGCCTGACGGGCGGCATAGAAGTCGTCCTGTCTGATAACTAGGACCGAGAGGTAGGTCGCATTCGCCGATCCGGTAATGTCTCATTCGCTTCGGGGCCTATAGCTCAGCCTGGTTAGAGCGCTTCCCTGATAAGGAAGAGGCCGATGGTTCAAGTCCATCTAGGCCCACATCAATGGACTCACGTCTATCCGCGTCAAATGCTGACACTTGCTTGTTGGGAATCTTGTCGGCAGATCTGTGGTGGCCCGCTATGTCTGCATTCTTTCGGTCACGTAGTAGGCGGGTGAGGGTGATGCTCTCAGTGGCGATCTTTACAGGCATCCGTAACTCGCCTGTGCGGTTGTTCGCTTGGGGTGACAGGCTCAGGCACCGGTGAGTTGGACACCCTCGGGTCCGTCCCAGTAGGGGTTTGTTGTGGCGTCGAGAAGGAAAGTGGCAGCGTCGGCACGGGTGATAGGTCTGGCGAAGGTAATCCGACTTTTGGTTGTGGCGTGGTAGGCGCCCTTTCCGGGTTTATCCGTGAGGGCGTACGGCCGGACCAAGGTGACGGGCACATTTCGTTCAGTTCGGATTCGGAGGTCCGCTGCTTCGTAGTCGGACCAGGTGGGCTTACCTGCGATACGTTCAAGAATCCAGCCGATGAGTGGCGATGTTCCGCCAAGCCCGATGCTTGAAACAAAGATGCACCGCGGTGGATGTGGCTGTTGGGCGGCGGCAGACAGGATGTTGTTGGACGCAGCTTCCATAACCTGGGAGTGCTTGTTTCCTCCGATGCAACTGACGACGACGTTTGCACCTGTGACAACTCGAGCGACGTCGTCAGGTGACGTGGCATCGCCCTGAATCGCGGTGACTCCCGACTGCTCCGCGATGGTGAGTTTTGTGACTGACCGAGCGAGGGCCTGTAGCTTGTGGCCGGCAGCTAAAGCCTGCTGGGCGTAGTGCCCGCCGAGGTTCCCGGTGGCTCCAAGGACGGCAACTGTGAGAGTGGATTGGCTTTGGTTTGTGAGGTCGTCCCGAAGCATCGTTAGTCCTTTAGGCCTTACCTTGTAGACGCTTGAGAACCTTTTCATGGCCGTTCACTTCTGCGTAGTCCGTTGCGGTCTGGCCGTGATTGTCCGTTATTGAAGGATCGGCGCCCTTCTTCAACAGCATCTTCACTATGTTGTTGCTTCCTACGTCTGCTGCGTACATCAGTGCCGTCTTGCCGGAAGAATCTTGTGCATTGATGGTGGAATCATCGCTGCCAACGAGCAAACCGCTTGCCTTGTAGTGCCCGTGGGCGGCGGCATGCATCAACGCCGTCATCCCATCATTGTCTGTGGCGTTCAGATCAACACTTGCCACCAGTTGGCCAAGTTTGATCACACTTCCATCTTTGGCATATTCGAAGAGTTGGTCCTGACTCATTGGTCACCCCATTCGCTACTTATGAGACATCTCGTCTCATAAGAAAGGGACTGTGCCATATGCACCGTTATGAGTCAATCCGTCTCACAAGTCGCGTAATTGAACTAGGTTGTGCCGGTGGCGATCCAGATTTCGCAGTCACGGGCAACACGGACAGAACGAGACGACGCACGGGTAGCGCGAACGCGTGCGGCCGTTCTGGAGGCTGGAGCTCGTTTGCTGTTTACCGAGGGTTGGGACGCCGTCACCCATGTGCGGATCGCCGAAGACTCCGGTGTGGGTCGAGCGACCGTATACCGACACTGGCCGACCACGGAGGACTTACTGTCCGAAGTCCTCATTGATTGCCAGGCGCCTTTGGAGTCAGGTGAACCGACGGGCGACACCCGCACGGATCTCATTTCTGAGATGACGGCCTTTGTTGATGCTCTTCGACACAGCCGGCTACCTGAGGTCCTCATCACGGCGATGGAGAGAGGTTCTGCTGGCTCTCTACGTATTCAAGCGATGCACGAATCGATGACCCGGATTAGCCGACGCCCTGTCTGGGACGTTGTGTGTGTCGCGACCCAACGGGATGAACTGGACGCCGGCCTGACGGAGGAAATCGTTGGGGCCTACTTACTCGGTCCCCTCCTGTACCTTCAGCTTTTCGATGGTCGTGAAGTCGGATTGGTTGACATCGAGAGAACAGTGGATGCGTTTCTCGGCGCGTTCGCCAGCTGAAGAACCAGGCAACATCTCGACAATCGACGGCACAGGTCGGTTGTGTCATTTTCTTGTGTCAGGGGGCAGATGGTTCGTGACACACGTCTGACACAGCTCTAATCAGATGTGCGGCAGTTCCCAAGAAGGCCCAGACCCGCCTCATAGTCGGGATTGTGGCTAGTACACCGCCGACCAGAGCGTGCGTCACCCGTTCCCTGATAAGGAAGAGGCCGATGGTTCAAGTCCATCTAGGCCCACATCACGCGTGGCTAATGCCGATCGTTCCTACCCGAAACGCCCGGAAATGTAATCCTCGGTCTGCTGATGCTTCGGCTGAGAGAAAATGTCCGTCGTTGAACCGACTTCAATCAACCTGCCCGGCTCGCCGACGCTCTCAAGGTTGAAGAAGGCTGTTTCATCCGAGACCCGAGCCGCCTGCTGCATGTTGTGCGTGACGATGATGATCGTGTACTGATTCTTCAAGTCGTGAATCAGATCTTCGATCGCGACAGTGGAGATCGGATCCAGTGCCGAGCACGGCTCATCCATTAAGA
>WLWL01000118.1 GCA_012103605.1 Candidatus Nanopelagicales bacterium
CCCCCCGCGCCCGCCGGGACCACCAGGACCACCGCGCCCGCCGGGACCGCCAGGACCGCCAGGACCGCCAGGGCCGCCGGGGCCGCCGGGACCACCAGAGCCGCCAGGGCCACCAGGGCCACCACGGCCTCGAAAATCGTCACGCCCGCCGCCAGGGCCACCACGGCCGGGGCCGCCAGGACCGCCCGGTCCGCCGCGACCTCGCGGGCCGCCAGGGCCACCGGGACCACCGGGGCCACCGGGCCCGCCAGAACCGCCAGGGCGACCGGGACGGTTGGGCATCGTTGCTGGATTGGGGCGCGGTGCGCCGGGAACGCCGGCGGCGCGACCCATACCCGA
This sequence comes from Candidatus Nanopelagicales bacterium, assembly GCA_012103605.1. Taxonomy (GTDB): domain Bacteria; phylum Actinomycetota; class Actinomycetes; order S36-B12; family S36-B12; genus S36-B12. The sequence continues at coordinate 340 of WLWL01000118.1, forward strand.
GCCGGAACTGAAGGGGTTGTTCCCCGGACGCGGCCCTCCCGGACGAGGGGTGGAACCGCTGGTGCCGAAGGGGTTGTTGCCCGGACGCGGGGCCGGCTTCGCTCCGGCAGCGGGCGCCGCCGGTGGATCTGACGGCGGAGCTGCCGGTGGCGCTGCGGGGGGCGCTGCGGGGGGTGCCGACTCACTGGCAGGCGGTGCCTCGGCGGCAGCGTCGGTTGCGGCCGACGGTTCAGGCGACTCTGTTGCCGCGTCTTTTGACGCTGCTGCAGTCGTCTTCGTGGTTGTTTTCTTGGCTGCCTTTTTGGTGGTCTTCTTGGCCGCCGCGCCCTCCGGGGCAGCAGGCATCGCATCGATCAGACGCCGGGCAACCGGCGGCTCGATGGTGGATGAGGCAGAGCGGACGAATTCGCCCATCTCCTGCAATTTCGCAAGGACTTCCTTGCTCTCGACTCCGAGCTCTCGAGCGAGCTCATAGACCCGAACCTTGGACACGATTCTCCTGTCTTGGTCCGGGCGTGACCCGGACGACTAGATGGAACGCTGCATCTTCATGCTCGCGTGCTCATTGGGTGTTCATCTCCGAGCCACTCCTTCGTGGACGTCGTCAACGGTGCTGTCAAAGGAGGAATCTACAGCCTTGCTCCGAGGATCTCGGCACGCACCTTCGAGATGTCGACACTCGAGCCGGGGAGGGCCCGTAGGGCACGCGGGAGGGCCCGACGCTTCGTCGCCTCGTCGACGCACTCCTCCCGGGGGTGAATGTGTGCCCCACGCCCGGGCTGATTTCGCCCACGATCCACTCGGCAGCCCCCCGGGGCGCCCTCATCGGCCACCAGCCGGACCAACGAGGACCGGGGTGCTCGGCTTCGGCACCCGATGCACTGCCGGGTGGGTTCTGGCGGCGAACCCGCCACGTCTATTCGCCTCCGGAGGCCGCAGCCGGATCTTCGCGAACCCCGGCCGGATCCGCTCCCGGGCCAGCGTCGGGACGAATATCAATCCGCCAGCCGGTCAACCTCGCCGCCAGCCGCGCGTTTTGACCTTCACGGCCGATCGCGAGAGACAGTTGATAGTCCGGCACGAGTACCCGCGCCGCCTTGGCGTTGGCGTCCACGATCTCCACCGCGGTGACCCTCGCGGGCGAGAGGGCGTGGGCGATCATCTCGGCGGGGTCGTCGCTGTGATCGACGATGTCGATCTTCTCTCCACTTAACTCGCTCATGACGTGTCGCACGCGTTGTCCCTGCGGCCCGATGCACGATCCCTTGCCGTTGACGTCCGGGGCATTCGAGCGAACGGCGATCTTGCTGCGATGCCCCGCCTCCCGAGCGATGGCCGTGATCTCGACGGTTCCGTCGGCGATCTCGGGCACCTCGAGAGCAAACAGCGCCCGCACCAGGTTCGGGTGTGTTCGCGACAGGGTGATGATCGGGCCTTTGAAGCCGCGCCGCACACCCGTCACCAGTGCCTTGATGCGCGCACCGTGCTCGTAGCTTTCCCCGGGAGCTTGTTCTTCCGGTGGCAGATTCGCTTCGATTTTCCCCAGATCCACGCGGATCATCCGAGGGTTGGTCGATTGCTGAATGACTCCGGAAACCAGGTCGCCTTCTTTACCGCTGAACTCGGTCATGGTCGCGTCGCCCTCGGCCTCACGCAGTCGTGACAGCAGCACCTGCCGGGCTGTCGCGGCCGCGATGCGCCCGAAGCCTTCGGGGGTGTCGTCGAATTCTCCGATCACCTCACCCTCGTCGTCGACCTCGCCCGCCCACACGGTCACGTGGCCGGACTTACGGTCCAGTTGGACGCGAGCGTTCTCGGCCGAGCCGTCCGTTCGCTGGTAGGCGACCAGCAGCGCCGCTTCGATGGTTTCCACCACCAGGTCCAGCGAGAGGTTCTTCTCCCGGACCAGGCTCTTCAGTGCTGTGACGTCGATATCCATCAGGTGCCCTTCTTGCGATCGAATTCGACTTCCACCACGGCTTTGGCCACGTCGTCGTACGGGATCTCTTGCATCTCACCCGACACGGCAACGGTCGCCGATCGATCGTCACTGGAGACCACGCGGCCTTGCACGGTGCGGCCATCGGTCATGTCGACAACGACGAGGCGGTCGTGAGCGCGACGCCAATGTCGTGCCTCAGTCAGCGGGCGGTCGACTCCCGGACTGGTCACTTCCAAAACGAACGGTGAATCCTCGAGCTGAGGTTCTCCATCCAGCGCAGTGGAGATATCCCTGGAGACCTTCGCGATCACATCCAGGTCGACGCCACCATCGGCGTCGACGATGACACACACCTTGTCTCGACGGCCGACACGATCAACGGTGACGTCTTCGAGGTCGAGTTTCGCGGCAGAGACGATCGGCGCGGCAATGTTCCGCACGGTGTCGACGGACACAGCCATTGCCCCTCCGTCCCTCGGGCGCGATCCTGTTGTTGATGCGATTGTGAATAGGAGTGTATCCGTCCGGGCAACGCCGTGGGATCCTTGCGCGGTGGAGATTCCCGGCGGCCCGATCGGTGCCAGGCCCCTTGCGCGGCGGCGGGTATTGCAGGGCGCGATCGCCGCTCCGGTGCTCGGCGCCACCGCCGTGGTGCTCGCCGCGTGCGGGAGCGACGAACCACCACCGGAGGCCGTCGACGTAGCGCCGTCTCCGACGGTGGAAAAGAGCGAGGCCCTCCTCGACGAGCTCGCACTTATCAGTGCCTACGAGGGAACCCTCGCCATCTACCCCGAGCTGCGCGGCAGCCTCACCGGCATTGCAGATCAGCACCGGGCCCACGCACGTGAACTCGGTGCGACCGAGGAGGACTTCACCGCCCTCGAACCCATTCCGCCGAAAGCCGCTAACGCCCGCGAGGCGATCACCAACCTGATCTCTCGTGAACGCCGGGCTGCCGAGCAGCGCGCGGAAACTGCCGAGCAGTCCGAATCCGCCGAGCAGGTGCGCTCGTTCGCGTTCATCGCGGCGTCGGAGTCTTCGCACGTGCCCGAGCTTCGGGACATTCGCTCGGGGGTGAGCCGGTCGTGACCTACACCCAACCCGACGCCATCGCCGCCATTGCGCGCGCGATCCAAACTGAACAGAACTACGTCTTCGCCGCGGGGCTCGCCGGTGCCTTTCTTCGCGGAGCCGGACGACGCAGAGCCACCAATCAAGTCGCCGAACATCGCGCGCGCCTGCAGGCCAACGCCGCGCTCGTGGATCCAGCCGAGGTGCCTGCCACGCCGCCGGGGTTCACATCCGAGTCGCCGATCACGGATCCGAAGACCGCGCGCTCGGCACTTGCGGCGCTGAGTAACGCGCTCGTCGGCGTCTACGCCGATGTCGCGTCGGTGACCGAGGGCGCCGATCGCGCCACCGCGATCGCCTGGGCGCAAGCCTCGGCCCGCGACGCCGTGCGGTGGGGCGCCGCCAGTCAGGCCTTCCCGACGTAACGCACTGACCCGCGAACGCCCGGTTCACCAGCCGACGATCAAGCGCACGATCAATACGGCGACGATCACCAAGAACACCACGCGAACGAAGCCGCTTCCCCGGCGTAGCGCCATGCGAGCGCCAATCACCGCACCCACCACGTTGAAGACAGCCATCACCAGGGCCACCTGCCACCAGATGTAGCCACCGAGGCCGAAGACGATGATGGCGGCGACGTTGGTCCCGAGATTGACGATCTTCGCGGTTACCGAAGCGGACAAAAACGAGTAGCCCAACAGGCCGACAAGCACGATCAGCAAAAACGACCCTGTTCCTGGCCCGAGCAGGCCGTCGTAGAAGCCGATGAGCGCACCGGCGGCCGCCGCGATGACCGCATGGCGTCGACCGGCGAAACGCAAGCGGTCCTGCGCACCCATGGCCGGGCTGACCGCCACCCAGATCCAGGCCACCACCAACAGCGCGATGATGACCGGCTGGAAAACGTCGTCCGGAAGGCTTGAGGCGGTCGCCGCCCCGATCAGCGAGCCAATGAACGCCAGAACCGTCATCGGGAGTGCGGCGCGCATGTCCGGCCGGACCTTGCGCAGGTAGGTGCCGGTCGCCGCGGCCGTTCCGAACACGCTGGCCACCTTGTTGGTTCCGAGCGCTTGAACGCCGGGGCCCGGAAGCCCGAGCAGCAGGGCCGGCACCTGCAGCAACCCACCGCCGCCGGCGACGGCGTCGACCCATCCGGCGACCAGCGCCGCGAGGGCCAGCCAGATCAGGATGTCGAGATCGACCACGACCTACGACCGAACGAGGGACACCAGATGGTCGACGATCACCGCGGAGTCGA
>WLWL01000119.1 GCA_012103605.1 Candidatus Nanopelagicales bacterium
GGCGAAAGACGTGCGTTCGCAGAACCGCTTCGAGCCATAACGATCCTGCGAGCACGAAAACGAGGATGCCCACGTACGCGAGCGAGGCCGGCATGCTCCAATACTTGTCCATGACCGTCAGCGTGCTTCTTCTCGGGGGCGAATGCACCGGCAAGACCACGCTCGCGAATGGCCTGAGCCAGGCGCTGCGTGGACGTGAGTCCGAAGGATCGGTGACCATCGTTCCTGAAGTTGTGCGAGATTTCGTGGCGTGGTCCAAACGGCTTCCCGCCCAAAATGAGCAGGAAGAAATCCTGAGCACGCAACAAAGGCTGCTTGATGACGCCATCGCAGCGAGTCCCGCCAACGGTGTCGTGATCTGCGATCCGGCTCCGATCATGACCGCGGTCTACAGCTTTCAGTACTTCAACGACGATTCGTTGGTCGCGTCAGCGCTCGTGGGGATGCGGTCCGCGGCGGAAAGATCACGAATGTTGGTCGTGTGGTGTTCGCCTGATATCCCCTGGCAGGCCGACGGCATCCAGAGAGAGGGACCTCAGGCTCGGGCTCGCACCCACGAACTGATTGGAACGCAGGTGGTACCCGCAATCGCGTTTCTCCCGGTGGTGGTGTCGCTCGGGACCTCCGCGGATCGAGTCGCTCAATTGCTGTCTCGACTCACATGAGTCGTGGACCATCGTTGTCGGTGCGCAAGAACCAATACCTTCCGCGCCGCAGCAGAGGTACCTCTACCAGGAGGACTTCGTAACTCCCGGAAGTTCGCCGCGATGCGCCATCGCTCTCACGTTGATTCGAGAAAGTCCGAATTTCCGAAGGTAGCCACGAGGCCTACCGTCGGCGGCGTCACGGTTTCGGATACGGGTCGGACTTGCGTCCCGAGGCAATTTGCTTAAGGCCCGGGCAGCTTCAGCGCGCTCACTGTCGCTTCGCGCTGTCCGGAGTTGCTCCTTCAGCAAGGCCCTGCGCGCGGCGTACTTGGCGGCGGTTCGCTTTCGACGCTCGTTCGCCTCAACCTTGGACTTTTTCGCCATTAACGGTCCTCCTTGAATTCAACGTGCCGACGGACAACCGGGTCGAACTTGCGAAGTACAAGCCGATCCGGGTTGTTGCGGCGGTTCTTGCGAGTTACGTACGTGTACCCGGTGCCGGCCGTCGAACGCATTTTGATGATCGGGCGGAGGTCCTTACTCTTCTTGGACATCAAAGATGCCCATCTCGCTGGATGATCGCCGCGACCACCGCGTCGATGCCACGACTGTCAATCGTCTTGATGCCGCGCGCGCTGACAGTCAGCGCCACCTTCCGTCCAAGACTGGGAACCCAGTAGGTCTTCTTTTGAACATTGAGGTTGAAGCGCCGCTTCGATCGACGGTGGGAGTGGGAGATGGTGTTTCCAAAGCCCGGGGTAGCCCCCGTCACTTGGCAGACACGGGCCATGACACTCCCTCGGTACGTCGGCCTTCTCGCGAGGGCCTACTCCTATTGCAATTGAAAATCATTTTCATTAGAGTAAGGGGTCCGCCGAGCAAGCGCAAACAGGAGTGAGGACATTGTGAAGAAGGGCATTCACCCTGCGTACGGACCTGTCGGCTTCCGGGACATCTCTACGGGCCGGATCGTCGTCACCCGATCGACACTGGTGAGTCGCTCCGATCTTTCCCGTCAGGTGGTGGACGGTGTCGAGATACCGGTCATGGATGTTGAGATCTCGAGCGATAGCCACCCACTGTGGACGGGGCAGACCAGAGTCATTGATACAGAAGGCCGCGTCGAGGCCTTCCGTCGGCGGTATGGGAGCTCTACATGAGGAAGCCGTTGATCGTGGTCACCGGGGTCGATCCGACGGCTATGCAGGCCACAATGGCTTCGTTGGTCTGGGCTTTGCCAGACGTTGTGGCGATACGCCATGTGATCGAGCCAATCACCCAACAACTGTCACGATTCGTGAGTTCCATGCATGGATCAGAGGACACCGCCGACATCGACCTCCAGCACGCGTGTGTGGGTTGTGCCGTACGCGAGGACATACTTCCGACGATTCTCAGGCTCTCGCAGGAGCCAGAGTGGAAGACGATCGTGGCGTGCCTGCCGGTGAGCGCGGAAGCCGATCATTTGTGCGCCACGATCGCGCGCGATGCTCAAGTTTCACGCTATATCCGACTTGCCAGCGTCATCAGCACAGTACCCGGTGAGGGCGCGGTAGATCATCTTCTTGATTCTGACTGGCTTGGTGAGTCTGGACTGCAGACCGGCCCTGGGGATCCACGCAGTGTTGGCGAGGCTGCCTGTGCACAAGTGGAATACGCGGATCTGATTGTTTCCATGGGGGCGATCTCAGAGGTGGACGGCGATTTCATTTCGGCTCTGATACGTCCGACGGCCGAATTCGTGCCGGGAATTGAGAACATCGACGTGGAGGCACTTACCTCAGGTCGCCACAGCAGTCGCGAGGCTCACGCGTGGCGCAATCCTCGCTCTGAGTACAAGCTGCCGAATCTGGGGGAAAGCCGGGCTTGGCGTATCGACCTGTCCTCCACGAGACCGTTTCACCCCGAGCGACTTATGGATGAGATTCAAGGCCTTTCCGGCCGATTCCGGTCTCGCGGATGCTTCTGGGTTCCCACTCGCCCATCGATGGCAAACACGTGGGAAGGAGTGGACGGCCAAGTGAGTATCGGTCAGCACTCCGAGTGGGATCCCGACACGCCACTGACCCGCTTGATTCTGACGGGAGTGGGGTGCGCACCCAACGGAGTTCACACCATCTTCGGCAACCTGCTGCTCTCCAATGCCGAAGTGCAACGCGAACCAGGAACATGGCTGACATCAGAGGACGGCCTAGAGCCGTGGCTCGGAGACATCCCCCACGCCGCATAGAAGGAGCACGACATGGCAGTTCCCAAGCGTCGGACGTCTCGAAGCCGGACACGACACCGACGATCCCGGTGGAGGGCGGAAGCGCCCACCCTCGTTCCCGTCATCGTGCGAGGGACCACCTACCGGGTTCCTCGTCGACTTGTCGCCGCCGTGAAGCGTGGTCACGTTTCTCCCGACAACTGGGATACGTGACGACAGCCATGCCCCCAAAAGACCGCTCTAAAGACAACAGCTCTCGGCGTGTAAACCGCACACCGTTCTTGCCCGCGCACGTGGATTTTATTGACTACAAGGACACAACGTTGCTGGCGAGGTTCATTTCCGACAGGGGCAAGATTCGGTCGCGCTCCGTCACCGGTCTCACCGTGAGTCAGCAGCGGATGGTCGCCCGAGCCATCAAGAATGCCCGAGAAATGGCCTTACTTCCCTACCACTCGAAAAGGACGTCGTCATGAAGGTTCGAGCTTCCTTGAAGTCGCTGAAGAACAAGTCTGGTTCACAGGTAGTCCGGCGGCGCGGTCGGATCTACGTGATCAACAAGAAGAACCCTCGCTTCAAGGGACGCCAGGGATAAGACAGCAAATCAGGGACTCCGTCCCACCCTGTGGCCGGCCGACACCCCCTCCATGCTTGGCGTTGCGACTGCAGGTTCTGACCTGAGCATGCGATGACCGACTGAGTCGTGTCTTGTCTTGCGCGATGAGGCCCCGGACGAGGGCGTGGCTCCTGCGAGGCGTCTGCGTGCCAACCTACACTCGCAAGAATGGAGTCGGGTGCGCGCGCGGGACTCGTCGGCAAGGTTGTTGGTTCTCGCTACGAGGTTCGCGCACTTCTCGCACGCGGCGGGATGGCAACGGTGTACGAGGCGGTTGATCTTCGTCTCGACCGTCTGGTGGCCTTGAAGGTCATGCATCCGCACTTGGCCGCCGATCCGGGATTCGTCGCCCGTTTCGAACGTGAGGCCAAGTCGGCCGCTCGGCTCTCCCACCCGCACGTGGTCGCTGTCTACGACCAGGGCGAGGCCGACGGGCTGGTGTACCTGGCCATGGAGCTCATTCCCGGTCGAACACTGCGCGACGTCATTCGTGACTACGGACCCCTCACGACCGAACAGGCCTTGGTCTTCCTCGAGCCCGTCGTGGAGGCGCTTGCTGCGGCGCACGCAGCGGGACTGGTGCATCGAGACATAAAGCCCGAGAACGTCCTGATCTCTCACGATGGCCGAGTCAAGGTGGCCGACTTCGGCCTCGCCCGGGCTGTCGCCACGTCCGAAACCAACGCAACGGCCGGCGTCTTGATCGGCACGGTGGCGTATCTGGCGCCCGAACAGGTGGAAAGCGGAGAGGCGGATGAGCGCACGGATTTCTACGCCGCCGGCATCTGCTTGTTCGAAATGGTCACCGGACAGGTTCCGCACGGTGGCGACAGTCCGTTGTCGGTCGCGTACCAGCACGTGAATTCCGACGTTCCCGCTCCATCGAGTGTGAGCAGTGGGGTTCCCCCGGAAGCTGATGCGATCGTTCGCACCGCCACTCGCCGTGACCCGGGGCAGCGGTACCGAAACAGTCAGGATTTCCTTGCCGACGTCCGGCGAGCCCGAGCGTCCCTTCCGGCTCCGACACCGTTCATGGACGCCCCCGCGATGAACGACACGTTGGTCGTCGGCTTGAACAACCCTGTGGAGGCAGGTGGCGGACGGGGAT
>WLWL01000018.1 GCA_012103605.1 Candidatus Nanopelagicales bacterium
CGAACTTTCCGACACTTCCACTCCTCAATACCGAAGACGTTCAGCCCACCAGAACGATGGTGCCGTCTTGTCGATCTTGCAATTCCCGGGTGCAGACCGGGCCACCTTGTCCGTCATTGATCCATGGTGCCCAGGAAAGAGACCAACCACCGACGGGTGCTCCGACCCAGTGCCCGACCGTTGACGAAACGTCTTCGCAGGAGCCTGAGGCCGGAACCCCGACCTGCTGGATCCAATCGTGGCCGACGAAGGGCGGATAGGTCACCGTCTTGACCGTCGGGTCATGAACGGTGACGGCGAGAGAATCAGAGAAGTAGTTGGTAGAGATCGACCCTGTGCCGACGGCCCCGAAAGTCAGCGTTCGACTGGAACCTGAACCAAGGACGGAAGAGGCGCTTGAATTCCACGACTCTTGGATGATGGGGCCCCAGTCCTTGAAATACCAATCGCGGCCGCACCCATTGATGAGAATGAGGGTCTGGCCAGGATTGCCTTCAACGGAGGTATCTGAGCACAGATGCACCACGTGGGCAGCGTGGGCGGGTGCCGCCAGACCAACGGACGCACCGGCGATGACAACGAGACCGACAAAGAAGCGCACGAACTTTTTCATGTCCCGATAGTAGGCGAGTCGGCGCGCCGGTCTTGAAGCAGGCAGGCGCGCGAGACGACGATGCCCCGTGGTCAACTGGCGGGCGCCAAGGTGAAAGCGGCCTTGAACAGAGTCGGGTTGTGACTCGGCTCGCGCATGCCGCACGTCGGCTCGACGACATAGATGGTGGTGACACCCATATCGGGACCCATGCTGCGCATCTGGTCTGCATTCATGGACAACATCTTGTTCATGTCCACCATGAAGTCTGGAACGACGAGCAACCCGGCATCGATGCCGTTCACCGATGCCCGAAGCACGAGCAGCGCTTGGGAGGTTTCGACGGCGGTTACTTTTGTCACGCAATCACGAAGAACCTTCGGATCTGACGTCATGCCGTCCGTTGCTGCATCCCACGTTTCCTCCGGCATCTCGAGCACGTCTGCCGGTTCGGTGATCCCGACACCGGTCAGAATCTCGTCCACCGTGTCGGCGATCTGCGCGGATGAAATGTCCTCACCAAGATCCATGACCTTCTTGGCGGGGGGGATGAAGCCCGCTTGAACTACCTGCGGCGTCGGTACGGCTACTGAATCCGCTCGGGCCAGGCTCTCGGACTCGAGCGATTCGGTCGACTCGGCGAGCTCAGGGGCTTCGACGGCTTCATCGATGGTCTGACTCGCCACGGTTGCGGTGACCCCGTCTTCGGTGGGTTCGCCGAACGGTCCCCACACACTCGCCCCTACGGCGACACCGAGGGCAACGACACTCGCTGCGATGAGTGGTGTTGTCCAGCGGCTTCTCGGCAGTCGACGGCGACCGGCGCTGCTGACGTCGCTGACGTACCCCTCCGTCTGAGCCCAGGTTGGGTCCTCGGCATCGAGCACCGTGGTGATGCGCTCCCACACGTGGGCGGGCACAGGTTCGTAGGGCTCTGCATCGACGGAAGCCGACCAGTCACGCAGGGTGTCGCGAACGGCGTCCTGGATGTCCGGGTCGTAGGCAGGGTCGTCTCCAGCGGGGCGAATCCCGTCTTCGGGGAGTCCCGCGGCGTCGCGATTGTTACTGTCCGCCACTGCCATCACCTCCCGTCGAATCCTCGATTGCCCTGCTGGCGGAGTCCGAGTTCGAACCCCCTCCACCACGTCCGACGGACGGCGGAGGGTGGTGGTTCCGTTCCACGGGCTCAGCTTTGGCGTCTGAACCGGTCGAATCCCGCAGGAATCCAAGGGATTCCGCCAGACGGGCTCGGCCGCGAGAACACCTGCTCTTGATCGTCCCGGGCGGACAGTCCAGGAGAGCGGCTGCTTCCTCGACCGAGTACCCCTCGACGTCCACGAGAACGATCGCCTCTCGCTGGGATTCGGGTAACTCGGCGAGTGCCCGGGCGATGACGAGTTGGGTCTCGCGGGCGGCGATCGGGTCGCGCGGTACGCCGCCACGCCCGACCGGGGTCGCAGTTGCCGCGGCCTTCCCGAGAGCGTCGTCGTCGGGCAGCGGAACGCTGCTGCGGATGGAACGCCGTCGGAGCCGATCCAGACTGGCGTTCACCACGATGCGGTGCAGCCAGGTAGTCACCGCTGATTCGCCACGGAATTGGTTGGCGCGACGGAAGGCAGACACTAAGGCGTCTTGAAGGGCGTCGGCGGCTTCATCGGGGTCGCCGGTCGTGCGGAGAGCCACTGCCCAGAGTCGATCGCGGTGGCGTGCGATCAGCGTTCCGAAGGCGCTCGAATCCCCTTCAATGTGGGCGTTGAGCAACTCTTTGTCGGTGGGTGGGTTTTCTAACGGTGTCGTTGCTGCCGTCACCGGCGGCACAGACTCGTTCGACACGGCTTCGAGCCTACTGACCGTCGACGATCTCCTGCGGGTCGAGACCGGCGATGGACAGCTGACGGATCCCCCCTTGGTAGCGAGGTGAGTCACTCGTCGTCGATTCAGGGATGACCGGGAGACCGGTGAACCAGATGAGCACGTATTGACCGGTCACCGATCGCGGTGAGCGCAGGGTGATCTCGGGACCGGCGTCGTTGACCGACGCGAAGTCGGTCCACAGGTCCGGGTCATCCAGGATCTGATCCGCCACACGAATATCGACGTCGGTTCCGAAGCCGACGAGGTCGAGGTCGATGGTGGACAACTGCTTGGGGCTTCCGAGATCGACGATCAACCCAACGCCACCCTTGTCCCCAACGGTGGGCGTGTTGTACTTGCGGGTCAACCATGCGGTTGTCCCATCGGCGTCGGCCGCCAACTCGGCGCGTTTGTTGCGTTCCTTACCGTCTATGCCGTCGGGTTGTCCATCGTCGTTGTCGTCACCGAGCGGGTCGTACGAGCGCACAGCTTCGATGGGGAGTACGGCGGTGAGTCCGGAGTCAAATTCCTCTACGAAGGGAACAGCACCGGTCTCCAGAATGGAGTCGCCCACAACGACATCTTGTTCCTCCACCACCGGCTCCCCGACAACCTGCTGCCACCCGAACCATGCGATGCCGGCCGTCAAGGCGACAGCGAAAGCAAACGCGATCAGCCGGCCCGTGAAACGCAGGAATCCAACCCGTCGTCGCGGAAGATCGGAATCGTGCTCCGTGGAGTCAGGAGAGGTTGTGGTGATGGCGGTCGTGGCAGCAGTAGCGGCCGTGCGCAGACGATCACCAACACTCGACGAGGAAGCCCCGGGGACCGGTGACAGGTAGTCCTCGGCGGAGCCGGCGAGGGACGTGAAGGCGTTGACCGAGGTGATCGGCATCGAGCCGCGAGGGCGTGCCACCTGACGGACAGATCGGGTGACGAGATCATCAATCTCAGACGGCATACCTGCCCGCACCCGGGACGGCATCGGGACTGTGCGACCGGCCGCGGGAGCGAGCGGAGTGTGCACCTTGGAGGAGTCGACACTCAGGGCGGGCCAACGACCCGTGGTCATCGCATACAGAAGACAACCAAGGCCGTCGACATCGGCGTCGGGGGCGGCTGGATCAATCGGACCGAAGAGAGCAGCATCCACCGCCAACCCGCGAAGCCGAATCTCACCGGCCTCCGTCCACAGCAGTGCGGTGGGTCGAAGTCGGCCGTGACCGATGTCGTGTCGAGCGCAGTTGGCGAGGGTGCGGGCAACTTCGGCGATGGTCTGCACGGCCACTGTGGGATCGAAGAGCCCGCCGCTAGAGAGCCTGTCGGCGAGGTGCTGGCCGTGGGCCCACTCGCTGACGATGGCGGTGCGCGCTGGCTCTTCGTTGTCGCCGGGAACATCCATGACATCGAGGATCCGCAACAAACGGCGATCGTCGACCAAGGCTGCCGCGCGCGCGGCACCCAGCACCCGGTTCAGTCGGGAGTCGTCCTTTCGGATCAATCGGATAGACACGGCACGGTCGAGAACATCGTCATGACCGCGCCACAACTCGGTCGGGAATTGTCGATAGCCGTCGAACTGCTCGGTGGGGGTATGCAGGCTGATGCGCTCGTGGAGGACGTAACGGTCGATGCGACGCTCACCGGCACCATCGCCTGCGTTCTTCGTGTCGTTCATCGGCGCACCACACGTGATTTCATCATGGCGACGGCGGCAGATACCTCGCGGACGCGCAGAAGCCACGCGGCGAAGAAGAAGGTGGGAACCCCGACGATGACCGCGGTCATGATGAGCACAAGCGCCGTCAGTTGCGTATTCAGACCGTCACTGATGAGCAGATCCAGGGTCGCGGTGCGGGTCAGGCCAGCCACGACAATGGCGACACCGCCCGCGATGAGCAGGCGAAGCAGAACCCACGCTGTCGCACCGGACTGCAGCGATCCGAGGCGATGCGCCAGCCACCACCACAGCACGACGAAGCCGCACCAGTACGCCAGGACGTATCCGAGTGCGATGCCGGCGATCTGCGGACCGCCAGCCGACGTGACGCCGAGGTCGGTCAGGAAAGTAAAGAGCCATAGGACGAGGGCCAACATGATGACGGAGAAGATGACGGTGACCACGAACGGTGTTCGGGTGTCTTCCATGGCGTAGAAGCCGCGTAGGAGCACGTAAAACAACGTGAACGGCACAAGCCCGATCATGAATATCGAGACAACGTCACCCATCACCGCTGCTTGGTCGGTGGTGGCTGCTCCGTAGCCGAACAAGAGAACGGAGACATCGGAGCCGAGAACGAACAGCATGGCCGCAATTGGAACAACCAGCGCGGCGACCAGGCGCATGGCACCCGCGACGTCCTCCCCGACCTCCTTGAGTTTGCCTTCGTGGGCCAATCGACTTAAGGCGGGTAGCAACGCGGTCACGATCGAGATGGTGATCACGCTGTGCGGGAGCATGAAGACCAGGTGCGCCTTCTGATACGTCGTAATGCCGGCTGCGGTGGCGCCGGAGGCTGCAGCATCGACGTTCGCTTGCGCCGCAAGGCGGGTGATGACGATGTAGGTGATCTGATTGACGAGAACCAAACCGACTGTCCAGCCCGCCAGCTTCGCCGCTTTGCCGAGTCCTTGGCCCTTCCAGTCGAAGCGCGGCCGCCACCGGTAACCCGCCCGACCGAGGACGGGGACCAGAATCGCTGCCTGCACAACGACGCCGGCCGTCGTGCCGATCCCCAGAAGCAAGACTTGACCGGTGGTCAATGCTCCATCCGCAGCCGCCGACGTGCCCGCGACGATGATGAACAACACGAACGTGGTGATGGCGACCACGTTGTTCGCTATCGGTGCGAACATCGGCGCTCCGAAGGTGCCGCGAGCGTTGAGGACCTGACTCAACATCGTGTAGGCCCCGTAGAAGAAGATCTGCGGCAGACACAGACGCGCGAAGGCGACGGCCAGGTCGTACTGGCTCTGCGGGTAATCCGCGGGCGTGTAGAGATCAACGATCCAGGGAGCAGCGACCACAGCGAGAATGGACAGGGCGAGCAGGACCGACCCGGTCAGTGTGATGAGACGGTCGGCGTAGGCGTTTCCTCCGTCGTCGTCCTTCTCCATACGTCGAACCAACTGCGGAATGAACACGGCGTTCAGGGCGCCGCCGACCACCAGGATGTAGATGATGGTCGGCAGGGAGTTGCCGAGCGAGTACGCATCGGAGACGAGGTAGAAGCCGAGAGCGGCGGCGAGGGCGATGTCTCGCGCAATGCCCGTGATTCGCGAGACCACCGTTCCGGTTGCCATCACGGTGCTCGGCCCGAGAAGTGCCCTTGTCCTACTCATCGCTCACCCGTGGGCGGCGTGGATTGGTCCTTTGTGTTGATCGTTGATTCGTGTGGATCTATCGGATCATCAGAGCCGCCGGAGTCGTCCGGCCCGCTCGAGCTGGCCAGCCGGATCCGACGCGCCACCCCGATCACGACGAAGATCACGATCGCGATGAACGCAACGATGACGACCCATGCGGCTGCCCGGGCGTAGGCCGTGCTCGCGACGTCGATCCGCGCGCCCTCCCCGAAAGCGGTGCCATCGGGGGTGAGCAGTTGCACGCGAACCGGGAGTGTGTTGCCGCCGACAACCCGCGCCTCGATGTCGACGCTTACCTTCTTACCCGGCTCCACTTGAATTCCCTGCAGCGGTTCGGATTCGAGCCGGATTGCCGGCGATGCCCGCAACTGCACCCCGACGGTGACGGTCCGGTCGAGTGAGTTCTCGATGGTGATCGGCACGCGGCCACTGTCGCCGGAGAACGTTACGGTTCCTTCCGACAGAACACCAATCTGCGCCACCTGCTCGCTGAGTTGGGTGGAGACGTTGTTCAGCAGAGATGCGCCGACGGTGGGTTCCGAGCGCCATGCAGCCGACTCGGCACGTAACAGTGCGGCAGCGTAGGTGTCGGAAATACCGATGGGGTTATCGAGCACGCTCGTAAAGGCAGCGAGCTCGTCGCTCGTGCGACGAATGTCCTGCATGTAGGCGTCGGGCAACTCGGCTGCCTGCGCCTGCTTGCCGTAGTCCCGGCGATCACGGCGCAAGGGGTTTACTGGCTCGTCCAACAAACCCGTGAGCGATAACGGCTTCATCCATGGCGCGGTCACGGTCGCCTTGAGCAGTGCGTTGACCACGGTTCCCGAAGGATCCCAGCGAATGTCGTCCGGCCCGACGACGACAGCCCGTGAAGCCGCATCCTCGGGGATAGTGCCGGCGAGCACCCCGGATTCAGCGAGGAACGCTTGGCGAATCTCGATAGCGTCCGATCGATTTCGTTGGGGCTCGGTAAGTAGGGCCGACATGCGAGGCTCACGAAGCACGGCCTGCACAGCCCCCACGGAGGTGCTGAGCACCGCGCGGCCAGTGTTGGCGCCGGCGTAGGCATCCCGGGCGGGAATCGCCCTGCCGGACAAGATGATGGTGCGCACGCCGGCAGAGGCCACAAGGTCGGCGGTTTCGGGGTCGATACGTCCAAAGGGCGCCCAATACGTGCCACCGATTACCTGCTGGTCGAGAGCCGCGGACGACAAGGGTGCGGAGGAAGTGACGGCCCGCACGACGTCGGTGGGCATGCCGGCACGGTTGACAGCGGAGGCGTCGATGTCCGCGTACGGCAGCACACGCAGCACCGGCGATGTCGTGGCCGGCGGACGAGCGTCGTCTAGCGCGCTGGTGAGCGAGGAAAGCCACGCGGTCGCCTCGTCGCTGCGGTCACCGACGACCACCTGTCCGCCGCGCAGAACCTGGTAGCCGTCGGACATGTCTTGCACAGACTGCAGGAGCGAAGGGTCGGCGATCCAGTTGACCGACCGGGGTTGGCGTGCCCCGGTTTCCACCAACGACGTCAGTCGGCCTCCGGGAGCGATGGCGTCCGGTGTTTGGGCGTCGAGGAAAACACCGTCGGCGTTTTGGGCGGGCCAGTCGGCCAACGGCCAGAGCCACACCATCTGAAGGGGAGACACCGGCTCGGGGAACCAAGGAAGAAACGTTCGCAACATGCCTTGACGTTCGTCCGCGGCTTCATCGGTTGCACCGCGGCGTGACCCAAGCACTTCGATGGCGAGCACATACACCCCAGGCTCCGCGAGAGGTAAGTCTTTGAGGGGAATACGGATAGCAAAGTCCGCCTGACCTCGGGGGGGAATGGTCTCGCCGATATCGACCTGCGTCTCGTCCACGATGGCGTCCGCCGGTTCCGGCCACGAGTCGGGCGCAGTGCGCTGATCGAGTTGCTCCGGCGTCGGTTCTTGGTTTTCGGTATCGAGCGGTGATTGGCGGACGCGGGTGATCTGCGATCGACGCGTTACCGGCTCGGACGACAGGCGAAGCCGAATCACCACGTCGTCCATCGCGTTGGTTGTCGTGTTCACGACCCGACCCTCGACGCGAAGGCGGCCGTCAGCGCGCGGAACCACAGGAGTCAACCGGTCAATGACGACGGTCACCGGCTCCACGGCATCGGCTCGAGCAGGTGGCGCGAGAGACGTAGACGCGACACCGACGCCGCCGAGCAATGAGGTCACGGCAATCACCGCCGCGAGGGCGACGTTCATCCCTCGAGGTCGCGTTGATCGCGGCGACATGTGCGTCACCTAACTCGCGCTGGCCAGCAGTTCGGGCACGCGGGAGAGAAGTTCTCGCTCGTCAGCGTAGGAAAGGCGATCATGGAGTTCAGTGAACGGGACCCACGCGACCTCGTCGATCTCGGCATCGTCGTCGGTGAGTTCGCCACCCTCGGCAAACATCAGGAAGTGGTGAACGGTCTTGTGGATCCGGTACTCGGACGCTGTGAAGGTGAAGTCGATGACCCCCAGGGGTGCCACCACCCGGCCCACGATGCCCGTCTCTTCGCCGACCTCACGGATGGCCGCACCTTCCGCGGACTCCCCCTCCTCGATATGGCCTTTCGGTAGGGACCACAGCACGACACCCCGAGCGTTTCGACGCCCGATGAGGGCGGCCCGATGATCACTATCGAGGACCAGCCCCCCTGCGGAGGTCTCCTCGACGATCGGTAGGGCCACAAGGCGAGGATAAACCGGGGACGGGGCTAGCCTTGTGCGTCGTGTCCGGAGATACCCCTCGTTCGCCATCCCCCGGTGGTGGGCAGCTGCAGGTTCTCCAGGAACAGGCGGTGGCGTCCCTGGCCCCGATCGCGAAGCCACTTCGACGGGTCGGAGACCGCTTCGCGGATGCCGGATGGGAGATCGCCCTCGTCGGGGGCCCGGTGCGCGATGCGTTGTTGGGACGGTTGGGCTCTGATACCGACCTTGACTTCACCACCAATGCGCACCCCGAGCAGATCGTGGAGTTGTTGGACGGTTGGGCGGAGGCCGTCTGGGACGTAGGGATCCGATTCGGAACCGTGGGTGCGCGCATCGATGGCCGCGAGGTGGAGATCACCACGTACCGGTCCGAGTCCTACGACTCTTCATCACGCAAACCCGAGGTCGCGTTCGGCGACAACCTCGCCGCCGACCTCGCCCGCCGCGACTTCACGATGAACGCCATGGCAGTGACGTTGCCGTCCATGGAGTTCGTCGATTTGTTCGACGGGATTGCGGACCTTGCGGCGAAGCGCATTCGAACTCCGGGAACCGCGCAGTCGTCGTTCGACGACGATCCCCTGCGGATGATGCGAGCGGCGCGCTTCTCGTCGCAGCTGGACGCAACTGTCGATGCGGACGTCGTCGATGCGATGTTGGCACAGGCCGAGCGGATATCGATCGTCTCAGCCGAGCGGGTCCGCGAGGAGTTCTCGAAGATCGTGATGAGCGATCACCCTCGGGTTGGATTGACGCTTCTGGTGGACACCGGCATCGCGGACATCGTGCTTCCGGAACTTCCCCTTCTGCGGCTTGAAGCCGATGAACACCATCACCATAAGGATGTCTACGAACACACACTGACGGTGCTCGAACAGGCGATCACCCTGGAATCTGTCCATGAACCCACGTGTGAACCCGATCTGACGCTGCGCCTCGCGGCACTGTTGCACGACATCGGTAAACCCAAGACGCGCAAGTTCGAAGCAGGAGGACGGGTCAGCTTTCACCACCACGAGGTCGTGGGTGCGCGGATGACCAAGAAGCGGATGCGCGAGTTGAGGTATCCCAACGACCTCACCGACGACGTTGCCAAACTCGTGGAGTTGCATCTGCGGTTTCACGGGTACGGAACAGGCGAATGGACCGATTCCGCGGTCCGACGGTACGTGCGTGACGCTGGTGATCAATTGGTCCGGCTACACAAACTGACACGAGCGGACAGCACGACACGCAATCGCAAGCGCGCGCAGGCCTTGCAAAGTGCCTATAACGATCTGGAACAACGCATCGAGCGCTTGTCGGAAGAAGAAGAACTCGCAGCCATGAGGCCAGACCTCGATGGCACGAAGATCATGGAAGTACTGGGCATTCCTCCCGGACCTGTGGTCGGTGAGGCCTACAACTTCCTACTGGGGCTTCGCCTGGATCGCGGCCCGTTGGATGAAGAGCAGGCCATCGAGGCGTTGCGGGCGTGGTGGGCGGCCCGCGCGAGCGGGTGACCTAGGTCGTGCTCGACGGCAGGGCGTCGCTGGGCCGGTGCTCGGGTGCGGCGTCGTCCGGGGCGTGCATCAGGATCTGCGCAATGGTCAAGACGCCGAGGAGCAGGGCCGTCCAGCCGAGCGCCTTTTCGAGGGTGACCGACCCGAATGCGAAGACGGTGACGAGCCAGATGACCAGCAGACCCCACCGCACGAAGGGTGCGTACTCGCGCATCGGTCGGCCGATCACGGCCAGGGCAGACGGGAGTCGTTGACCGATCTCTACGAGCCCTTTATCGATGGATCCCCGAACCGTGGAGGCGAATCGCGTTGAGCCGCAGAACCAACCCAGCACGATGACGACCGCGCCGAGCAGGAGCAATCCTTGAACCGCGAGAAGTAGGTACGTCAGCAGTTGGTTGTAGAAGGCGGCGGCAGCATTTTCGAAAAGCGATCCCGCGAAGGCATTGACGAAGCCTTCTTCGGCTCTGCCCAGGAGATATTGAAGGGTGAGCGACCAGGTGACCACGGTGATGCCGACAGCGACGGTGGTGCGGGCCCGGCGAGTCGCCAAGAGCACCGACACCATGAACAGGGCGGCGGTGATCAGCAAGATCACGGCGAGGAATGGCGAGGTGAGCGAGTAGACCGCCCGTGCCTGGGCGAGTTCAGGGGAGTCAAGGAGGACGACCTGTGCGTCGGACTCCGGGATCGTGACGAGTCCGGCGATGTCGATCCCTTCATCCACGAGTGAGGTTTGCACCTCTTGCAGGAGGGAGGAGATGTCGAGGACGAGTTCATCACCGACGAATTGGACCGGGCCTGTCGGATCCCCGGTGAGTGCAGCGATGAAGCCTTTCTGTGCGAGCTCGTTAATGCGTATCCACGCTTCTTGGAAGGCATCGGAGGTGACGAACTTGTCGACAGCCCCTCTGATGAGACCGTCGATTCCGGCCTTGATCGGACCTGAGAGCAGATTCGACAGGGCTTCATTGGGAATGATCACACCGACGAGCCCGCTGGCGACCTGGCTCGTGTCAACTTTGTCGATAATCGCGTTACTGACCGTGTCCGACACTGCTTGTTGGATCTCTGGATCCTCTGCCAGGGGTCCGACGGTATTGATGTATTGCTCGGGGTTCGCGATCGTCTCGTGACCCCAGTGACCAATGACGGCAACAGGTGTCAAAAGAGTCGCGATGATGAACAACAACAGGGATACGTACGAGCGACCTCGCCACTTCTTCCGAGTGACCGGGCTTTGGGTATAGGTCGCCGAGGCTCCGTTCGACATGCGCACGAGCATAGGCCGGTTTCAGGAGCGCTGTGCAGGACTCCGCGTAGATCGTCGATACCACCATGCCGCGAGGACCAGAAGTGCGCCGCAGATCAGGTAGCCACCGGTGAACTGTCCGGAAATAGGCGAGGCGAAAGCGGTCACCGTGATCCCAGTAACTAGGGCGATGTTGACGATCATGTCGAACAGAGCAAAAACCCGTCCCAACTGATCGTCGGGGATGGATCGCTGCAGCACAGTGTCCGCGCAGACCTTGACCGACTGTCCAGCCAAGCCGATGGACGCGGCCCCTGCGACTAGCGTCACCAGTTGCGGGTTGATGGCCGTGGCTGTGAGCAGTCCGAAACCAACGACACCCCCTTGCACCATCACGATGCCCACCCATGGACCAATACCGATTCGTCGCGTCATCGTGGGTGTCACGACCGCTCCGAAGAACGCCCCGACGGCCGCTCCGGCGGTGGCGAGGACGAAGTCACCCAGTGCCGCGTCGACGTCCGTGGGCGGATGCAGGCTCCCGCGAACCAACAGCAGAGCGCCGGCCGTGAGGACTCCGAAAACGAACCGGTTCACGATGATCGTCACCATGATGTTGCGTGCGGGAACCTTGTCCCGCAGCGTGCGTGCACCGAGGACGAGTCCGCGAGCGACACTGGCGAATGTGTCGACCGGTACCCCATGGTCGGGTCCGAGTGCGTGGGCGGCCAAGCGGGTGGCGAGGAAACTCGCGACCACGAAGGAAACAATCGCGGCGACGAGAACAACTTGACTTCCGGCATCTCCGCCGCCGGCGAAGGCGCGAATCCCGACACCGATGATCCCCCCAACCCCCACAGCAATGGTTCCGGAGGTGGGAGCGAGGGCGTTTCCAGTGATGAGCTCCCGACCGTTGACCACGTGCGGCATCGACGCGGATAAGCCAGCGAGGATGAACCGACTGACGCCGAGCACGATCAGCACGAAAAGTCCGAGGATGAAGTCCGCCTGACCAGCGCCGACAACCACGATGATCGGGACGGTGAAGAGCGACTTCAGCAGGTTCGCTCGCACGAGGACGTTGCGCCGCTGCCAGCGATCGAGTAGCACCCCGGCGAAGGGACCGATGAAGGAGTACGGCAGCAGCAAGATGGCGAAGGCTGCGGCGACGCGCACGGCATCCGGTTCCCGCTCAGGGGAGAACAACACGAACGTCGCCAGCGCGGATTGCAGCAGTCCGTCACCGAATTGACCAGCGAGTCGGATGCTGTAGAGGCGGCGGAAGTTGTGGCTCGCAAGAACAGACCGAAGGGCACCGCGTCCAGGGTTCGAGGAGTCCTGAACAGCCATGGCGAAAGGCTACGGGTCTCGTAGACTCAACGAATGGCTGTTCCACGTGGCGGTAGCGGGCGCGCAATGTCGGTGCGCGGCTCACTGGTGCGCGGTGAGTCGGCCTCGGGTACATCCGCGTCGGGCAAAAAGAGACGTCGCGACCCGTTGCCTCCGCCCGAGCCGGTCGCGGACCCACAAGCACCGAGAGCGGTCATCGACTACGCACTGCAACGACGGTCGGATATTCGACGATTCCACCGTGGGGGCATTCTCAGTAGTGACTTTTGTGATGCCGATCCGTACCTCGTCAAGGCGGCCACGTTCCACGGTGAAGCGACCGATGAGAACTGCCCGGCGTGCCATTCGGTGAATCTGGTCACCTTGAATTACGTCTACGGCGACGAACTGGGGCCGTACTCGGGTCGGATCCGGGAAACCGAGAATTTGCCATCGCTCGCCAATCGGTTCGGGGACATCGGTGTGTACGTCGTCGAGGTGTGCCCCGACTGCCACTGGAACTACCTATTACGGACATATCGGATAGGAGATGGCACGGTTCGCCGGGCACTTCCCACGCCTGCCGACCTCCGGGAACTCGATTAGTCCCCTCCTGCCGCGTTGACGGCGTGCCGTCACCGGTCCAGGGGGGATTTCTGGTGCACTTGGTCTATTGAATCCCAGGAGTCACACCCCTCCCTGTGGCCCCAAGGATTCAGGCGCGCGCAGGAGCAGGTTCCCTTCCCCGACCTGGTGAGGACATGACCAACAGGAGACCGAAGCAGCGAGGCACCCGAGCTCGCTCCTCGAGTCGACCTCGCTCGGCTTCGCGTTCAAGTTCGCGTTCGCGTTCGAGTACCGGCGGGCAACGCCGATCCGCTGATCCGCGGTCGGTCCCTCCCAAGAATCCGAGTACCCCGGGTCGTCGATTTCGCACGCACGAGTCTGGCGGCGCATCGCCACGATCACGCGGTGGCCGTCGGTCTGGTGGTTCTAACGGTGGCGCAGGCAATGGCGGACGCGGTCGCCCACCGAACGGTCGTCGTTCATCAGGGTCCGGCGGTCGCCCGCCACGGCCGCGTCGTTCACCGCTGAAGGTCTTCTTGTGGGGAGTTGCGGCGTTTTTCGCGCTGACGACCACCGCGGCTGTCGTGGCGTTCAGTGTCGTTCTCGCGCGCACCGAGGTGCCGACCCCTAACGACCTCGCCACAACCGAAGCGACCGTGGTGTATTACGCGGGAGGTAAGCACGAAATCGGACGGCTGAGTGACGCCAACCGACGCGCAAGCGACTTGGAGCAGATCCCCCTGCACGTTCAGGAGGCGGTGCTCGCAGCGGAGGACCGTGGGTTCTACGACCACGGAGGAATCTCACCCATCAGCATCGCGCGCGCGGCGGTGAACAACGTCTTTGATTCTGGTCCATGGATGCAAGGTGGGTCGACCGTCACGCAGCAGTATGCGAAGAACGCGTTCTTGACCCAAGAACGCACGTGGAAAAGAAAGATCAAGGAAGCGCTGCTTGCCTTCAAACTCGAAACCTTGGTCTCCAAGGAACAGATCCTCGAGGACTACCTCAACATCGCCTTCTTCGGCCGGGATGCCTACGGAATCGAAGCGGCTGCCATGGCCTACTTCAACAAACCGATCGAGAACGTGACGTTGAGCGAAGGCGCGGTTCTCGCCGCGATCATGAACAATCCTGGACGGCTCAACCCCGACGAAAACATGTCCACGCTTCGTGGTCGGTGGCAGTACGTGCTGGACGGGATGCTCAGTCAAGGGTGGATTACTGAAACTGAGTACCACAGCGCTCAGTTTCCAGAGATCGCCAAGCGCCAAGCAGGCAATCGACTCGGTGGCCAAACCGGTCATTTGCTGAACGCCGTCCACCAGGAACTTCTCGCGCTCGGTGTCGACGAGACACAGATCCAGCGCGGCGGACTCACCGTGGTCTCCACCTTCAGCCGCAAGGCCCAACGCTCGGCTGAACGGGCCGTCCGCAAGCTCGGTCCGGAATCGAAGACCAAGGGCGTGCGTATCGGGCTCGCTTCCGTTCGACCGGGAACCGGTGAAGTGGTCGCGATGTATGGCGGCAAAGACTTCATCGACGATCAGATCAACAACGCGACGCGACAGTTCGCTCAGGCGGGATCCACCTTCAAACCGTTCGCGCTCGCCGCAGCGTTGGAGAGCGAAGTGCCACTCAAGAGTTACTGGCAGGGCGACTCTCCAGCCAAGATCAAGGGGTACGAACTCACCAACTACAACGACGAGTCCTACGGAGAAATCACACTCCTCGAAGCGACCCGCGAATCGGTGAATACCGCGTACGTCGCCATGGAAGATGCGGTGGGAGTCGATCGGGTCGCGGACGCAGCCGTGCGCGCGGGGATTCCCAAGCGAACCCCGGGCATGAACTTGAAGAATCTGGACCTGACTTTCGTCCTGGGCACGGCATCACCGTCGGCGGTGGACATGGCGAACGCTTACGCGACCTTCGCGGCCCGTGGGGAACGAGCCAAGACCACGTTCGTCCGCAGAATCATCGATAACAACGGCGAGGTTCTGTATAAGCACGAGCCGTCGACGAAGAGAGTCTTCTCTAAAGATGTTGCCGATACCGTCACGTACGCACTGACCGATGTTGTCTCCCGTGGCACCGGCGCCACAGCGCGTGATCTAGGTCGCCCAGCAGCAGGGAAGACGGGAACCACGGATATGAACAAGAGCGCCTGGTTCGTCGGCTTCACACCGCAATTGGCAACGGCCGTCTTCTTGACGAAGGAAAACAAGAAGGGAATCCCGGTGTCGCTCTCGGGGACGGGCGGGCGCGAGACCGTGACCGGGGGCAGTTTCCCCGCCGCCATCTGGACCGGTTTCATGAAAGGTGCGTTGAAGAAGACCGACGTCGCGGAGTTTCCGGACCCGCCCAAGGGTTCCCTGAAGGGAATGGACTGCCCGGAGATCCTGCCTCCGGACATGGAGGACGTGCCGCTGGGATGTCCCACCCCGGAGGTGATCGAAGACTTCGGTCCTGACCCCGGACTCGAGGAGGCAAATCCGGAAGACCCGGAGCAGTTGGGCCCGGATCAAGGGGAGCCCGGTGAAGAACCAGCAGACCCAGCTCCGGCAGAACAACCCGCCGACCAAGAAGGCACGGTCACTGCGTCGGCGGAATTCGGCGCACAAGAGAATGCTCGTACGTCGGGCAAGAAGAACAAGAAGAAGTCCGAGTAATCACCCGCGGGAGGCACACCCAGTGAGCGTGCCGTCATCGCACGAGTCTCGAGCACGGCCAACACAAAGCGACCCGGTTGTTGCGGCGAGTGCTCCGATCATTGGCGGCCCACTCGGTGAGCGCGTCGCTCGAGTAGCGCCGCCCTGGAGCGTTCTTCGCGTGCTGATCCTGCTCGCCACTCTCGGCTACGTCGTCGGCTACTTCCTCGATTACGCATGCATCGACGGATTGTGGGCGTCCCCCGACCGGTATGAGCACCTGTGCTACTCCGACATTCCAGCGTTGTTCGGGTATCGAGGCTTCGCCGAAGGACTTATCCCCTACCTGCAGACCCCTCCCGGCGGTCAACCATTGGAGTACCCGGTCTTGACGGGTGTGTTCATGTGGGTCTCGACCCTTCTTGCCACCCCGGTGTCGGGTATTGCTGGATCGGTGCCGATCGTGGCGTTCTTCAACGTCAACGTGATCGGTCTCCTGGTGTTTCTCCTCGTCGCGGTCGTCGCGACGGCGTTGACCGTGCGACAGCGACCATGGGATGCGGCCATGGTCGCTGTGGCCCCCACGATGATTCTCGGCGCGACGATCAACTGGGATCTCATCCCGATCGCTCTGACGGCGTTGGCGATGCTCGCGTGGGCGCGCAGCAAACCGGGGTGGGCGGGTGTTGCGCTGGGACTCGCGATCGCCGCGAAGTTCTACCCAGTTCTTCTTCTGGGCGCCTTCGTGATCCTGGCACTGCGCAGTGGACGGTGGAGGCCGGTGGTGATTCTCACTGGCAGCACTGCTGCTACCTGGCTCGTTGTCAACGTGCCCTTCGCGCTCGCGAACCGGGATGGCTGGTGGTACTTCTACGCATTCAATGCTGATCGCGGCGTCGACTTCGGTTCCGTGTGGTACGCCGCCAGCGTTCTGGGACTACCCGCGGTACCGGCCGATGCGTTGAATCTCGTCGCCACCGGAACTTTCGTCGCACTGTTCGTCGCCATCACCGTGCTCGCGCTCGCCACGAGGCGCCGACCTCGCCTGGCACAGATCGCCTTCCTCGTGATCGCGGCGTTCGTGCTCTCCGGGAAGGTCTACTCGCCGCAGTACGTGTTGTGGCTGGTTCCGCTCGCTGCGCTTGCCCGTCCCCGATGGCGTGATTTCTTGATCTGGCAAGCGGGAGAAGTGGTGTACTTCGCTGCCATCTGGTGGCACCTCGCCGGCTACGACGTCGACGACGCGAAGGCGCTCGGGACAGGGCTGTACGCAGTCGCGACATTCGTGCACGTTGCGGCGACCGTGTACTTCGCAACCATGGTCATCCGAGACATGATCTATCCCACGCACGACCCGGTGCGTGGAGACGGCATCGCCGCGGACGCCGACGATCCCGGTGGTGGACCCTTCGACGGTGCGCCCGATGCACTCACCCTCGCGGGCGTCAGTCGTCCAAACCCTGAACCACGTCGAACCGTGAGGTCGTGAAACGCACCTCGGCGGTCATCTGATCACCCACCTCGGGGATGACACACGGATGCGGGAGCCACAGCATCGACACGTGCTGGTGCGGTGGCTCCGCGAACCAGCGCTGTTTGCCCTGCCAAGAGAAAGGCGACATCGCTCGGCCCGCTGCGTCGAGGGCACCGATCCCCGCCGTGGTGATGCGTTGCCGGATGGATGTGACCGGTGACGGACCAGCCAATCCGATGCCGTGCGCGGTTCCGCCGGAGACAACGACGAGCGTTCCCCCTTTGGGCCCGGTTCGTTGCCGATAGCCGACGTGGGTGCCGGACGCGACGGGGTGAACCGCCAGGACCGTTCCCGTCGCGGTGAGCGCACCCCGATCACCGAGCCACAGGCGAGTGCCTGTGCGAAGACGGACCACCGAATCCTTCACGCTGGAGCGAACGACCGAGAGCTCGGTGTCGTCGAGATGGGACACCCAGATCGTGTTGACCGGAGCGTTGTGTCCTTCCCACACCTCGGTTTCGGTCTGCCACAGGCCCGCCCATCGCACCACCTCACGGGCTTTGGCACTGCCCTCGCCCACACCGCGCGGAGGTGCATCGTCCGCCGGCTGATCGATCGGCATATGCACGG
Source organism: Candidatus Nanopelagicales bacterium (assembly GCA_012103605.1). Taxonomy (GTDB): domain Bacteria; phylum Actinomycetota; class Actinomycetes; order S36-B12; family S36-B12; genus S36-B12. Next base: position 17,947 of record WLWL01000018.1, read on the forward strand.
CCAATCCTTCGACCAGAACGCGTCCACGCTCCATGGCTTCCCGAACGTCCCCGTCAGCCAGTGCCGCGAGTAACTCGGATTCGCGGAATCCGAAACGGTGCATGGATGTGTTCGCTTCGAGGATGACGCGGGCCGAGCCCGAGTCTTGGGCGAGAGACTTCAGCGAGTCGGAGGTGGCGATCGTTCGAATGACACGACCCGCGTGTAGCCGGTCTCCCAGGCGCGCCCATTCGGCCGACGCCGCACGGTCGACCGGATTGAACGGTTCGAGGACGACAATGTCGCCTTGCGTGTCCGCTGCGACGTAGTCGACTTCGAACACCGTGCCGACGGCGATGGTGTCCGCTCCGATACGCATGGCCTCACGCGCCAAGATGCCGGCACCGAGGCCGTAGCCGTTTCCCTTGATGACGGGCACAGGAATATTCCCGGACGCGTGAACGACGGCATCGACGACCGAATCCTGGTGCGCCCGCCAACGGGATCCATCGACAGCAACTGAAAAAGTCATCGGTTCGATCTTGCCCTACGTTCGGGCGCGCGCCGAGTAGGCGGCGTACGCGCGCGCCCATGTCTTGCGCAACGCGAAATCCCACTCACCGATGTACTCCTGGGCGTACCCGCCACTACCCACTTTGAAGCGGACGAGACCGAGGAGGTGATTGGCGGGATCCAGCGTGTCGGAGATGCCGCGAAGGTCGTAGACCGAGCAACCGGCCGCGTGTGCACGCGTGATCATGTCCCACTGCAAGGCGTTGGACGGCCGAACATCGCGATCGGCGGTGGTCGATGCGCCGTAGGAGTACCAGGCGCGGTTGCCCACCCGGATCATGATCGTGGCCGCGGCGAGGTGACCCTCGTACTCCGCCAAGTGGAGCGTCATTTCGTGATAACCGTCGTAAGCCGAATTGAGCGCATCCCACATGCGTTCGAAATACACCTGACCGCGCGGGGTGAAGTGATCGCGTTCGGCCGTCTCGACATATACGCGATGGAAGTCCGCGAGGTCCTCGCGTGACCCCAGACGAACCACCACCCCCGACTTCTCTGCTTTGCGCACGTTACGACGCCACAGTTGATTGAAGCCGGCGAAGACATCGTCCAGCGTTCGATCTTGCAAAGAAACGCAGTAAACGAAGCGCGGCTGCACATCACCGAACCCCGCGCCAGAACTTTCGGGCTGCTCCCACCCGGAACTGCGCAGCGCCTCGATCACCTCGCGCGCGGCGGTGGAGTGCCAATCGGCGGTGATCTGCCCGAGGGTTGCCGGTGCATTCGGTTCGCCCGCCTCGGCAAGAGCGGCTTTGACCGTCGCGCAATCCCAACGACTCGTTGCCAACGCCGGACCCATCTTCACCTGGAAAGCGCCCACGGCTTTGCAGTGCTCGAGCAATGGATCGAGCCAATCCTGGGGCCGCCAGCGCGATGAACTCCAGTCCACCACCGGGCCTTCGGGGATGTAGGAAAGCGAACGACGACGCACCTTCGGCACCGGTCGGTGCAGCACGAGCGCAGTCCCGACGAGTCGATCACCGTCGAACCAACCCACCGACTCCCCGCGCCAGCCGACCTTCACATCCGCCCAGGACGGCAGCTGCAGGAAGGACACCGCGGGGCGCGATCGCAACCAGCGCGCGTGCTGATCGGCGCTGATGGTGCGGACGGTGAGGCTCACGTGCTCAGGTTCTCAGCAAAGTCACGCGATATCGAGATCCACCACGACCGGCGCGTGGTCGGATGCGCCCTTGCCCTTGCGCGCCTCGCGATCCACGTAGGCGTCGCTGACCGCAGCGTTGAACGGCGCATTACCGAGCACCAAGTCGATGCGCATTCCCCAGCCCCGGTGGAACGCGCCGTTGCGGTAGTCCCAGAAAGTGAACGGCTCGCCCTTGAGTGCGCGCGGCATCACTTCCGAAAGGCCGACCGATTGCACGTTCGCGAGGGCCTCGCGCTCGGCCGGGGTCACGTGTGTGGAATCGGTGAACAACGAGATGTCCCACACGTCCCCATCGCGCGGTGCCACGTTGAAGTCACCGGTCAGGGCGTACGGCAGGTCAGGATTCGCCGCCAACTCAGCCTCGGCGGTCGCCTTCAGGGCGGCCAACCAGCGAAGCTTGTAGGCGTAGTGCTCGTGGTCGGGCTCTCGTCCGTTCGGCACGTACAAGCTCCACATACGCACGCCACCGCACGTGGCACCGATGGCGCGGGTTTCGATCACGTCCTCGTACGGGGGCTGGTCGGCGAGGTCGAGGACCACATTGTCGAGTCCTACCCGGGAGAGAATTGCCACTCCGTTCCAACGGCCGTTCCCGTGCGCGGCGACGTCGTACCCCAGCGCCTGGATCGGCATCTCAGGAAAGGCTTCGGTGGTGCACTTCAACTCCTGGAGCGCCACCACATCGGGCTGAGAGGACTCCAGCCACTCGACTACCCGCTCGATGCGAGCTCCAATCGAGTTGACGTTCCACGTCGCAATCCGCATACCCGCACTCTAGGCAACAGCCAGTACCCGGGTTGGAGGGGAGAGAAAGCCGCGGTTACTCTTCTCAGGCTGTCGGGAAACCGACGGCACGCACAGAGCCCTCCTGCTCCGGAAGAGATCCGGGGCCGCTCAGTCCAAAGGAGGTGGGCATTTCATGCGTCATTACGAGGTCATGATCATTCTCGACCCTGATCTAGAAGAGAAGACCATCCAGCCCAGCCTGGAGGCGTTTCTCAACGTTGTCCGCGGGGATGGTGGCACCGTCAACAACGTCGACATCTGGGGCCGTCGCCGGATGGCCTACGAGATCAACCACAAGGCCGAAGGCATCTACGTTGTGCTCGATCTGACCACCACTCCCGAGTCGGTGGCGGAACTCGACCGCCAGTTGAACCTCAATGAGGCGATCGTGCGCACCAAGGTCACTCGCCCCGTCGTCACCAAGGCTGCGGCCAAGGCCGACGCCGCTCTCGGAGGCTGACATGGCACTCGGCGACATCAACATCACCGTTGTCGGAAACCTGACGAACGATCCGGAGCTGCGCTTCACCCCCAGTGGCGCAGCCGTGGCGTCCTTCACCGTGGCGTCTAGTTCGCGCTACATGGACAAGCAGACCAACGAGTGGAAAGACACTGATCCGACTTACCTTCGGTGCAGCGTGTGGCGTCAGTACGCCGAGAACGTTGCCGAGTCGTTGACCAAGGGCTCGCGAGTGATCGTTACCGGCCGCTTGAAGCAGCGGAACTACGAGACGCGGGAAGGGGAGAAGCGAACGTCGTTCGAAATCGATGTTGACGACGTGGGTCCCGCCTTGCGTTATGCGACGGCGAAGGTGAACCGCGTCCAGCGTGGCGGCGGTGGATTCGGCGCGGATTCTGGTGGTGCAGCACCTGCGGAGGATCCCTGGACCACAGGCGGCACATCCGACAACTTCGACGAACCCCCTTTCTAGAGAGCACAGACGTACTTCAAAAAACAGGAGAAACCAATGGCACGCGACAACAAGCGCGACAAGCACCAAGCGCAACAGCGGATGGTCAAGGCGAAGGCCTGCCCCTTCTGCAAGGAAGGCGTGGAGGGAATCGACTACAAGGACATCACCCTGCTACGCAAGTTCATCTCCGACCGCGGCAAGATCCGCGCGCGGCGAGTGACCGGAACCTGCACCCAGCACCAAAGGGATATCGCGATGGCGGTCAAGAACGCTCGCGAGGTGGCCCTTCTTCCCTACACCTCGGCAGCTCGGTAAGGGGACGCGACATGAAATTGATCCTTACCCAAGAAGTTGCCGGACTCGGCGACGCGGGAGACATCGTCGAAGTCAAGGATGGCTACGGACGCAACTACCTGCTCCCTCGTGGACTGGCTATCGGCTGGACCCGAGGCGGGGAGAAGCAGGTCACCCAGATCAAGCGGGCTAGAAAGTCCCGGGAGATCCGCAACCTCGATCACGCCAAGGAAGTTAAGGCGGAGATCGAAGCGCTGACGGTCAACGTCCCCGCGAAGGCAGGGGACAGCGGCAAGCTCTTTGGCTCGGTGACGAACACCGACGTCATGAACGCCATTAAGGCGGCCGGTGGCCCGCTGGTCGAAAAGCGCAACGTGCAGATCTCGGCCCCGATCAAGAAGACCGGCAGCCATACGGTGGCGATCGATCTACACCCGGATGTGGTGGCACGGGTGACCATCGAGGTAGTGCCCAGTTAGCAGCGAACTCCACCGCGACAGCGAACACGACGGAGGCCGGGATCGAATGATCCCGGCCTCCGTGTTGTTGTGCAGTCAACTAAAGCGTTAGCTCCCGGACATCCCACTGATCAGCGTGATGAGGATGAGCAAGACCCACAGTGCCAAGCCGACGATGCCAAGGATGAAGCCAGCCTTCGCGGCTCCACCGTTGGTTGCGAGCCCCTGCTCGGCCTTTGCCATTCCCATCTTTCCGAAGACGATAGCGAGAACACCACCGATCAAGGGAAAGCAGAAGAATTGAACGATGCCGAGCACCAGAGCAGCAGTTCCCAGTCCATTCTGGGGAGCTGCCGGCTGAGGGCTCGGAGGGGTTACTTCAGACATGTTGCCTCCTTCACAGCGCCACCGTAGTGAATCGAGTCGCGTCCGTGGAAGAAATCGCAAATGTGATGGATATCGGTCGCCATTGGCGAGATGATGAGTTGCCCGTAAGAGGGGCGATCGAAAGGAGCGTGCAATGGGCTTCGGACAAGCCATCTCTACATGTCTTTCGAACTATGCGAATTTCAGTGGCCGCGCCCGCCGGTCGGAATTTTGGTGGTTCTGGCTTTTTGTGGTGATCGTTCAGGTGGTGGTTCAGTCGCTGCTCGCAGTGATCGTGGGAACCGACTCCATCCTGTACTCACTGCTGGTGTTTGTGCTTGCCATCGCGCCAGCGCTTCCGTTTTATGCGGCGGGTTCGCGCCGTATGCACGACACGGGCAAGAGCGGTTGGCTGCAGTTGCTGGTGCTTATTCCTTGCGCCGGAATCATCATCATGATCGTGCTCTGGGCTCAGGCTGGGAACCCGGCCGAGAACCAGTACGGAGCTCCACCCGCGTAGTCCCTTGCTTCTTGTGACGTGACCTACCGGCCCAAGCGGTCCGGTAGGTCACTCACGAGGCCATCCGCGGCGGCCTCGATCATGCTCAAGACAGCCCCGAATCCGTCCGGTCCGCCGTAGTACGGGTCGGGAACGTCCAACTCCGGATGTGGAGCCTCGAGATGCGCGAGCGCTGGATCAAAACTCCGCAGCATGCGAAGGTCCGGCTCGCTGTCCGTCATCGCCGCGAGAGCGAGCAGGTCCCGGTAGTTCATCGAATCCATGGCGAGCACCAAGTCCAAGCCGTCGAACCAATCGGCATCGATACGGCGTGAAATGTGGCCTGGCAGTTGGTAGCCGTGGCTGGCGAGTGTCGACAGGGAACGCGGATCAGCGCCGTGGCCGAGGTGCCAATCGCCGGTACCGGCGGAATCGACTGTCACGAGCGAGCCGAGGCCTGCCGTGGTGGCGCGATCCCGGATGACAGCTTCGGCGATCGGTGAGCGGCAGATATTGCCTAAGCAGACGGCGGTGATGCGAAACGGCGTCAATCGGGGTGACGGGGAGGACACGGCCGTCATGTTATTCAGACGCGAGGGAAATATTCATCCCCAGGCTGGGGAAGAAAAATCACGCTCACATCCTTCTCTGTTCGGAGAAATTCATATGGTCATCCCCAGATTGTCCCCACGTTGTCCTCAACCTCTCGACGGTTGTCCGCAGGAAATGCACAGAGTTGTCGACAGTGCACGTGGACATACGTCCGTTGCATCCGTACCGTCGCGTTGCTGCGGGCCACACTGTCACAGGTCCGGGGTACAACGGGTTCGATCGCCGCATGACGATGGTGTGTGGTGCTGAGGAAGGGGTGCACAGGTGAGCGTTGCGGAGTTCCCCCTCCCCGATGAGCAGACGGGGCAACCTGACCGGACCCCACCCAATGACTCTGCCGCCGAACAGTCGGTCCTCGGGGCGATGCTGCTGAGCAAAGACGCGATAGCCGACGTTGTTGAACTTGTTCGTGACTCGGACTTCTACCGACCTGCGCACCAGACGATCTACGCCACCATCCTGGAGTTGTATGGCCGCGGCGAACCCGCGGATGCGGTCACGGTCGCGTCCGAACTCACCAAGAGTGGTGAAATCTCGAGGGTCGGCGGCGCCAGTTACCTGCACACCCTCGTCTCCTTGGTTCCCACGGCGGCCAACGCCAACTACTACGGGCGCATCGTTCGTGAGCAGGCGATTCTCCGGCGCCTCGTGGAAGCCGGAACACGGATCGTGTCGATGGGCTACGCGGGTACCGGTGATGTCGACGACACCGTCGATCGTGCCCAGGCCGAGGTGTACGAAGTTACCGAGCGGCGCACCAGCGAGGACTACCTGCCACTCAACGAGATCATGGGCGAGGCGCTCACCGAGATCGAGGCGATCTCCAACCGTGACGGCGAAATGGTCGGAGTGCCGACAGGGTTCACGGATCTGGACTCGTTGACCAACGGCCTGCACGCTGGACAACTAGTGATGATCGCTGCCCGGCCGGCGCTTGGGAAGTCGACGCTGGCTCTGGACGTTTGCCGCACCGCATCTATCAAGCACGGGCTCACGAGCGTGATCTTCTCCCTGGAGATGAGTCGCAACGAGATCGTTATGCGGCTGCTGTCTGCGGAGGCTCAGGTGCCACTGCAGCACATGCGTTCGGGAACGATGAGTGAGTCCGACTGGTCCAAACTTGCCGGCAAGATGGGCACGGTTAGTGACGCACCGTTGTTTATTGACGATTCACCAAACATGAACCTCATGGAAATCCGCGCCAAGTGTCGTCGCTTGAAGCAACGGCATGATCTCCGGCTCGTCGTCGTTGACTACCTACAGTTGATGTCGAGCGGTAAACGCGTCGAGTCTCGTCAACAGGAAGTGTCGGAGTTCTCACGCTCTCTCAAGTTGCTGGCAAAGGAACTCGATGTTCCCGTTATCGCGA
>WLWL01000120.1 GCA_012103605.1 Candidatus Nanopelagicales bacterium
GTACTCCAAGCTGGTGGGCTCAGGAGCATCGGTCTGAGGATCGGTGGGACTGGCGTTCGTTGTGAAGGTGCCGGGCGGCAGGTCATAGGAGACCGTGATGGCTGTTTGCCCACTCGGAGGAGTCCATCCCACAACCCTGATCATGGTGTTTCCCAGCCCGTCATCGATCCATCCCCCGCCGAGTTGTCGGCGTCCGTGTCCGGCAAAGGGGCGCACATTGAAGTCCTGGGGGTAATCGACCCGATAGTTTCTCGCGGCGTTCGGAACGTAGATCATGTACGCGTTCTTCAGCCAGCTCGTCTCGTAACCGATGCGCTCTGGGGGACCCTCGGGGCGATCAGGAGGTGTGGCGTTGGTGAGTGTCAGTTGCTGCCTCACTCGCGCACTTCCATCTTCCGAGAGATTCACGACCACTAATTGGTTGCGTTGTTGGAAAACATCGACCTTCGACTGATTGCCGTTTTGCGTGTACATGGCCGACCAGTCTCCGGTTTGCGGGTCGTCGACGATGCCCGCCGCTCCCGCATTCACAGCGAGTTGCTCAAGTCGGTTGTCCTTCATCCACACCTGAAAGTGCCGTCCAGGTGCCGTGGAGGCGACAGCTTGTGCAACGTTGACAAGGTCGTCGCCGGAGAGAATGCGCCCGAGCAGGTCGTCAAGAAGTTGCTGATTGGCTTCCTGTCGCGCCACGGCATCGTCCTGACCAAATTCCTGATACGCATCGATCAGCAGGATCTCGCCAATCTGATCGGCGTCCACGGTTCCGTACACCGGAGACTCAATCGGGCCAGTTGCTTCCAGGACTGCCGCAATGGTGGTTAGGTCAAGGGTCACGATGCCGTCGACGTCCGGATAGTTGCCACCTGTCCACGCGCCAGCCATCTCCTGAGCACTGAACACCATGTTCGGGTGGGTGTTCGTCACCACGAACGGGCGATTGCGTTGATTGCCTTTGAAGAAGGGGTTGTAGGCGGGCCCAAACCACTGGACAGGTGCGTTCAGGGGTGGAAAGAGTTCCGTGGACGTCTGGCCTTTCACAGGGATCGAGATTCGGCCGTCATCGAACTCGACCATGAGCAATGTCAACGGCGCTCCGAAGCTCGCCCGCATCTCCGCTTGATTGCCTACCGCCACCAGGTAACGACGTGGTCCGTCTGCGCCGAGTGCTTGAGGAAGAACAGGCGCGATGTCGACGAGAACCTCTACTGCTGCTGTGACAGGCGCCATCTCCGCAAGCGCTTGATTCCGGACATCATCAAGACCTTCCGTCCACCTTCCCTCTGTCTCGATTGCATTGAGACCGGCTTCGGCATTCGCGAGATTGATCAGTACTGAGTCCACCCGAGGTGCCACTGTTTCGAGCCGGTCAATATCGACGGCGCCGTCGCTGAAGATCTTCTCTGAGCCGTTCTTGCCGGCGAGGTCTCCATACAGGCCGAGCAGTTCACCGGTTGCCTGCGTAATCTCATCGGATGCGACTACAACCGCTTTCCAGTTCGCGACCGCGGTGACGAAAGTGTCTGATCTCCCGATCAGGTCGACTTGGGGACTTGTGGTGCTGCGTTCCAAGATCGTTGTCGACTCAAGCGCCAACTCGTACTCTTCCTCACCGGCTGCATAGTCACCGGCAGTCAGGCCATCCGCGGCCTTACTCAAATGGTCCTGGAGCCCCACTCCACCCGAACCCAGGAGAAACAGCGAATACGTCAGGCCGGCCTGCATCCACAGGATGAATCCTCCGACCACGGCGATCACCAGCCCCGCAAGGATCCCAACGATGGCCCGGTTGCCTCGGCCAGCACCAGAACCCGGCGCAGGGGCCTGCGTTTCGGTTGTGGGGGAAGGGTCGGACACTCTGAAAGTGTATGTTCACCGCCCGTTTTCAGGTGGAACACGGCGATTGCGGAGTCGATTCGTCCCAGTGGGAATCGATTCCTCTACTCTCGACCGGTGCAGCCAGGAAGTGCGCTCCGGACGGGGGTCGAGGGCGGGGCATCGAGCGTCCTGCGCCTCCCGGGAACGTGGATTCTGCTCCTCGCCTACCTGGCCGCCAACCTGTGGGCGTGGGTCGGATCCGAGCCCGTCACCACGTGGGATTCGGGCCGCTACACGAGCGGCGACATATTCCTGTTCCTGAACCCGGGGGTTCCACCAACATTCCTTTTCAGCACGGTCAGCAACCCATCTGTCGCGGTGTTCCTGCAGATGGTCATCTACGCCGCAGCCTGGATCAGTTTTGCTCTTTCGATCCTGTATTCGCTCCACCGATCGTGGATCCGATGGCCCATCGCCACTCTGGCGCTCCTCGCATCCTTGACGAGTCCTCTGTGGGCATGGAATCTCGTCATTGGGAGTGAAGGGCTTACCGTCAGTGCCGTTGTTCTATGGATGTCCACCTTCGTATGGCTAGCGCAAAGTGCCCGAAGTCGTACCTGGATCCTGAGCACGGGAGCGGCGTCGGCCCTTCTCGTCACACGCCCACAGACAATTCTGTTCGTCGTCCCGATCCACATCGTCGTGTCACTGTGGTGGTCCCGCAGGCACCGGCGACCGTGGGTCGACGTGAAGGGTTCATTGGCGGTCTCGCTCATCATTCTGCTCGCTGCAAGTGGCTGGAGTGTTTATCGATCTGCGCTCCTTGCCAAAGATGACGTCTACTCCTTCCGCTACGCATTGCACAATCTTGTGGAGAAGACGCCGTCATTTCGCCAATACGCCCTAAATGAATCTCCGCCGTGCGAAGCGATTCCGACGGCGCTCAATGGGCCGCAACCGTGGACAGATGTCATCGCGCTCGACAACACGTTGATTGGCTTATGCCCCGAGACATTCATCTGGTTCAAAAGTGACGCCGTGTCGCCTGTGACGTGGGTCCTCTACGACCCGCTTGCAGCGGCATTGAATTTTCGAGATGTGATGTGGGGGATTGCACTCCCGGTGGGATCCGAGACGAGTGTCTTGCCGAGCGCCGTGGATGACTTGCTCCTGCCCGTCCACAACGTCTGGCTTGCTACCGGAGTCGCCCTCATGCTTGGCCTACTTCTTGGTGTTCTCGGAAGGGTCCGCTATCGAGTAACGCTCAGGGGCGTGGTGGGAGTCGCGATCGCCATCGGCTCAGTGACGTTGTATTTGTTCGCTGTGTGGGCGGCCGACGGCTATGACGTTATCCGGCACATGGTGCCCATCACGACGTTGCTTCCTATAGCCGCGTTGGTCCTCCCCACAGGGATGTCCGGGGGCGGACCACGAGCGCGGGGCTACTAGTACGCGCCTTTGCCGCTGAGCACCACTTTCGCGGTCTTGGCGACGATGACTAGGTCGAGCGCAGGGGACCAGTTCTCGACATAGTCCAGATCCATGCGCATGCGCTCATCCCAATCAACTTCTTTACGACCGGACACCTGCCACAGACCAGTTAGGCCGGGCTTGGTGAGGTGACGTCGATGGTCGGCGTCGTCGAAGAGGCCGAGTTCTTCCGGTAACACGGGGCGGGGCCCGACAAGGGACATATTTCCGCCAATCACGTTCACTACCTGAGGCATCTCGTCGATGCTCCATCGGCGCAGTATTCGACCGAAGGGTGTGATTCTGGGATCTGACTTGTAGCGATCGAAGATCTCCGCATCGGGTGTCCCGATGACTTCATCGCGCTGCTGGTCCGCGCCGACGTACATAGTGCGGAACTTGGTCACGGTGATCATGTCGCCGCCACGACCCACCCGCTGCTGCTTGTAGAACACCGGTCCGCGACTACTCGCGAACGTGCCGACAGCCGCCACGACCATGAAGGGCAAGAACAGCAGGAAAAACAGCGACCCGAAGACAACGTCCAAGGTTCGCTTGATAGCTCGCTTGGGGCCGGTGAGGTGGGGCTCATCCAGGTGGAGCAGCGGCAGATCGGCAGCCATGCGCATCGTCACGCGGGGTCCCGCCACGTCCCCGATATTCGGTGCGACCAGAAGGTCGACGCGCGGCCCTTCGAGACGCCAGGCAAGGCGCTGGATGACGGTCTGCTCGAGTGCCCGCGATCCAGCCACGGCGACAGTGTCCGCATCCTCCAGGCTGATACGGGTCATGACTTCATCCAGCCATTGATCGAGGGCCTGATCGGTGACGTCCGCTGGCGGCTCGTCGACCACATCGACGACTGTGAAGCCGGCGACTGGGTCACGATCGAGCATGTCCACGATCTCAGACTGCGCACTTCCCGAGCCAACAACGATGGTGCGGTGCAGAAAATGCCCGTACATGCGCTCGTGGCGCAGCCAGGCACGCAGAATCCATCGCACGATCAGGAGCAGGAGCATTCCGACCGTGAACGTGATGAGAACGAAACCTCGCGAGAGATCCAACTTCAGAGCGAAGGAGACAATCGCAATGGCACCGAACACCATCGCGGACGCACCGACGATTCGTTTGAACTCCTCGGAGCCCACCCCCAAAATGCGGGTGTCGTACGCGCCGCGCAAGACCAGCACCAGTACCCAACTCACCACAACAACGAGCGCGAAGAACACATACGTGCTGTCAGAGATGTTCAGGTTGTACGGAATT
>WLWL01000121.1 GCA_012103605.1 Candidatus Nanopelagicales bacterium
CGATGCGAGACGTTATGCACGCCCTGCGCCTCATCGCCGAGGGGAAGAAAGCACCGGAGTTACCGATCGACGTCACCGGCACCGCGTTCCAAGCGCGCGTGTGGGCGGCGCTGCGTGAGATCCCCTATGGAGAGGTCCGCACCTACGCCGACATCGCGCAGGAGGTCGGAAAGCCGGATGCCATCCGCGCGGTGGGAAGCGCTTGCGGAGCCAACCGGGTACCCCTGTCCATTCCGTGTCACCGAGTCATCCGCACCGATGGCAGCCTCGGAGGATTCGGTTGGGGTCTCGAAGTCAAGGAAGACCTCCTCGCGCGTGAAGGATCACTGCAAACGACGATTCCGATCGCGTGAGCGCGAGCAAGCGCTGGTTGCCGTTCTATCTGATACTCGCCCTCATTTGGGGCTGCTCGTTCCTTTTCATTGAAGTCGGCCTCGAGTCGTTCACCCCGGCAGGTGTCGCGTTCACACGCATCGCCTTCGGAGCACTAGCACTGATCATCATCAGCCTGCTGACCCGAACACCGATCCTTCCGCGATGGTCATGGAAGTACGTGTTTGTTGCGTCGATGCTGTGGGCGTCGATTCCGTGGATGCTGTTCAGTTTCGCTCAGCAGTACGTCACCAGCGCGCTCGCCGGAATCATCAACGGCACCACTCCACTGATGACCCTCATCGCCATCATGATCGCCTTCCGCGAGGAGAAGCCGACCCAACAGCGAATCGTCGGACTCCTGATCGGGTTCGTCGGCATGGTGATCGTTGTCGGAGTCTGGAATCTGGTGCAGTCCGAGGAAAGCAGCAGCCTGCTTGGTATCGGCGCACTGCTGCTTGCCGTCTGCTGCTACGGAACCGCGTTCCCCTTCGCGCGGCGCTATCTCTCCGGAACGCGCGAGCACACGGCCCCGAATCCGATTGCCCTCGCCACCGGCTTGATGGTCGGTGGCCTCATCGTCACCGGACCGGTTGTCGCTGTCACCGGCCTCACACGCGATGGCTCGGTGAGTGGCCAGTCGTTCTGGTCACTCGTCGCACTCGGTGCTTTAGGCAGCGGGATCGCGTACGTGTTGAACTTCATAGTCGTGCAGCGAAGCGACGCGACCACGGCCAGCACCGTGACCTACCTGACCCCGCTGGTGGCGATCATCGTCGGTGCTCTCGTGCTCGGGGAGCGCATCACCTGGAATGAACCACTCGGGGGCGTGCTCGTCATCGTGGGAGCCGCCATTGCCCAAGGGGTCCTATTGCGGAGCCCACCCGCGCGAGCGGGATAGAGGGTTTCCGTAGACAATCGTGGGGCGATGAAGACCGATGTTCTTGTGGTAGGAGCGGGCCCCGCAGGGTCCGCTGCGGCTGCGTGGGCTGCTCGGGCCGGGCTCGACGTCACCCTCGTCGATGCGGAGACGTTCCCTCGGGACAAGCCGTGCGGTGACGGGCTCACCCCCCGCGCGATCGCCGAACTCGATGCCCTGGGTGCCTCACAGTGGATCACGACCCGCGCCCGCAACGCAGGTTTACGCGCTGCCGGCTTCGGCCAGACCCTCTACTTGCCGTGGCCCGGCGGCTCTCTACCGAACTACGGCTCGGCAGCGCCGAGGCTCCAACTCGACGACGCCATCCGCAAGGTCGCCCTCGAAGCCGGCGTGACCCCCGTTGAAGGCTTGCGTGCCACCGATGTCGATCGCGACGAGCACGGTCGAGTCGTTGCTGTTGTGTTCACCGACGCAGAGAAGAACACCATGCGAATTCACTGCCAACGGTTGATCGTCGCCGACGGTGTGCGCAGCCAACTCGGACGAGTGCTCGGCCGCGAATGGCACCGCAGCACTGCCTACGGAGTCGCCGCCCGCGCCTACATCTCCTCCAGCCGCAGCGACGACCCATGGATCTCCAGCCACCTCGAACTTCGCGGCACCCAGAACGAACTCCTCAGCGGGTACGGCTGGATCTTCCCGCTCGGCGGCGGCGACGTGAACATCGGCGTAGGCACCCTCGCGACCGACAAGCACCCGGCCGACGTCAACCTCCGTCAACTCACCAATCACTACACCGACCAGCAGCGTGAGGATTGGGAACTCGACGGCGAACTACGCGCGACATGGTCGGCGATGCTTCCCATGGGCGGCGCTGTCAGCGGAGTAGCCGGGCCCAACTGGATGCTCGTCGGCGATGCGGCTGGATGCGTCAACCCCCTCAACGGCGAAGGCATCGACTACGGGCTCGAGACCGGCCACCTCGCCGCACAACTTCTCGCGGATCCGTCGACGACCGATTTCTCGACCATCTGGCCAACCATCTTGCGCGAGAAATACGGCCTCGCGTTCTCCATCGCTCGCCGACTTGCAGGACTGCTAACCGTCCCAGGATTCCTGACCACCTTCGGGCCAGTCGGAATGCGCTCGCAATTCCTCATGACGATCGCGCTGCGCGTCATGGGCAACCTGATCACCGAGGAAGACAGCGACGCCATCGCTCGCATCTGGCGCACTGCTGGTCGGGCGTCGATCAGGTTCGACGACCGCCCACCGTTCAGCTGACTGTCACTTCGTGGTGTCGGTGTAGACGGACGATCGGTACCCAAGGCTCGGCGAAGTGCGAATCACACCACCGTGTGATCGATGATTCCGATAGACGTCAGCAGGTGCACCCGAATACCGGGAAACCGCAGGAAGTCCCGGTCCGCAGTGAGGAACACAGCGTCCCAGTCCAGACATGTCGCCGCGAGCAGTGCATCGGGAACGAGTGATCCGCGAACGTCCACCGAGTTACTGAGCTGCTGGAATTCCTGCCATCGGCTGACCCTCGGCTCCCGCATGAAGCGACCGTCAACGGTGAGTGAGTCGACGAATGCCATCGCGGCCTGCGGAGTATCGGGTTCGGCAGTGATCCGCGAATCCGTCACGATTCTGATGAACGACGACGCCACCTCGGTAAGAACAACCAGCTCACCACGGCCACGAAATGTCGTTAATGATTCGCGGGCGAGCTCGTGAAATTTCGTCCCTACTCGGAATGCATAGACCAACGCGTTGACGTCGGCGACGATCAAGGACGCCGGCCTTCCACCTGATCGAGCCACGCGAGCACCTCGCTGGTGTCGGTGACGTCGATGCCGGTGGCCATGAACTTGTCGGTGAAGCCGCCTCGGGATGGAGAGACCGGCAGGGGCGGCAGGTCCTCAACCGTGGTGGCGTCGGCAAGGAACCGTCGCAAGGACTCCTCCACGATTGATGTGATCGATCGACCCGATAGAGCCGCAGACGCCTTGATCTCGCGATAGAGATCGTCGGGCAGTTGCAGCGTCGTCTTCACAGTGCCAGATTACCAGAAATCTGGCATTACTCAATGGCCCAAGTCGGCACGGCGTGAGGGTGCCGTGCACCCAGAGTCTCCTGAGCCCCTCGCCCTACCGGGCAAGGCGAGGACGCAGCCACGAGACGATCAATCCGACGACGACGCCATTGAGGGCACCGACGGACACCAGCACGCCAAACCAAATCGCGTAATCCGCGACACCCAGCGGGGGGATACTCGGTTCACCCGAACTGAGCAACGCGAACGCCGCGGCCAGCGCCAGACCGACAACCAGACCAATGCCTGCGGTGCGCACCAGGACTGCCCGGAGTCCCTGGCGTCGTCGTACCTCCCACAACCACGGGATAGCCAGCGCCATCCCACAACAGATGACGACGAGACCGGCAACGACCCACACGAAGCCACGCGGCGGGGGAATATCCGATCCGGCCAGCATGATCGCCAACCACAAGATGAAGAACCCGACAGCGATCCACCAGGCACGCGCGGGAGGGACGTTCCTCAGAACTCCCAGTCCTCACTGAGAACGTCCTCTTGCATGCTCATCCGCAACGGGACGGTGCGCAGCACGGCCGGCGGTGACGCCAACAGGGGCGGCATCGACTGCATGAGCGACTGGAACCCGTTCGAAGCCCGGTGCTCGTTCTCTGCGTCCTCGTCTTTGAAGATCTCGTACAACCACACGATGGTTTCTTCATCGGGATCCAAGCTCACGACAAACAGCTCAGTGCCAGGCTCTTCACCCAGGCCATCGGCGTAGGAGTTCAACACGTCCAAGAGCGCCGGACGCATGCCTTGATTACAGGTCAAGCGCACCATGAGAGAACGGCGCCCGGGCAGAAGCACACTCTTGGGAACGAACCTCTCTGTTGAACTATTGTCGTCCACAGGTAGCAGGCTACTTGCGCCCTACGGAATCTCGGAAGACTGGATCACTTGTGATCCGTTGTGCGATGACCCACTCAGATCCAATTTCGTTGAGGTGACCCTCGTCCGCGAAAAAGAGACTTCCGTCATTAACCATGCTGCAGACCTGGTCATCACAAATGCCATCAGAAGTATTCAGTAAATGAACGTTGTCGCGAACCGTCGCTGCTTTTGTGAGCAATGCGAGGTACTCCCTGTATGTCGAAAAATAGGGGGAAGAGGATTCGGCACATTGTGCTCGCGGACCTACCCATGGTTGGTACTGACAGCGTTCCGCAGGGAAGGAAAATCGGGGTCGATCGTCTGCGAGGA
>WLWL01000122.1 GCA_012103605.1 Candidatus Nanopelagicales bacterium
TCGGACTCTTGATCGGGTTCGTCGGCATGGTGATCGTCGTCGGAGTCTGGAATCTGGTGCAGTCCGAGGAGAGCAGCAGCCTGATCGGTATCGGGGCGCTACTGCTTGCCGTCTGCTGCTACGGAACCGCGTTCCCGTTCGCGCGGCGCTATCTCTCTGGAACGCGCGAGAACGCGGCCCCGAATCCGATTGCCCTCGCCACCGGCTTAATGGTCGGTGGCCTCATCGTCACTGGACCGGTTGTCGCGGTCACCGGACTCACACGCGAGGGCTCGGTGAGTGGCCCGTCGTTCTGGTCACTCGTCGCACTCGGAGCACTGGGCAGCGGGATCGCCTACGTGTTGAACTTCATCGTCGTGCAGCGAAGCGACGCGACAACGGCCAGCACCGTGACCTACCTGACCCCGCTGGTGGCGATCATCGTCGGTGCTCTCGTGCTCGGGGAGCGCATCACCTGGAACGAACCACTCGGAGGCGTGCTCGTCGTCGTCGGCGCCGCCATCGCCCAAGGGGTCCTGGTGCGGAGCCCACCCGCGCGAGCGAGATAGAGGGTTTCCGTAGACAATCGTGGGACCATGAAAACCGATGTTCTTGTTGTAGGAGCCGGCCCCGCAGGGTCCGCGGCGGCCGCGTGGGCTGCGCGGGCCGGGCTCGACGTCACGCTCGTGGATGCGGAGACGTTCCCCCGGGACAAGCCGTGCGGTGACGGCCTCACCCCCCGCGCGATCGCCGAACTCGACGCCCTCGGTGCCTCGCAGTGGATCACTACCCGCGCCCGCAACGCCGGACTACGCGCCGCAGGTTTCGGCCAGACCCTCTACTTGCCGTGGCCCGGCGGCTCCCTACCGAACTACGGCTCGGCCGCGCCGAGGCTTCAACTCGACGACGCCATCCGCAAGGTCGCCCTCGAAGCCGGCGTGACCCCCGTTGAAGGCTTGCGTGCCACCGATGTCGATCGCGACGAGCGTGGTCGCGTCGTTGCTGTTGTGTTCACGGATGCAGAGAAGAACAGCACGCGGATTCACTGCAATCGGTTGATCGTCGCCGACGGTGTGCGCAGTCAACTTGGACGAGTGCTCGGCCGTGAATGGCACCGCAGCACGGCCTACGGTGTCGCCGCCCGCGCGTACATCTCCTCCGGCCGCAGCGACGACCCCTGGATCTCCAGCCACCTCGAACTTCGCGGCACCCAGAACGAACTTCTCAGCGGCTACGGCTGGATCTTCCCGCTGGGCGACGGCGACGTGAATATCGGCGTAGGCACCCTCGCGACTGACAAGCACCCGGCCGAGGTCAACCTTCGCCAACTCACCAATCACTACACCGACCAGCAACGCGAGGACTGGGAACTCGACGGCGAACTACGAGCGACATGGTCGGCGATGCTCCCGATGGGTGGAGCAGTTAGTGGTGTTGCCGGGCCCAACTGGATGCTCGTCGGCGACGCCGCCGGGTGCGTCAACCCCCTCAACGGGGAAGGCATCGACTACGGCCTCGAGACCGGCCACCTCGCCGCGCAACTTCTGACGGACCCGTCGACGACCGATTTCTCGACCGTTTGGCCAACGATTTTGCGCGAGAAGTACGGGCTCGCGTTCTCCATCGCTCGTCGTCTTGCTGGGCTGCTGACCGTCCCCGGCTTTCTCACCACATTCGGACCGGTGGGCATGCGTTCGCAGTTCCTCATGACGATCGCCCTACGCGTGATGGGGAACCTCATTACGGAGGCGGACAAGGATTCAATTGCACGCATCTGGCGCACCGCGGGCCGGGCGTCGATCAAGTTCGACGACCGGCCACCCTTTTCGTAGCAATTATCATATCTGATAAAATACACCTATGGTTCAGTCAATGGATCGAGTTCTGCGCTCGGCAGCCCGCCTTCAAGAACTCGTTCCAGACGCAGTTCTCGTCGGTGGCTCCGCTGCCGCTCTCTACGCGCACCACCGTGAATCTTTTGATCACGACCACGTCTTGACCGACCTGGCCGACCGCTACGAGCAAGTCCTCGACGCTGTTGAGGCGTCAGACAGCTGGGCCACATCGGTCCGAGCATCCAAGCCGCCCATGACCATCCTGGGCACGTTGGATGGAGTGGAGGCGGGCCTTCGACAGTTGCGACGCTCGAAACCACTCGAGACCACGCAGTTCGAGATTGATGCCGACACCCGCGTGGTTGTTCCCACCGTCGAGGAAATGTTGCGAGTGAAGGCCTACCTGGTCGTCCAACGCAACTATGTGCGTGACTACCTCGACGTCGTGGGTCTTGCGGATGTAGTCGGAACCGAGCAAGTCATATCCGTGCTCGGGCAGATGGATGACTACTACACGGATCGATCCGCGGAATGGGGCTCGGTACTCACCGCCTTGGTTACCCAACTTGCTGATCCCAGGCCGCGCGATACCGATGTCATTGATGAGTTGCCGGAGTACAAGGGTCTCGATCCTCAATGGCACGAATGGTCGGCTGTGGTGTTGCGATGCCAGGAACTGTCCCTTGCGCTAGCGGGAGCACGGTGATGGTGCTGAACTTTCGTAACGTCAACGCTTCACCGAGCGATCCCGTTACCACCTGGCCGTACGAGGCTTTAGTCACGGCGATCGAGCAGGGGCTTGTTCCTGACTGGCATCCAATCTTCGAAGAATTGAAAGCCGATCCCTGGGGCCCGGTGTCTCGGAAGATTGAGCGATATCTGGAGTACGCCCCGCGCGATGGCGTCACTGCCTTGTTTCGGCTTGCTATCGATAGAGCACGGGACAACGCCGAGGCTCGCGAGCGTGCGCTCGTTGCAGATCGGGTTCGTGGGGCGATCAAGTCCTCCGGCTTGACCGCGGGGCAGTTCGCAGAGCGCGTCGGTACGTCGGCCTCAAGACTGAGCACGTACGCGCGCGGGACGGTTACTCCGTCGGCCCACCTGCTGGTCCGCATCCTCGATACACCGGGTCTACTCGAACGCTGGCGCAATGTCCCGGCCGTAGACGGTGATGCACGTCGCACCGATGTCGACGCATTTCTTGATCAAACCGTCTGACGACCTCACACCTCAATCGCCGGGACCGCGATGCGTGGGTTTCTATCGCGGCTGAGCAATGACCGCGACGAGACCGACGATGACACCGTTTACAGCCCCCACAACCATCACAACGCTGAACCAGATCAGGTAATCCGCCAGATCCATCGGTGGGATGCTCGGCTCCCCTGAACCCCTCACTGCAAAGATCCCCGCCAAGACCGTTCCAACAACGGCACCGATCATCGTTGTTCTCCAGACAACAGCGGATAACCCTTGTTCAGCACGAACCCGCCACAACCACGGCATCGCGAACGCCATACCCGCACAGATGACTGCTAGGCCGATAGGAATCCAGACGAAACCGGATGGTGGAGGAATGTCGGAGCCGGCTAGCATCACGAGCAGCCAAACAAGGAAGAAGCCTGCCGCGATAAGCCAACGCTGCACCAGTGGAATGTAGTCGGATGCCTTCAGTGCCCGTGTACCTTCTCGCCGTGGGGGAAAAACTGCTCGCGAGCGTGAATAGACCGAGTCGCGCGGGACCTCTCCTCATCGCTCTGTCGCTTCTGTAGCTAACCCGACAGCCCGAGTGGACTTCCTTCACGACGCTATACATCGATGACAGCTTTTTCGTCAATTACGGGCTCACTCAGGGCGTCGACCTTCTTGCTCAACACAGTGGCTATCTGCACATTCTCCCGCGTATCGTTGGGGAGATTGTTGCGCTTTTCCCACTGCGGTACGCACCTGTGGTCATTGCGTGCCTGACATGGTTAATGATCGCAGCGACCATGCTGACTGTTTGGTGGACGCTTCGATCACCGAGCGGAGTTGCGTCCAGGTACGCATTTTTCATTGCCGGGACCATGGCGATCTTTCCGCTCGCAAGCACCGAGACGATCGTCGTGGCTGCCTATTTTCAGTAGCACCTGTTGGGTGCTGCGATCGTCGTCCTGGCACTAGGTGATCTCAATCGCAGGTCCGTTGTGCCCGTCACCGTGCTTGTGCTGGCTGTCACCACGTCCGCACCGCTGGCAATCGTGGTGGCCCCCACGGTGGCGGTCATGGCGTACCGGGCCCGCGATGATCGTCGTATTGCTGTGCTACCTGTCATTGCCTACCTCGTTGGATTTGCGTTGCAGATCGCTGTGGTTGTTAGGTCGTATCAACCAGCGGGTCCGGCATCGACCCTTGAGGTGCCTTTCGTAAGTGGCACCACCATCGCCTCTTTCCTCGAGATGACAGGCCCGCTCCCACTTCTGGGTGCACCGATAACGCGATTAATCGTGGGAGCTGGCTTCCTGCCGATCACTCTCGCGTGGGCATTGAGTGTGCTAGCGCTATTCCTTGCCTCCCGCGTCATCGCGTCGGCGGCAACGGTCAAATCACAGAAGGCGCTGACTCAAGCAGCACTGGTGTTGTTGCCGGGCGTTGCGATTGTCGTGACCACGCTCGCGCTTCGTCCAGCGGTGCGCACCTTGGCTCTAGGGAACCCCGGTGGAACTCGATATTCGGTACCTCTTG
>WLWL01000123.1 GCA_012103605.1 Candidatus Nanopelagicales bacterium
CCGGACGCTTGCAGACTTTCGACCGCGCCACCGGCGCACGGCTGAGCAACAAGAAAGTGGACCTGACCAAGAAGAACAGGATCCCCGTCCTTGCGACCGGCCGACGCACCTACACGATCGCCGACGTGAAGGTGAAGTACGAGAATTTCGGTCGACGAGAGCGGCTCCCGGAGTTGGAGTTTGAGCGTTCTGAGTGGGAGTACTTCCAATCCTTGTGCATGAAGGCCGTTGCGGACCCCAGCGCGTTGGACGAATTGCGGAGCCGCTTCGCCCGCTAGGAAGCCTGCGATGACAGGCAGCGCTGAGCAGGTGTCAGTCGTTTCTGCCCTGTGGGCGAGACCGAGCCAAAACCGCGACGATAACGAGAATCACGAGCGCAGCTAGCCCCACCGTGGTGGGTGAGGACAAATAGTCCACGGACGCGCCCCACAGCAGCATGCCGATGGGTGAGGCAATGGTGCCGATGAGTACGAGCACCGCCACTCCGGAAATATCTTTGCCCGGGGGACCCGCGTCGGCGGCGGCACCGATTGTCAGGGCGCGCGCGGTGAAGCGACTTGCTCCGAGCCCAACACCGATGAGCGTCCACACGACGAGATCGATGCTGATGACGGACACTAGGGTGCTGATGACGAATACGATCATGAAGCCGCTTGCCCAGGTAAACGCTCGAATGGCCCCGGAGAATTGTGACCGCGTGCTCAAGGCGCGCCGCACGAGCGTGGGCACGAAGAACCGTCCCGCTGCGACGCCGGCGAGCATCAACCCCGCCCCGGAGGGAAGGGGGGACTGGTCGAGGTCGTTGAGAATCGGAACGATCATGGTGAACAAGGGCACCAGGCAGATCATCAGACTCGCGGTCAGAAAGCCGACGCGACGGAGTTGAGGACTCGACCGCAGTAATTCCACGAGATCCCGAGCGGAGTTCTGCGTGGTTGGTCGATCGCCGTCGTTTTGTACCGGTGGACGGGCAAGAAGAAACACCGCGAAGGGAATCGTCAGCAGGCCGTTCGCGAGGATTCCCACGCCAGGGTCGGTGGCGTGTATGAGTACTCCGCCGAGCGAGGCACCGAGCATCGCCCCGACGCCGGCGGCAATGTTGCGCCGAGCCATCGACACCGTGAGAGATGTCTGCGACAGGTAGGCGTGGGTCACGAAGGGAGACACGACCGTCGTCACGCCGAAGAGCACCCCGAGAACGGGGGCGGCCAGCCACATCACGAGCAGGCTCTCGCTGGTGATGATCTCCACAATGCCGACGATGGACCACGACACGGCAACGCAGACCTGTGCTGTTGAGAACACTCGTAGTCGTCCCCAGCGATGCGTGATCCGTCCCACGTACGCCGTGGAGAGGGCTGCAAACACCAGCAAGATGGCGAGGTAGATGCCGGTCTCCACGCCACCGCTGCCGTTGCTGGCGTAGGTGGTGGCCGACGTAGCGCCGAGTTGACCGACCAGGGTGCCGGCAATTGCGAGACCGCTGACGATCAGATAGCCCGTCGACAGTGGGATGGACAGTCGTTGCGCCACAACGCAGATTATGGCCCCCGAACGGGTGGTGAGGTCGTGGACGAATGAGCAATGCCCGACGGGCCCCTCACCGGAGGCTTATTGGTGAGGGGCCCGTCGTCGAAGGAAATGAAATGAGGCGAGTGAAGAGTCCCTCAGGTCGGTGACGTCACGATTGCCCGGACGTGAACAGTATGTTTCGGCATTCGCGCAGGGGTGAATCCGCGCAGCCGGCAGGAGTTACGGGCTGGTGGACACCGAGCAGGTCGGCCCGTCGCCGGTGGTCAAGCGCTGCTGCCGATCATCAAAGCCACCCCCGGTGATGATCGCCGTGCAACTTGCGCCCTCACCGTCGATATCCCGCACGTTGATCTCGTAGGTCGCCACGACCTCGGGATCCACCTCGAAGCGAACGGACTTGCGTCCGGCGAGCGCCTCGAAGACATCGGTGCCTCCTTCGGCGTTGCTGAGGCGGTAATCGCACGTGCCGGTCTCGCATGAGCCAACGAGAGAAACGAAAACCCCCGCCGAATCCGAGGCATCGTCTGACTGACCGGACGATTCGTCTGATGACTCGCCGGATGTCTCCGAAGCCGTCTCGCTGACAGCCGTTTCGGTGTCGGTTGTGGCATCCGGTTCGTCTGAACTGCTGCAGCCGGTGAGGGCGAGCAGGAGCGCCGGGATAGTCAGGATCACCGGCGACAGGCGCATGGCGTCAGATTAACGGTGTTGCCGACCGACGCTCGGTCGAGCGTCGGTCGGTAATCAATCAGCCGAACAGTGCGTAGAGCTCTGAGCCCGCTGTTGCGAGCGCTATCACGATCACGATTCCGCGGTAGAAGGCCCAGGGAGCTTTCTTGAACTCTTGGGCGATAGCGGTCTCGGCATCATCACCGGCGATGTCCTTCGATGAGGCCTGCACATCCTTGATCCCTGCGTCATTCCATAGCCAGACCAGGAAGTTGGACAACACTGCGAAGATCGCCAGTGCTACCTGACCGCTGGAGGAAATATCGCTCGCCAGGATGATGATGGCGAAGAGCGCGGAGTTGAGCGCGATGAAGATCGCGAGGCCGCCGAGCACGTCGCGTTGGCGCATGGCGCCCCAGAAAATGGAGTTGGCGTTGGTCATGTGTTTCCCCTCGTGATGAATGAAGCGGTAGGTGGTCTGGACAAGCATGGGCCGTGTCGCCGGCGGATTTGACCGAAACAGGTGAATTCCCGATGACATCGGCTCGGTGACATCGTCGGTGATAGTGCGTTGAGTGGTGGACGTTGGCGACAGCCATGAATGTGGGTTTTGGCCTGACGTGCGGGGCCGCGGTTCTGTAGCATCGTCGACAGTTCTGCCCACATTGAACTCATGGCACGAGGTTCGTCACGCGTACGACCTCACATCGGCGAAAGGTTCCCGAGATGGACAACAAGGAAATACTGGGTTGGTTCAACCACCGCGTTTACCCCACGATGGCGGTCTTCATCGGCTATTTCATGTTTTTCGCCCCGGTGTTGGCCTTCATCGGCTTGCAGCAGTCGGACTACGCGACGGCGCTGATGATCGTCTCCGTTGTCGTGGGCCTGTTCACGTTGCTGATGACGTGGGGGTTGATCGGCGACATGAAGACTCTGGCATCGTGCATGTCTCCTGAGTTGGCTGAATCGCCGTGGGGCAAGTCGTTTAAGGGTTTCGCCGCTTTCGGCATCATCTTCTCGTTGTTCATCGTGGGCGTCGTGATCGCTCACGCGATGATCTTGTTCGGCTGACGACTGAGGATTGTCGAAGGAGAGTGGATGACGTGGGACGGACACGGGGGGTTGTGGCAGCGGGAGCAGCGGCGGTCATGGTCGCCGTGGGACTGGCAGCCGCACCGGCGATGGCCGATTCACCGCCGCAACCCGGACCGGTACCTATCAGCGCAGTGACGCAGACCCGCGTCACACTCACCTTCACCGGCAATGGATGCAAGGGGTGCGTGATCACCCCGCAACAGCTGGTCCTCGCCTCCGATAACGGCGGGCAGGAAGTCAGCTGGAACGACGACTTCTCAACGAAGCGGAAGGTCCGTGGGGACTCGGTGACCTTCGTTGTTCCTACGGAAAACACTCGCGGGATGAGCTTCATGATCCAGCCACCCGAGGAAGGGTCTGGCCCTGGCATCAACGCGAACCCCGTCATCGTTTTCCAGTACGCCGGTTACGAGCCGGGGGAGTGGGTAGAGCGTGCCCAGGCAGTGAAGGCGTCGAGTGGCTCTCCGTGTTGGGCGGGCACGACGGAGGCCTCGGTCTCACTGTCGGTGAACGTGCGCGCGGTGAAACTGCGAGCGGTGGACGACTCCCGCGTTCGCGTACCCCTCGCGTGGGTCGCTCCCACGGAAGCAGCCTTCGGGGGCTTCACCTCGACCGATCGTGGAGTTGTGGCTGCACAAGACGTCTACCCCTGCGGAGGGACGTCGTAGGTTCCTAGCGTCCTACATCCCTGCTATTCCGACGAAACCGTTCCAACGAAACTGCCCCGACGAAACTGGTCTGACGACCGACCTGATCGGGGTGATCAGGTGCTGATGAGTTCAGCAGCTCCGAAGGAGACGCTGAATCGCTCGCACCAGATGGTCACACTGGTCAGGTCGGAGATATCGGCGTCGTCCGGGATCGGGTAGTTCTGGTTGCCCTTGTTGCCCTTGAGTGCCCCGAGGCTGAGGTACTCGTCATCGTCGAAAACGAACCAGCCGTCTCGGCCTTCGATGACGGGAGCTGCAGCGAGCCAGACTTTGAGGTCGGGACCGTTGTCGGTGTCCAGGCCCACCAGCCGAAGGACCCGGCTGCCATCTTCGAGGGTGATGATGCGCGCCGTGCCCGCCGTCGGGTGCTCGTGGGAGATGAACGAGCCTTCGGCCGTCACGGTCCGCTTCGGGGTTTCCTCGGCGCTCGGCTCAGTGGTGGCATCGGCATTCGAGTCGGCGGCGGATCCCGCGCCCGAGTCGGCGGAATCAGCGCCGGCGTTGGACTCGGTC
>WLWL01000124.1 GCA_012103605.1 Candidatus Nanopelagicales bacterium
GTCTTACCGGTGGCATCGATCACCACGTCGAAAGCGCCGAACTCCTCGACTATCGCTGCCATCGACCCGGACACGTCGTGCCGGTTCATCACGAAGGTGCCGATGGGCGATAACGACGACGCCACCGACAACTTGAACTCGTTGGGATCGGCCAACACGACGCTCGACGCCCCGGCCATCTGCAGAAACTGCGTCAACAGCACACCGGTCGGCCCCGCACCGAACACGACCACCGAGCACCCGGCGATGGGATCGAGGCGATCCATCAAATGAGCGATGCAGGCCGAAGGCTCGGCGAAGACGGCCAGATCGAGATCGATGCCGGTCGCGTCGAACAACTGCGCACCGGGCACGAGAACGTAGTCGGCGAAGCCTCCCGGAGTCGACGACCCGATTCCGGCGAACGATTCACACAGCCAGGGACGCTCCTCGGTGCAGTAGGCGCACGCTCGGCAACTCGAGTTCGGGTTGATCACCACCTGTTGGCCCTCCGACAGGGCTCCGCCGTCGCCGTCGGTGGCATCTGCGCCCACCGCGGCGACCTCGCCGACGGTCTCGTGGCCGGGGGTGAGCGGGAAGTTCGCGAGGAACTGGCCCTCATGCAAGTGCAGATCTGTTCCGCACATCCCCGCAGCCGTCATCCGCACGAGCACGTCGCCAGATCCCGGCTCGGGCGTCGGTACCTCTCGCACGGTGAAGGACCCCGGTTGGTCGTACACCACAGCGCGCATTGGCTCAGTATCGCGGCATGCTCGAGCGAACTACCGTTATCGAGTGAACTGGGAGAAATTCCGGCCGGCCGTCGGCCTTGCCACCGCACTCGCCGGCGCGCTGCTCGTGGCGTGCGGCGGTGACGCCGATTTCGTTCCGATCGAGCCGCAGCCCGAGCCGGGCCTGTCCATGCCCAGTGCGGTCGAGGGCCCGTTTCCGGTGACCCGCGTGGTCGACGGTGACACCGTGCGCGTCCTAATGAAGGGCCAGGACACCGCGGTGCGACTGATCGGCATCGACACCCCCGAAACCGTGGCGCCGAATCGTCCGGTGGAGTGCGCGGGCCCGGAGGCCAGCGTGTATGCGGAGCAGTTGATGTCCGGCGAGGACGTCTTCCTCGAACTCGACGCAAGCCAAGGCACCTACGACAACTACGACCGGATCCTTGCCTACGTGTGGCTCGAGGACGACCTGATGGTCAACCTGGCGATGATCGACGCCGGCCTCGCACAGGAATACACCTACGACGACCCCTACACCTACCAGCAGCTATTCCAACAAGCCGAGCAAGACGCTAAAGACGACCTGCGGGGGCTGTGGGGTCAGATCTGTTGATCTAGCGCGATCCCGCGGTGGCGCGAGCATTCTCCATGCCCGAGGCCATGAACTCTCGCGCGTGGGTGCCGAGGTCCATGCTGTCTTCCCACAGGTTCCGCCACACCGCCAACGTGTTCGACAGGTGCTGGTCGACAACGGCCGAGGAGAACGACTCGAACGTGATCGGCCCTTGGTAGTTCATGTCGGCCAGAGCGCCGAAGACTTCCTCGAAGTCGATGGTTCCTTGCCCTAAGTACCCGCGATTCGATTCCCCGATGTGCACGTAGCCCAAGCGATCACCGGCCAGGAGCAGGGGAGTGCGAAAACCCCGTTCCTCGATGTTCATGTGATACACGTCCGCGTGCACCACAACGTTGTCCTCATCGACATCGTCCATGTAGTCCAGTGTCTGCTGCACGGTATTCAGCAGGTTGCTTTCGTACCGGTTGACGAACTCCAGGGTGATCGTGATGCCGGAGCGCGCTGACTCCTGAGCGAGTTCCTTGATGACCGCGACGCTGTTCGCGCGGGCGGCGGCCGTCCCCGGACCGGGGTACTTATCCATGGCGCTGAAGATCACCCCGCCGAGGTGGGTGGCGCCGACTCCGCGAGCAACCTGCAAAGCGGACATCAACGTGTCGCGCCCGGCCGCCACCAACGCCGCGTCCTCGCTATTGATGTCGGTGGCGAACGTCAGCCCCAACGTCATGGTCGCGGCCAAGCCGTGCACCTCGAGGCGTGCGCGCGTGTCGTCCACGTCGATAGCCGAGGGATCCAACGCGGGGATCTCGATGAGGTCGTACCCGGCGGCGGCAGTGCGCGAGATCGCGAATTCGGCCTGCTCGGGTTCCCATCCCCCCGTCCACACCAGGGCGTGCACCCCGAAAGCGTTCGTCACAGCAACCTCCCAAAGCCTCGTTCGAGCCTTTATCCAACCCTCACTCGTGTTGGATGGGAGCGTGACCCCGGAAACGAACGCCCCTGCCCCCTGGTGGCTTGATCCGGGCTTCATCGCCTTCGACACTGAGACCACGGGAGTGGACCCAGCATCCGATCGAATCGTGACCGCCGCGATGGTCAATTTCGCGAGCGGTGAGGTGACTAGCGAGCACGAATGGCTGCTCAAGCTCGACATCCCGATCCCGCCGGCCAGCACACAGGTCCACGGAATCACCGATGAGCACTCGCAGGCGCACGGTCAGCAAGAACGCGAAGCACTCGTCGAGATCCACGAGCAACTCACCTCGCGGGCGGTGCCCATCGTGGCCTTCAACGCCACCTTCGACATGAACATGCTGAACGCCAACCTCGCCGGCCATGGCATTCCCACGATCACCGAGATTCCGATCATCTGTCCGTACGTTCTGGACAAGCACTTCGACAAGTACGTCAAGGGACGCAACCAACGCCGACTGATGCCTACGATCGAGCGCTACGGACTACAACTCTCCGAAGACAGTTGGCACGGCGCCACCGCCGACGCCACCATCACCGGTCAACTCTTTCTCGCCCAAATGGATACCTATGACGCCCTGCGCGCCATCGCACCCGATCAACTCAGTGACAGCATCGAAACCTGGCGTGAGCAACAAGAAGCCGATTTCCAGGAGTGGTTGGCCAGGAAGCGAGCTGAGGAGAGCTAGCGGGTGAGCCCCGGACGCTTTGGGGCGCAGTAACGCGTTAGTGAAACAAACTCGCACGTTTTGTCGCACTACACGTCGCACGCGTTAGCGCCCCGGGCACTGCTCGTAGGCTTGTGGCATGACCCGTGAGCGGAAGTCCCTCATCGCTGGTGTTGGTGTCCTCATCTTCACCGTCATCTTGGCTGGTGTCGCTGTCACCGCGCACACCACCAGCGAGCCCGAGGATGAGTGGTTGATGGTTATGAACGCCGAGACAGGTGAGTGCCAGAAGGTAGGTGACTCCTACACCCTCACCCTGGACGGGGTGGATGCGCAGATGCTGGCGTTCACCGACAGGCCCGAACGCGAAGCCCAAATGTGGGACACCAGCGCGTTCTTGGACTACTGGGCGAACGAGTTCGATGGTGACCCACCCAACGCCGTCATCAGCGCCGACGGCGTCCGAGTCGCCCTCATGTTGAGTGACCCCCGAGTAGGGATGAGTACACGCGACGACGGAGCGGTCACCCCCACCGCGGGCGCGGTCACGTTCACCGCCACCCCACTGCACGGGCATGAAGAACGCGACATCACCTTCGACCAACCCGCACTCTTCATCGACAGTGTCCATTGTCGTAACTGCAATAACTGGAAATTGTTCTCCTAATAGCGCTGGACTGTGGCGGTTCGTGAGCCGTGCCGTCGTAGACAGCCGCTGACGGAAACTGGAGAACGATTACCACCCCTCGTTCCCCTGAGTCCTTTCTCGCCCCGCATTCCCCCACATCCACACCCCTGGCGGTTTTTTGAGCAAATGGAGCCGCGGTCACTGTTGGCTGTTTCCACATCTACAGCCACAAAATCAATAGACATCCGAGTGTTCTCCCCGTTGAATTCCTTCTGGTTTCGTTCCTTGCGTGGCGCTTGCCAAAGTTTGGCGTTGGCTGCCAGTGGCTTCGCCGCCGGTTACCAACCGAAGACGCCGATTACGCGACTCTTTGCCACTGGCCTGCGGTGGCGGGTTCAACCTGGATAAAGCGATACAGGTTGGTTTCCAGTGACTCGACCATGCTTGCGTAAGCGCTGTCTACATCCGCCTGGCTCATCGTGACAACGTTCATCGGGCTTCCTCTCCCTCATCCAATCTCGACAAAGGAGTGATTCCCGCGCTGACTCAGGCTCAAACAGGGTGAAACAAACTGACCTGAAATGTCCCGCCCTCAGGGGTTTACAGGTGCCTCTTCTGTACTGGGACAAAAGAGGCCTATTTGTTGCAGTCTCTGCATTTCGACACACACCAGGGAATAATTTCCGTACAAGAGAACTGAAGGGGCGCTGCGCCTTACAGCAGATCGAACTGAAGGAGAACGGGGATGTTTGGAAAGAAGAAGCTCACAGAATTGGAAGCGGCGCTCGAAGACTGCCGGAAAGAGTTGGCCATCGCGTCAGAGCAGCTCGACAAGTACGGTGCAATGGATGCGATTGAGTTGGAGGCAGCCATAAGGACTTTGAACGATGCAAAGGCTGGATTGCAAGCCGAATTAGCTTCCATCACGCACGAAATTGAGCAAGAGAA
>WLWL01000125.1 GCA_012103605.1 Candidatus Nanopelagicales bacterium
CTACCGAAACTCTTTTAGCGACGCTAGAAGGGGTTGGAGCCGCCCGCGCCGTCGGATGGGCGGCCAGCAGCTCCTGTCTTCTTGTATCGGCGCCACGGCCCGGGCAGCACCCAGATGAACATGCTCAGCACCCACACGAGAAGCGTGCCCCACAGCCAGCCCCAACCACTGATGGAGATGCCGTCGGTAAACAGCGCAGTCACTGCCAACGCCAGGAAAGTCGACGCCAGTCCTGTCAGTGGCACCAGCGACCCAGCGTGACGCAGCAGCGTGCGGAACATCAACCATGTGAACAACGCGGAGAGGATGGCGAACACCACCAAACTCACCAGGAAGCCCGTCACGCCGTCGATCGTGAAGTCACTCACGATCAGTGAAGCGAGAAGAAGGCCTAGTGCATTACCGCCGAGGCCGAGAAGCCAACCCACAAACCATTTACCCATGCACCGACCCTAGAAGGTTCGACGGGGCGAGTCCACGACATTGCTCATAAAGCCACGCCGACGACAAGAACCGCCCCTAGAGGCCTCTCCTGGACCGCTACGTTGACCCCGTGGCGGTCTTGGCGTTACCGGCGACACTCCTTGTCGCGTGGGTGCTGGCCGCTATCGGCGTGACGCCGCCGGGAGCCGATTCCGGCGATGAGTTCGCGCAAACCGCGATGCGCTGGATGATGACGATGCCCGCGGGTTACCTCGTCATCGCGAGCGGGATCATGCACACTGTTTTCGCCCGGTCGACGGCGAAGAACATCGGATGGACGACCAACGGATTCCAATACGAGCTCGGCTTCGTCAGCATCGGCCTGGGTGTCGCCGGTGTTGTCGCCGCCTACCTCGGGGGCACCTCGTGGCTGGTGCTGTCCATCGTGCTGAGTGTCTTCCTGCTCGGTGCCGCGGCCCTGCACGTCAAGGAGATGATCCGTGATCGGAACTTCGCCCTCGGGAACACCTGGGTCCTGCTCTACGACATCGGGCTGCCCGTGTCGCTCATCGCCCTGCTGGTCGCCGGCGCCGCCTAGAACGGCCGAAGCGGCCGCCGCGCCTTGGGGTGTACGACGACCGCTCCGGGTCCATAGCCCGGCACGCTCCCCCGCGGGGGACCGGGCAGCTCCAGCGTTACTTCTTTGCGATGAACGTGTACTTCCCGCTCTCCTCGGATTCCTTATCGAGCCAGATGACCGTGCACTTGCCGGAGTCTGTGAACTTCGCCTTCACAGCGCCCTTCTTCGTCTCATACACAGCGCACACGTCATCGCTCTTCTCGGAGACGCTCCATTCGTAGCGGTCCTCCAAGTACGACCGGGCTTGGTTCGGGTCCGTGATCACGTACGTGTCACCAACCTCGACGCGCTTCTTTTTCAACGCTGTCGCGTAGGCCGCCGGGTCGTATTCCAGGACGTACGTGCGGGCTGGGACCGTGTCGATGTAGGCGTTCGCGCCAGACAAGCCAGAGAACAGCACGCCGCTAGCTGTGAACTCCTTCATGCCCTCGGTCTCCGGAATGAAACGCCACTCCGCGACACCATCAACGAACTCCACACCCGCGTAATCCTCACCATCAACACGAACAACGGCCGTGCCGTTCGTCGGCTGGGAAGGAGCGTTAGCGTCCGGACGCCACGACGCGTACGCGTACATCGTCACGGGAACGCCCACCATCGCGTACTTCGGAGCCGCGAACCGCAACGCACCACCCACGGGGCAGTTATTGATGGTGGCGTCCCAGCACGGCGGAGGTGGAGGCGGGGTTTTCTGTACCGGCTCAGACTCACCAGGCCCATCACCTGCATTTACCCTCTTTCCCACAGCCTTCCATTTCTGCGTCTTCCCTTCGTCATCGGTCCAACTCCTATTCACGTACGGCTGCAGCAAGCCAGCGCCGCTTGGACCACATATGTCGATAAGCTCACTTGTGGCTAACGGATGAGACCAAGACTGATCCTCTTCGCAGTACGCCTCATCTGGTAACGGAGGGTCAATCACAGCGCCGCCGCCGGCTTCTGTCGCCGTGCAGTCTCGGCCTATCGGGCACCCATAGGGCGTGAAAAAGAAGTAGTCCTTCCACGAATGATGTGGCTCCTTTGTGTAGCCAACATAGGAAAACCCTCGCTGGTTGCATTTCGCCGGGAACGCACTCTCCACGTCGTTTGTAGTAGCTTGCTCAGCCGTAAGTGTCTGCGCCGCATCACACTCCACCAGGCCGACGTAATCATTCCCATCGATTTCTCCTGCTTGCGCGGGCCCGGCGAACCCCACGAGCCCAGCAGCAACCAGTCCCACGGCCGCTGCTACTGACCCGAGCCGCCCCAAGGTCTTCTTCATCCGTCTACTCCAATACGTGAAAGACCCCGCTGCGTCAGCATAAAGGCATAAGTAAATAGCCGGGAAGCAATTGCCATGCCCGCTTGGGGCGGGTGCGACAAAGAGGAGGGTTTTGTTCCCACCCCGCGCCCCTGGGCATGCTCCGACTACCTGGGGCGTGAAGCTCGTGGCGTGAAAGGCCGGGCGCAGACGTGTGCCTATTGAGTGCGGATCCGCACGGCGTTACGTGAATGCCTACCTCGGCCACGTGAATAAACCCCCGGGTCGAACCTGCAGGCTCGCTCACGTCATGCGTGCGCTGGTCAAGGTCAATCCCGTTGTACTGCGCGCGACGAGGATTAGCGTGTCACGGGTCTGGATTGCGCAGCATTCTCGACGTAAACTATGGGGAAGACGACAACAGCAGCCCCGTTTGCTGGCTAGAGCGCTTCCCTTACAAGGAAGATGTCATCGGTTCGAGTCCGGTTCATCCCAACACGCATACGTGGAAAGTGGATGGCACTTGCTCTTGCGATGCCGGTACGAAGAAGCTTCAGTCGTCGCGAGTTCTGGTCTTTACACGTACTCGTGCTTGCGCAAGTAACGAATCCCGAAGAAGCCGTAGATCGGAGGTAGGTAGAAAGTGACGAGGCGGAACGTGGTCGCCGTGGTCAAGGCGACGTCGGCGGGGACTCCGATCGCCTGCAGGCACAGGGTGTAGCCGGCTTCGGCGATGCCGACGCCGCCGGGGATGGGCATCAGACCGGCGAACAAACTCACCAGGGTGTTGATGAGGATGAGCTGCGACAGGCTCGCGTCATACCCGAAGCCCTTGAGGCAAATGCCCAGGACGATTGCTTGCATGACCTGCGCTCCGGCGTTGCCGCCCAGCAGCATCAGGATTTTCCGAGGCTGGCGGACAACGCTGAAGGATTCGCGGACGTTGGTGAAGGAGTCCCGGATCATCTCGCGGACCTTGGGGAGTATCGAGCGCACGAAGGTGCGTACTCGGCGGATGATCAAGGCCACGAGTATCAGGAGCAAGACCAGCACCAGAACTACTTCAACGATCGTGACCAAACCGGAAAAGTCGCGACCGGTGCTTTCAGTGAAGATCGATCCGAGGCTGACGGTGAAACCCGAGAGGCCCAGAATCCAGATGGTCAACAAGAACAGCACCTGAACGATGAACCCGCTGAAACCGTCGATCACGCCGACCGACACGGCTTGAACAGGCGGGAAGCCGAAACCTTGGAAGAAGCGAATGTTCATCGCCATCCGCGCGGCCGTTGCCGGCATCGTGACAGCGATGAACTGAATCGCGTACTGCAACATCAGGGCAGGGAAGTACCTCACCGGGCGACTTGCCGCGCCCAGGGTGGAAAAAGCGAAGAAGACCTGCACCACCGGAGCCAACAAGAACGCCAACAAAATGATCGCAGAATCCGCATCCCGAATACTGCGCAGGATTTCCACGAAATCCACACCGGTGAGCAGGCCGTAGAGGGACACCGCGATGATCGCGATGACTCCCATCGTGATGATGGATCGCAAGTCCACCAACCGAATTCGCGCCAGCTGCACGTCTTCACCGCCGGTGGCCTCGACCACTCGCAACCGCAGCTCTTTCGCGTTGACATTCTTCGCGGCGCTGGAGGAATTACTGATGGCCGCCTTCTGCAAATAGGGAATCAGTTCGCGCAACTCATCGCTGGTCAGAACTTCCTGCGCAATCGATACCGACTCATCAACCGACAACCCCATCGCGGTCAACGCGAGGACATTGACCTTGTCCAATACGTGACCCGTGTTGGAGTCGGTGATGTAGGCAGAGCGAAGGTCGTTGAACGCGACATCGCCGTCGTGATCGACAGAGAAAGCCTGCAAAGAGATCTCCGAGTGGACTAGTCCGGCCCGGTGCAGGCCCAGCACAAGGCTCCACATCTCGCGGGCAAGGTCCGCGGTCATATCCCGGTCGGCGAGTGTTTCTCCGTAACCGTCGCTCACGACGAGAACGTCGGATCGCTCGGTTTCTAGAAGCCGTAGAACGGGGATGGCCGGCACGTCGCGTTGGCGAGCCACTGCCGTCATCAGCATCGCGTGTTCGGCTTGATCCAAGCGCGCGCGAACTAGTCGGGACTTGGTTTCACGGTTCTTAAAGTGAGACGTCACCCCACCCCAGAGTTGTGAGTCGAG
>WLWL01000126.1 GCA_012103605.1 Candidatus Nanopelagicales bacterium
AAGCGAGCGTCCACCCGCGTGGCCATCTCCTCGGCTCTGTTCGGGCTCTTGCGACCCGGCGATCTGATTCCTCAGTACCGACTTAGCGCAGACACCGCAATCCCCGGACTCGGGCCTCTCGCGGCGGTGTGGAGGGACAGCGTCCAAGCCGAGCTGCGGGCGACGAAAGGACCGATCCTGGATTTGCGCTCTGGCGCGTACGTGAAACTTGGTCCGCTGCCGGCGGAAACCGCCGACCGAGGTTTCGTGGGCAGGATTCTGCTGGAGAAGGCCGGGAAGCGAAGCGTGGTGAGCCACCACAACAAGGCGACCAAGGGCCTCCTCATTCGGGAGATCCTGAGGGCGTCTAAGGCCCCACGGTCCGCAGATGACCTGCCGGGTTTCGTGGAGGATTTGGGGTTCCAGGTCGAGGTGCACCAGCCGAAGAAGCCAACCGACCCGTGCGGCCTTGACATCATCGTTTACACAACCTGAACATGTCCCATAAGGGCGTCGTATACGTCTCACGGATGCTGGTACCGCACAGCACAATGTCTCGAAGACGAAGGGAATCAATATGAACAAGACCCGAGTAATCGTTGCCGGAGCATCCGCGATAGCCGTCGCCACCGCTCTGGTGGGCGTGGGAACCGTCGCATCCGCGGACGACGCTTCAGGCGCGTCCAAGGGTAAGGGTGGCGTCCTGTCTCAGTTGGAAGACGACGGCACGTTGACCTCCGATGAAGTGACGGCCGTGAAGGATGCGCTCCGCGCCCAGCGCACAGAAAATCGCTCCGAGAAAGAGGCAGAGCGTGAGGCCGCCCGGGCTTCGATCTTGGCCGGGCTGGTGTCCGAGGGAACGTTGACTCAATCGCAGGCCGACGCAATTGCCGCGGCCGGCAAGCGCGGCATGCGCGACCTTGTCCGCGACGGGACCATCGACCGCGACGACCTGCAAGCGCTGAAGGCTGCCTTGCAGGATTACCGAGCAGAGAACCGGGACGCGAAGAAAGCCGAGCGGGAAGCCGCCCGTGACGCCGTTCTCGCCGGGCTAGTGTCCGACGGAACGTTGACGCAATCCCAGGCCGA
Organism: Candidatus Nanopelagicales bacterium; assembly: GCA_012103605.1. Lineage (GTDB taxonomy): Bacteria > Actinomycetota > Actinomycetes > S36-B12 > S36-B12 > S36-B12. The sequence continues at coordinate 1,069 of WLWL01000126.1, forward strand.
CGCGATCGCGACCGCGATCGATGCCCGCATCGCCGAGAAAGGCGACCAGCGGGGCAAGAAAGGCAAGCGCGGTCAGCGCGGCGAGCGGGGCGACCGGGGTGGGTTCGGCGGCGCAGCGAACGCCGACGTCACGACCTTCGGAGCCCGCGCCTAGCACCCACGGCTACGTCCCGTCGGGCCCACGCACTTCGGCGAGGTGGGCGACGTCGGCGAAGCTGAACATGGAGGAGTTCCCGTCCGGGAACCACGCCACCCTGCTGATCGAGCAGGGTGGCAGTTCCATGCGGTAGATGCTGTCCACGGGAGCACCGACGGCATCGGTGATCATCAACTTGATCGGTGACACGTGGGACACGACGACGACCGTTTGACTCGGGTAGCACTCGACGATCCGCTCGCGTGCTTGTCGCACCCGGACCTGGCAGTCGTCGAAGGATTCACCCTCCGGTGGCGCCACGGACGTCGATGCCAACCAATCAGCGAGTTCGTGTGGCCACGTCGCGCGGACATCGGCGAACGTGTGTCCGTCCCACACGCCGAAGGAGCATTCCGCGAGCCCTTCATCGATCGTGACGTCGAGCCCGGTGGCCTCGGCGATGAACGCCGCCGTCTCCTGCGCGCGCTTCATGGGGGACGACACGATCGCGGCCGGCGATGCACTGTCCGCCAGTGCCGCCGCGACGGACCGCCCCTGCTGGATACCCAAGTCGATCAGTGGCGGATCGTCACCGCCGGAGCCGCTGAATTTCTTCTCTAACGAATGCTTTGTCGCCCCGTGTCGGACCAGGAGAATCTCCGTTGGCTTTCCAACATCCGCCCAGCCGATCATCGTTCGGGCTGGCTGCGCAGACGTCGTTGACTCCGCGAGTGCGGCGCGGGCCTGATCTTCGGGAGCATCGCCCACCATGTCTCCGTCGAGGCGCTCACTGGTTCGGCGAATGCTCCGAATCTCGCCAGCTAGCGCCGAGTCCAGCATCTCGTTCACGAGGGCGTCTGCGGTGGTGTTCTCTGCCCGCGGGATCCACGTGTAGGTGACAAGGGTCGGGTCGTGAGCGTCGCGAGCACGCAAGGCGAGGGAGCGAATGTCGTCGCTCTTGATCTTCCATCGCCCGGACATCTGCTCGACGACGAGTTTGGAGTCCAGCCGTACTTCGATGCGGGCATCGGGATCGATGGCGTGCACATACTCCAGCCCGGCGATAGCGCCGCGATACTCGGCGAAGTTATTCGTCTCGTGGTCGAAGAACTCGGCAATCTCCACGATCACATTGCCCGCGGAGTCGCTGACCAGTGTCCCGTAGGCAGCCGGACCCGGGTTGCCGCGAGATCCGCCGTCCGCGGACACGACAAAGTGCGCCGACACGATCGATTACAGCCCCGACTCGGACGTGCGCACCAGCACACGGCGGCATTCTTCGCACCGAAGCACCTCGTCCTCAGCCGCCGCCTTCAACACCGCGACCTCCGTCGGCGGCAACTCCAGCCGACATCCTTCGCACCGGCCTCGATACAAGCGCGCCGCACCCACACCTGCGTGATCGGCGCGGACCTTGTCATAGAGCGCCACCAGTTCCGCAGACACTGCAGCAGCCGCCTGCTCCCGCTCGGCAGCGATGCTTGTCTTCTGGGCATCGATGTCCGATTCGATACCGGCGACCTCCGCCGCGAGCTCCTGCTCGCGTGACTCGGCCGCTGAAACGTCCGAGGTCAACTGATCGACGGCGGCCTTCGCGCCTTCCACACGCTCCATAACTTCGAGTTCGACGTCTTCGAGTGCAATCTGGCGAGCTGCCAGGGACTGGATCTCCGATTCAAGGCTCTGCAACTGCTTCGAGTCCGTGATCGATCCGGAATCGAGGAGTTCGCGGTCTTTGCGGCTGCGCTCGCGCACCAGGTCCACGTCCGCGTCCGCCTTCAGTTGCTCGCGCTCGAGGTCCGACACGATCGTCTCGGCGGCAATGACTTCTTTGCGAAGGCGCGCGAGGCGCTCGCGTAGATCCGCCAACTCCCGGGTCTGCGGCATGGAGTTCAGGCGGTGCTGCAACTGCGCCAACTTCGTGTCGTGCTCTTGAACGTCCAGCAGCGCGAGCTGCTCCGCGTGCGGAGCCTTCACGACGTCCTCCCGATGTGTGCCGACCACGGCGAGGTGTCGATGGTCGAAACCGATGTGGTCACCGTACCGGCGCCACCGTCACCCATGTCCTCGTCCAGGCTCGCGGCCGCCTGCGGCAGCCACAACCACTCGGCTGCCCAGTGCGGGACATCGATCAACGCCTTCCCTGTCGCGAGCAGGTAATCCTGCGCCCGGTGATGTCGAAGGTCTCCGGTGACGTACACGTCGACGGCTGGATCGAGGGACTCCAGCAGCGAATCACCCGCTCCCCCACACACCGCCACCCGGCGCACCGGTGCATCCAGATCACCGGCGATGCGGATGCCGTGCTCGGTCGCCGGAAGAACCGACGCCAAGCGATCACCGAGCTCTCTGACCGTGGTTGCCTCGGGGAGGTCACCCACGCGACCGGTGCCGACCTGCTCGCCGGCGGGATCGATCGCTGTGGTGGCGCCGAGGCCACAGGCCTCCGCGAGGGCATCGGAGACACCGGGGCGGGCGTGATCGGCGTTCGTGTGTGCGCAATACAGCGCGATCCCGTGGCTGATGAGCGTGTGTACAACACGCCCTCTCGGGGTGGTGGGCGCCACCGAGTGAACGCCGTGCAGGAACAGGGGGTGATGAGTCACGATCATGTCGGCCCCCACGGCCAGTGCCTCGTCGACCACCGACAGCACCGGATCCACGGAGAACAGCACGTGCTGGACCGATGCAGAAGGATCCCCACACACCAATCCGACGGCGTCCCAGTCCGATGCCAATTCGGGTAGATACCGCTGCTCGAGAGCACTAACGACCTGCTCTACCGTGGTGGTCATCGCCGCAGGCTACCCAGCGGTCGGACCCGTCGTCACCATCGGTAGCCTCCGCCTGGGCCCATAGCTCAGTTGGCTAGAGCGCTTCCCTTACAAGGAAGATGTCATCGGTTCGAGTCCGGTTGGGCCCACCACGAGGCCCGCGGACCGGGGTCGTGTCATCAAGCGGCACTAGCGCCCCTATATCGGCGGCTGGCGATCTGCGTTCACCTCATCGTCCGCCATGTCTTTGCCAGTCATCGTCACCAGGACAAGCCAAATCACTCCCGCGACCAGCAAGATGGCCGCGCTCCACAAGAACCCGGTGGTGAAGCCCTCAACCAATGCGGCGCCGTTGGGCCCGGGGAGTTGATTCGCAACGATGTATGCGGCCGTCGCCGATGTGGCGATGGTGTTCAAGAATGCAACGCCGACCGATCCACCCACCTGCTGGGCCGCGTTCAACACCGCCGAGGCAACCCCTGCGTCCGCGTCGCCCACACCGAATAGAGCGGTCGCG
>WLWL01000127.1 GCA_012103605.1 Candidatus Nanopelagicales bacterium
GCCCGTGCCGTTGGGGGAGCGAATTCAGCCGATCCCGCTAGGCTCTCTCCGCTGCTCGGTGCTGCGAGAACGCGCCGTGCACGCTCACCATCCGAGAGCGAGGACTGTGCGTGAAGATCGTTATTCCTGCTGAAACGCGGGCGGGAGAGAAGCGCGTTGCGATGATGCCGAGCGTCGTTCGCAAATTCACTCAGCTTGGCTTCGATGTGGCTGTCCAATCCGGCGCGGGCGCAGAAGCTTTTGCTAATGACGCCGCCTACACCGAGGCCGGGGCTCAGGTGTTCGACGAGGCTGCACTCACCGAGCAGATCGCCGGTGCCGATGTGGTGGCCAGCGTTCGACCCCTCGACTACGGGCGCGCCTCGCGCCTTCGCCGCGGCGGAGTGAGCATCTCGTTCCTGTCTCCAGCCCAGGACACCGAGACGATCAAGGCGCTGCGTGACGCCGGTGCGACCGGCTTGTCCTTCGACCTGTTGCCTCGTATTTCTCGCGCTCAGTCCATGGACGCCCTTACCTCCCAAGCACTGGTCGCGGGGTATCGCGCGGCCCTTGTTGGAGCTGACCGGCTGCCTTCCTTCTTCCCGCTCTTCATGACCGCCGCCGGAACCATCCAGCCGGCGAAGGTGTTAGTACTCGGCGCCGGGGTCGCCGGGTTGCAGGCGATCGCAACAGCTAAGCGCATCGGCGCGAAGGTGTCCGCGTACGACGTTCGGCCAGCCAGCGCCGATGAGGTCAAGTCCATGGGTGCCACTTTCATCACCTTGGATCTTGAAGCTCTTGAAGGCTCCGGCGGTTACGCGCGAGAGATGAGCGAGGACCGCGCAGATCGCCAACGCGAGGCCCTCACCCCCTTTATCTCCGACGCCGACGTCGTGATCACCACCGCGGCCGTGCCTGGTCGCCAAGCGCCGCTCCTCGTGACGCGCGCCATGGTCGAGACGATGAAGCCCGGATCGGTCGTTGTCGACCTTGCCAGTGAAACCGGCGGCAACGTCGAAGGTTCGGTCTCGGGTGAGGAGATCCTCGTCGGGCAGGTCACCGTGTGGGGCGCCAAGGATGTTGCCAGCGAGATGCCCGTGCATGCCTCGCAGTTGTATGCCATGAACATCGCGGCCCTCGCGGGACTGCTGGTCAAGGAAGGCGAGTTCGTCGTCGATCTCGAGGATGAAGTTCTCGACGGGTGCGCCGTGGTGCACGACGGGGAAGTCCGAAACGAAGCAGCGCAGCAAGCACTGCAGGGAGGTGCGTGAGCATGGACGGCATCGCACTGCTGACCATCTTTATTCTGAGCGTCTTCGTTGGGTTTGAAGTCGTCTCAAAGGTGTCGACCGTTCTGCACACCCCGCTGATGTCGGGCGCCAACGCCATTCACGGTGTCGTCGTCATGGGCGCGATCATTGTCGCCGGCAAGTCTGAACCCAATTCGCTCGCCCTGTGGATCGCCCTCGCGGCGGTTCTTCTGGGTGCGATCAACCTGGTCGGTGGTTTCGTGGTGACCGACCGCATGCTGGAGATGTTCAAATCCAAGAAACCTGCCGCCGCTGCTGAGGAAGGCGGTGCGGCATGAGCGAGACGCACGTTGACCCCATGTGGGTGCAGGTCAGCTACCTCGTCGCTGCCGTTCTGTTCATCCTTGCCCTGAAGTCCATGTCCTCGCCCCGAACGGCGCGGACAGGTGTGTTGATCGGTGCGATCGGTGCAGCCTTGGCGACGGGTGTTTTGTTCTTCAGTGGCATCAAACTGGCCAACCTCGCGTTGATCGTCGGGTTCCTTGTCGTTGGTTCGGTGCTCGGACTCGTTGCCGCTCGTCGAGTGAAGATGACGGCGATGCCGCAATTGGTTGCGTTGTTCAACGGAGTTGGCGGTGGAGCCGCGGCACTGATCGCCGTCGTCGAGTACCTCGTCGTCGACTCCGACGATTTGCTGTTCCTAATCTTCACGGTCGCCACGGTGATCGTCGGGTCGATTGCTTTCTCCGGTTCGATCGTCACGTACCTGAAGTTGCAGGAGCTCATGACGACTCGGCCGGTGGTCATCCCGCTGGGTAAGTGGATCACCATCCTCGTCGCGGTCGCGACCGTTGTCGGTGGCGTGTGGTTGATCGTCCAGCCGCAGGAGTGGCTGCTGTGGGCGCTGCTCGGATTGTCGCTCGTCTTCGGTGTGCTGTTCGTGCTGCCGGTGGGCGGAGCGGACGTGCCGATCGTCATCTCACTGCTGAACGCCATGACCGGTTTGGCTGTCGCAGCCTCCGGCTACGTCTTGGGCAACGTTCTGCTGCTTATCGCCGGAACGCTGGTGGGTGCATCCGGAACATTGCTGACGAACCTGATGGCCAAGGCGATGGGTCGACCGTTAACCTCCACTTTGTTCGGAGCGTTCTCCGGAACAACCGCCGGTGGCGCCGGCAGCGGAAGCGACCGACCGGTTCGCTCGGGTTCGGCGAACGACGTCGCCATCATGTTGGGCTTCGCTGGCAAGGTCATCCTGGTGCCCGGTTACGGTCTCGCTGTTGCGCAGGCACAGAGCACCCTTCGCGAACTTGCCGACCTCCTCTCAGAGAAGGGAATCGAGGTCGACTACGCCATTCACCCGGTGGCGGGTCGAATGCCAGGACACATGAACGTCCTACTCGCCGAGGCGAACGTGCCGTACGAGCAGTTGAAGGAAATGGACGAGATCAACCCCGAGTTCTCTGCGACCGACGTGGTGTTGGTCGTCGGGGCGAACGACGTGGTCAACCCCGCGGCGCGCACCGACCAGACGGCCCCGATCTACGGCATGCCGATTCTCGACGTCGACGCCGCGCAGCAGATCGTGTTCTTGAAGCGGTCCATGCGTCCGGGCTTCGCGGGAATCGAGAACGAGATCCTGTTCGATCCAAAGACCACGCTGCTGTTCGGTGACGCGAAGGATTCCTTGACGAAGGTTGTCGCAGCGCTGAAGAACGTCTAGCGCTGATCGCGGTCAGACGACGCCATACAGGCGATCGCCTGCGTCACCGAGCCCGGGAACGATGTAGCCCTTCTCGTTGAGTTTTTCGTCGAGTCCTGCGGTGACCACCGTGACGTCGACGTCCCGGTTGCCGTAGTTCTCTTCCATGTGGGCCAAGCCCTCCGGTGCCGCGAGCAGGCAGATCGCCGTCACGTCCTTCGCGCCGCGCTCAAGAAGAATGTCGATCGCCGCGACCAGGGTGCCCCCGGTGGCGAGCATCGGGTCGAGCACGAACACCTGGCGGTTGTGCATGTCGTGCGGCAGCCGGTCCGCGTAGATGGATGCGGTGAGCGTGTCCTCGTCTCGCACCAGGCCGAGGAATCCGACCTCGGCGGTGGGCATCAACTTGACCATGCCGTTCAGCATCCCCAGGCCCGCGCGAAGAATCGGAACAACGAGCGGCTTGGGTTCCCCGAGTTCGTAGCCGGTGGTGGGTGCCACGGGTGTGGTGATGGTTTCCGGGTGAACGGTCAATGATCGCGTGGCTTCGTAGGCGATCAAAGTGACGAGTTCCTCAGCGAGGAGCCGGAAGGTGGCCGAGGACGTCTCCTCTCGGCGCAGGCGGCTCATTTTGTGGGCGACGAGTGGATGATCGATCACCAGTGTTCGCATGGAATGCAGAGTAGTCGTACGGCAGACGCGACGGTATGCCTCGTGCCACGATCTACCCGTGGGCACGCAGGCGGTGACAGCGGACGACATCGACGTGTCGGTGGTCTTCTGGCGGGAAGAGGGCCTGTGGCAGGTATCCAGCATTCCGGCGAGGTCGGCTGTCTCGATGGACTCGTTGATCTCGGCGTTGTCTCGGTTTCCCGGAGAGGGTGGAGTCTTCGGTGCGGTAACCGTGGGCGACGACTTCTTTCTCCTCGTGCGGGAAAGTGGTCAGGGCCGGTGGATTCTGCTCAGCGACGGAGCGGCGTCGTGGGATTGGTCGCTCGCGGAAGAGGCGGTCGACATGTTGGGCCTTTCCGACGACGACGTTGAAGAACTCGAGCCAGCGGGAGATACCCGGTTGCTGGAGGACTTCGGGGTCAAGGGAGAGGACCTTGAACTGCTGTGTTCGAACGAGGATCTGTACCCGGACGAGCAGTTGACGTCGATCGCCGAACGTCTGGGAATCAGCGCGCAATGGTCGCGCGCAACGAGGTGATGGCCGACCGGCAGGCTCTGTTCTCCGAGTGGATGGGCTCGGCGTTGGACTGCGCGGTCGACGCTGCTTCCCGCGGCGACATTCCGATCGGAGCGGTCGTCGCGAACGCCGATAGGCGGGTCGTGGCGATTGCGGGAAATCGACGAGAGATCGACGGCGATCCCACCGCCCATGCCGAGATCCTCGCCCTGCGATCGGCCGCGCAAGAGATCGGTGACTGGCGCCTGGACGGGTGCACGCTGGTCGTCACCGTGGAGCCGTGCCCGATGTGTGCGGGGGCCGCCGTGCTCGCGCGCATCGCCACGCTGGTGATCGGTGCCTGGAACGA
>WLWL01000019.1 GCA_012103605.1 Candidatus Nanopelagicales bacterium
GATGCAAAAGGTGCACGTGTTGTTGCACCCCACGCTGATCGACACCCACGCCGCATGGGCGGACTGTCGCTTCGTCGGTAGATCGGACGGGAACACCTCGAGGGCCTCTTCGATTTCGATCTGGGCCATCTGCTGAACCCGCGCGCGCTCCAAAAGGATCGGCAGCGAGCCGATGTTGTGGGTCCCGAAGACAACATCGACCCAGGGCGACTTCTCCACGATGGCCCCACGATCCTTCTGCGCAAGACAGCCGCCCACAGCAATCTGCATATCCGGGTTCTGCCGCTTCAAAGGAGCCAGGTGGGACAGATTGCCGTAGAGCCGGTTGTCGGCGTTCTCTCGGACGGCACACGTGTTGAAGACGATGACGTCAGCGTTCTCGCCTTCGGAGACCGGCACCAACCCGGAATCCTCCAGAAGACCCGAGAGTCTTTCGGAGTCGTGAACATTCATCTGACAGCCGTAGGTCCGCACCTCGTAGGTGCGGGCGAGACCCGTGTCCGACAGCGCTCCCATGAGTGTGAGCCTAGAAGAGAGTCTTGCCGTCAGGTGAAGCCCCGCACCTCGATGGAGTCCGGTTCGCACCTACAAGCTGACGCAGACGAAATACCTCGACGTGGCCGCTACGGTGATGAGGACACGTACTCAACGCACTGCGGCGTCAGGAGGCCCCGACGGGCTCGGGTGACTCGTCTTCCTCGGCGACTTCCTCATCACCTGGCTCGATGGTGACCGTGGGGAGGATCCGCTCCAGCCAGCCGGGCAACCACCAGTTGGCCTTCCCGAACATCGTCATCAGGCTCGGTACGAGAACCAACCGCACAATGAACGCGTCGATCAAGACCGCCGAGGCGAGGGCAACACCGAACAACTTGATGATTCCGTCGGGCGACGGAACGAAGGCACCAAAGACGACCGCCATGATCAGCGCCGCAATGACAACCACCCTGCCGGAGTTGCGCAGGCCCGAGCGAATGCTTTCGGCGTTGTCCTTAGTTTTCGCCCATTCTTCTTGCATCCGCGACACCAGGAAGACCTGATAGTCCATGGACAGCCCGAACAAGATCGCGAACACCATGATGGGAATGAAGGGCAGGATCGGTCCCGTTCCAGGAACGCCGAGGATCGAGTTGAACCAGCCCCACTGGAAGACCGCAACTGAGATCCCCATGGCCGCCGCCAGAGAGAACATCGATGTGATCGCTCCGATGAACGGCACCAGCAAGGATCGGAACAGCACGACCAGCGCGAGGAATCCCAGGCCGACCACGACCATCAAGAAGATCGGCAATGCATCTGCCAGCACGGTCGTGAAGTCGGCGGTGATTGCCGCCGTTCCACCCACCAAGATGGTGGCACCGGTGGCCTGCTCCAGCGCGGGATTGACGTCCTCACGCAAGGTGGTGAGCAACTCACTGGTGGCGGCATCCTGTGGCGAGGTCGTCGCGTAGACCGCCATCACTTGGATCGGGTTCGCTGCTTCCTCCGGTGCCGCCTGGGCGATCTTGGCGATTACCGGCAGGGTTTCCGGACTCGGGTTCGTTCCCGCAACTCCGGGTGTCTCGTTAAGCGTTGTCACGATCTGCCCGTAGGCATTCGGATCGGTGGTCTCACTCAGATCGACCACCACAAGGTAGGGGCCGCTGGCTCCAGGACCGAAGCCTTCTGCGCGCAGGTCGTAGGCAATCCGGGCGGGCGAGCCTTCAGGGCGACCCGAATTATCGGTGAATCCTTGCCGCAGGCTGAACGCAGGTATCGCCAGCAAGACGATGAGACCCAGTGCCCCGATCGCGGGAAGTATCGGCCGCTTCTGCAGCCACCTGGCGTACGTCGACCATCCCTTCGAGGGCGCAGGACCGCTTCCGGGCTTGCGACCCCAGGGCAGTCGCCATCCCAGGGCTCGTGTGCCCAGCAGCCCGAGCAACGCGGGCAACATCCAGACGGCGGACAGCATGACGATGACCACGGTCATCGCCGCACCAATGGAAAGCCCAATGAAGAAGTTGATGCCGATAAGCAGTAGTCCGAGCAGTCCGACGACAACGGCGAAAGCGGCGAAGACGACCGCTCGACCGGATGTTTTGACAGCCACCAGGGCTGCCTTTTGCTTGTCGTCGCCTTCCAACAGACCCTGTCGGTAACGGTTCAGGATGAACAGGGAGTAGTCGATGCCCACGGCCAAGCCGATCATCGCCGCGAGCGTGGGCGCGAAGGTCGCAACATCGAGGAAGTTCGCAACGAAGGTCACGAACAGTACGCCGGTTCCCACACCCACGATGGCCGTAAGGATCGGCAATCCTGCAGCAATGACCGAGCCGAACGCGATGAGCAAAATAACAAGGGCGAAGATGACGCCGATGATCTCGCTGCTCGGGGGTTCACCACCGGCAAAGTCGAGAACCTGACCTTCCGCGCCCACCGCTAAGGAATCTGAGTTGGTCTCTTCGATCAACTCGAGGATCGCGGCCGCTTCCTCCATCGGCAGACCCTCGGTGCCATCACCAACGAACGAAACCGAGGCGTAGGCAACGGTTCCATCGGGGCTCACTGGTGCGAAGGAACTGGAGAGGATGTCGATCTCTTCCGGCGTGAGCAGCTGGAAGAGGGCCGCGTTTTGGTCCCCACTCGGACAGTCCGACCCGAAACCGGTCGATGCGGGATCGAACGGATTGGTCACACACGTGATGGACTCGAACTCCGCCATCTCCTGCAGCATCGGAACAATCGTGGTGGCTGTTTCCTCGGACAGAGCAGGCCCCTCGGCCGGTTTCCACACAATCGTGGCGCCGCTCTCGAGCCCGGAGGTGTCGGTCCCGCTCTCGATCAGCAGGTCCGTTGCGGCCTTCGATTCGGTATCCGGGAGATCGAAGCTGTCGTTGTAATTCCCTCCGAATCCGATGCCCAGCACTCCAATTGCCGCCACGGTGACAAACCAGGCGATCAGCGCGAGAACAGGTCGACGAACGGCCCAGGCGGACAATCCAGGCATGAGGCTCCTTTGCTAGGTACCTCCACGCTAGCAAGGAACAGTTTCGTTCACAAATCGAGACCTTAGGGAACCGATTCGTTCACAATGGCGTAACCTGTTGTTATGGCCCTCCCTGCCACCACTTCTTCCCGACGCACCGGCGACGAGCTCATTCAGGCCGTTCATGCCGCTGCCCTGGCGGAAATATCCGAGAACGGCCTCCGGGGAGCCTCGATGGACCGCATCGCCAAACGCGCCGGGACGGGCAAGGCGGCTCTTTACCGACGCTGGCCCAACGTGCGCGCGCTCGGTCTGGACGTATTCCTCGCCACGATCACTGAGTCGGTTCCCCAGGCTTTTCCTAACACGGGGTCCTTGCGCGAGGACCTGGTCGGCTCAATGAAATCCTTCACGTCTTCATTTCACGGGCCAATGGCTTTGGTTCTTCGCGAATTGATCAGCGAATCGGCACACGACCCGGAATTGATCGAAGAATTCAATCGGCGCCTCGGGGATCCCATGGAGGCCGAGCTCGTCAATGTCTTGCAACGGGCCATGGCCCGCGGTGAGATCCCCACGAAGACGATCGATCCCCTGATCTTCGAATTGCCCGATGCATTGATTTCACATCGACTCTTGATGCGCGGCGAGATCATCGACGACATCACTTGTGAACATCTCGTCGACAACGTCATCTTGCCGCTGCTCGAATTTCGTCGCTAAGACGTCACGGGCGACCGTGAAACACACGCTGGGTGAGTAACCCTTACGCGCAAGTTGCCTCGCAAGGCGATTTACCGCGGCCGGCAATTCCTCGCCTGGGCGCAGGCGTGCCTTGCCCTCGGCGAACGACATGGCGCGATGAAATTCTCCCTCGTCGTCGATGTCCTCTAGGGCCTGCTCGATGGTGTCTGTCTCGACACCGCGCTGCTGCAGTTCCCGACGAAGCATTGGGCGTGCGAGAGCCTTGCTGCGATGCCGGGATTCCACCCAAAGCCGCGTGAAGGCAACGTCATCGACAAGCCCGACTTCCTCGAAGCGGTCGAGTACGCGCTCGCTCGCATCAGGGTCTGCTCCGCGCCTTTGTAGGTCTTCACGCAATTCGTGGCGTGTGCGCGGAGCGCTGGATAGTCGACGCAGCAAGATCGCCCGCACTGCCGAGTCTGGGTCAGACGACTCCTCCAACGGGAGGCCGGAGGCAGGTTTACGCCGGCGGCGCGACATCCGTGAAGTCCTCGACAACCTCCGGGGCGTCAGTCGGATCGTCTGCGGGCATATCGACCTGTGCGCCGATGCCCATCGTTTCCTTGATGCGCTTTTCCAGCTCGTTCGCCAAGTCGGGGTTGTCCTTCAAGAACACACGCGCGTTCTCTTTACCCTGACCCAGCTGGTCCCCCTCGTAGGTGTACCAAGCACCAGACTTCTTCACCAAGCCGGCGTCGACCCCAAGATCGATCAGCGAGCCCTCACGAGAGATGCCCTCGCCGTAGAGAATGTCGAATTCCGCCAACTTGAACGGTGGCGCGACCTTGTTCTTTACGACCTTTACCCGGGTGCGGTTTCCCACGGCCTCGGTACCGCCCTTCAAGGTCTCGATGCGTCGCACATCGAGCCGAACCGATGAGTAGAACTTCAGGGCCTTCCCACCGGTCGTCGTTTCCGGAGAACCGAACATCACGCCGATCTTCTCTCGGAGTTGGTTGATGAAGATCGCGGACGTGTGCGTACTGCTGAGTGCACCGGCCATCTTGCGCAGTGCCTGGCTCATCAACCGAGCCTGCAACCCGACGTGGGAGTCGCCCATCTCGCCCTCGATTTCGGCACGAGGCACCAGTGCAGCGACCGAGTCGATGACGATTAGGTCGATGGCACCTGACCGGACCAGGGTGTCTGTGATTTCGAGTGCCTGCTCACCGGTGTCCGGCTGAGACACGTACAGGTTGTCGAGGTCCACACCCAGCGCTTGCGCGTAGTCCGGATCCAACGCGTGCTCGGCGTCGATGAAGGCCGCGAGCCCGCCCGAGGCTTGCACGCTGGCAATCGCGTGCAGGGCAACGGTGGTCTTTCCCGAAGACTCCGGGCCGTACACCTCGATGATCCGACCGCGTGGCAGACCGCCGATTCCCAAGGCGACGTCGAGGGCGATGGATCCGGTGGGGATCACCTCGATCGGAGCTCGGCCTTCGTCTCCGAGTCGCATGACCGAGCCCTTGCCGAACTGCCGTTCGATCTGTGACAGGGCGGTCTCGAGCGCGCGTTCGCGGTCATCGGACGCGCTGACGGACGTCAACGGTGTGCTGGTCTTCGCGCTGTTCTTCGCGGCCATCGGTTTCTCCTCGCGGTTGCTGGTCGTATCTGTCGTGCGCTGCGGACGCTAGGTCCACCCTGTGACAGTCACCCGGATCCATCCATTCCCCGCCTCGCCCTGGGGATCGGATGTCGCCTCGACCCCTGTGTGGGGAAGGTGGCCCGCGCAACTGCCGACGCCCCAGAAACTACATCGAACGGGTGTTCGAATGGCGCCGACACGCCGGAATACTGGCCCACACGGCCAGGGCCACCACCGGAATGGCGGCGACCGCCGTCAAGACCTGGTAACTCGCCAGCCACACCACCACCCCGGCGACCACACCTCCCAGGGCCCCCGCCACGTTCATCGTCAGGTCCGAAAGTCCCTGGACAGCGGGGCGCTCGGGTGGATCCACCTCATCGGTCACCAGCGTCGATCCGGCGATCAGGGTGCACGACCACCCCAGGCCGAGCAGGAACAACCCGATGCCAAGGGTCACCACGTCGTCGGCCGGGGCAAGCCCGCTCACCACGCACGCCGTCAGCAAGATCACCGCCCCTGCGCCGATTACCGTCAGCCGACCGAACCGGTCAACGGCCATCCCGACCAGCGGCGAGAGGGCGTACATACCCGCGACGTGCACGCTGATGACCAGGCCAATCAACTGCAGGCTCACGTCGACATGGGCCATGTGCACCGGCGTCATCACCATGACCATCACCATCGCGACGTGCCCGATGGCCACGGCGCCGATACCCAAAACCGCTCTCGGCCGGTTCTTCAGGTGCTCGATGCCGTCGCGGATGCGTGGGCGCGAAACGCCCGAGTCGACGTCTCCCCTGAGCCGTAACGACTCCCGAAAGGGATCGGGGCGCAAGAAGACCAGCAGCAAGCCCACGGTGACCGCGCACACGACCGCGGCGACGAGGTACGGGCCCGCCAGGGGCGGGAGGCCCAACGACTGCGCCCACCGCCCGCTGACGTCGAGCAGATTGGGGCCGGCAACCGCTCCGATGGTGGCGCCCCACACGACGATGGACAAACTGCGCGCCCGACGATTCGCCGATGCCAGGTCCGTCGCCGCGTACCGCGCTTGCAAACCAGCCGCCGAGGCAACACCCACGAGCAGGCACCCCGCATACACGATCGCGAGCGAGCGATACACCGCTCCGACGATGACGATGATTGATCCGAGGGAGCCGAGGAAGTACCCACCGGCAAGCGCAGCGCGGCGCCCGCGCGAGAGAGCCACGCGCGCCAGCGGGAGCGCCAGTAGCGCCGCACCCACGACTCCGAACGTTTGGGCGAGCCCGGCAGCGGCTTCGCTTCCGCTGATCGATTCGGCGATAAGGGCACCCGCCGGCAGCGAACCCGCGACGGCTACTCCCCCGAGTATCTGACTGCCGCCAAGCACCCCGACGCTCTTGCGCTGGAGGGTGCGAACATCGGCGGCGTCGAACGGATCGCCCGCGTCGAGCTGGTTCTCAGGCTCGGCGGCCGCCGTTACCGCGTCCGCGTCACCGGAACGGCTCACGGATGCTCGCTGTTCTGGCCGTGAGCCAAATGTGTGGACAAGGATTCGCGAATCAGAGCCTCCTGCACAGGGAATCCGATGCTCGTAAGCGCCGACACGAGGACGGACGGATCGGCCGACCACTGCTCGTACTCGGTGAGGGCAACTCGGCCCTGGCCGAGAACATCCGTAAGCGTGCCAGCCGCGGCGCCAAGATGCTCGACCGTGCGCTCCAATGCGCTCACCGCATCGGGGTGTTCGCGCCACCACCCGCTGCGGGCGGCCGCCTGCGGATCGCGGACATTGATCACATACCGCACCCCGGGAAGCAGTGCGTTGAGGAACAGCAGGTAGTCGGTCAGGCCATCGGCGTCGTCAAAGTGGCCGATCTCGTATCGAACCTCTTTGAAACCTGACCAGCGCGTGTCGGCCTTGGGTCGCAGCAGGTGGGAGATGACGTGGCGTCGCTGATCGGCAAGCACGGCGGGAGCATCGAGTCGAGCGGTGCCGAACCAGGGGTGGTGCGGTTTGCCGGAGTTGTGGCGGTCGGCAGCGGCCGCGACGGCGTCAACATACGCGTGCAACCCACGCAACGCGTTGTAGTTCTCTCCCCGAATGATCGTGTGCGGGTGAGCGTTGAGCGCCGCCTGCAGTGCCGTTGATCCGGAGCGACCGAACGTCACGATCGTCAAGAATTCACGATCTGCTTCGCCAATCGACACACCCGAACTCTAGGGCTCTCTATCGATCATGAACCCGACCTCTGGACACCCGGTGACGAACTGTTGGCAGAACCGCTATCGCAGCATGGACGGGACGTCGACCACCTCGCACACAGCCCGCCACACCACGACGGTGTCCTCGCCCCTATCGAAGCAACCTTCAACCGTGTCACCGAGGGAGGGAAGCACCACGTCTCGGGACCAACTCGCGGCGTACTCCGCGCCGAGGACGGCGTTCAATCGCTCCCAGAAGTCACTTCGACGCATGCGGGATATCCTCCGAGGCGGCGGAGGAGTGCGCCGCACCGCCCCGCAGGAAGCAAGTCAGCCAAGGAGCGTGCGCCGTGCCACCAGCCCAAGAAACAGTGGGCGCATCGGCGGCGTCCACGCAATCGGGGGGCCACGTCGAGGCCTCGGACTCCGGGCTCAGCGCCTGGGCCACGACCTGGGTTCAGCAGGCCCTCGGTGAACCCACCGCGATCCAGCGCGAGGCCTGGCCGGTCCTCGCCACCGGTCAGGACGCTGTCCTGATCGCCCCTACCGGCTCGGGTAAGACCCTTGCGGCTTTCCTTGCCGCCTTGGACTCACTGGCACACACCCCACCGGCGGACCGCAAGCGAGTGCTGTACATCTCCCCACTGAAAGCCCTCGCCTCGGACATAGAGCGCAATCTGCGCAGCCCCCTGATTGGCCTTGAGCAGATTGCCGCTCGCTCGGGCGTGACGATTCCCCCCATTTCCGTTGGAATCAGAACCGGTGACACGCCTCAATCCGAACGAACCCGGCAGGCGAAGAATCCCCCCGACGTGTGGATCACGACACCTGAGTCGTTGTTTCTGCTGCTGACATCGAGGGCTCGCGACGCACTCCGTGACATCGACACCGTGATCATCGACGAAGTCCATGCCCTTGCGGACACCAAGCGCGGCGCCCATCTCGCCGTATCCCTCGAACGGCTCGACGCGCTACTACCGCAGCCCGCGCAACGCATCGCTCTGTCCGCCACGGTGACACCGGTGTCCGAGGTTGCTCGCTATGTGCGCGCCACAGATCCCGCCGGTGTTGCCGTCATCTCACCCGCCATTGACAAGAAGATCGAGCTCGCGGTGGAGTCCCCCGTGCTCGATTTCCGCGACATCGGACATGCGCAAACCGATGATGCCGGTGTTGAGATCGTCACCGGGAGCGCAGCCGGTGACGCGGATCGGTCATCGGTGTGGCCGGCGGTTGCCGACCGTGTCCTCGACATCATCACAAAACATCGATCCACCATCGTGTTCGTCAATTCACGACGGCTCGCCGAACGTCTCACCGCACGGCTCAACGACGCTGCAGCGCAGCGCGCGGAGGAGCCTGACCAGTCGGCGGACTTGGGCGAGGCGACTGTGATTGCACGGGCTCATCACGGATCCGTCTCGAAAGATCTGCGTCGGTCCATCGAAGAGGACCTGAAGGCTGGTCGATTACCGGCCGTTGTTGCGACGAGTTCCATGGAACTTGGCATCGACATGGGCGCGGTCGATGTCGTGGTCCAAATTCAATCACCCACGTCTGTGGCAAGCGGATTGCAGCGGGTGGGACGTGCGGGACACGGCGTCGGTGAAGTCAGCCGTGGACACGTGATCAGCACGCACGCACACGACCTGTTGTTATCCATCAGCCTCGCCGATCGCATGTCCGAGCGCCGTATTGAACCAATGCGACTTCCCAGCCTGCCCCTGGATGTCCTGAGTCAGCAGATAGTTGCCATGTGCGCCATGGACGACTGGACGTTCGATGACCTCGCTCAACTCGTCCGTAAAGCAGCATCGTTCACACACCTCAGCGATGCCCTCTTGACCGGCGTGGTCAACATGCTCGCAGGAACGTACCCGTCAGAACGATTCGCCGAATTGCGCCCCCGCCTGGTGTGGGATCGCACCTCGCAGGTGCTGACCGGACGACCGGGAGCCGGCCGGCTCGCGGTCACGAACGCCGGAACGATTCCCGATCGAGGATTGTTCGGCGTTCACGTAGCAACCGAGGGATTCCCTCGCGTCGGGGAACTTGATGAAGAAATGGTCTATGAGACGCGCGTCGGGGAAGTCATCACCCTGGGCGCAAGCACCTGGCAAGTGCAAGAGATCACCCACGACCGCGTGTTGGTTACTCCAACACCCGGCGCCATCGGGCGAATGCCCTTCTGGCACGGGGACTCGGCGGGTCGTCCCGCACAGTTGGCGGAAGCGATTGGTCACACGATTCGCTCCACCGAGCCCAAGACAGCAGCCCTCCAGGTCTACCTCGATGAACAAAAGCAGGCCACCGAGGTTGTTCCCGACGACCGCAACCTGTTGATTGAGGCCTTCCGCGACGACATCGGTGACTGGCGTGTCGTCCTCCACAGCCCCTACGGTGCCAAGGTCCATGCACCTCTGGCCTTGGTGTTGGCCCGGAACTTGCGTGATCGATTGGGCATTGATCCCCAGGTGATGCACGCGGATGACGGAATCGTGATCCGCCTTCCCGATTACGTTTACGCTCTCGAGCCGGCCGGCGATCCTGCTGGCGACCGCAGCTCGTCGGGCAGTGGATTCGGTGGCCCTCTTGGCGGCACCGCTGAGGGTGAGCATGTGCTTGCGCAGGTTGTCGACTCACTCGACATCGATACCGTCGGCCTTGAGCAGATGGTGCAGGACGAAGTGTCTGGGTCTGCTCTCTTCGCGGCGCGTTTCCGCGAGTGTGCCGGACGGTCACTTCTGTTACCGCGCCGGCGCCCCGACCGGAGGAGCCCGCTATGGCAGCAACGCCAGCGAGCAAACGCGCTCTTACAAGTGGCCGCTGATTACCCCGACTTCCCGATCGTGCTGGAGACCATGCGCGAGTGTCTCCACGACGTCTACGACCTCCCCGGGTTGACCTCTTTGCTGGAACGCATTGACTCCGGCGACGTCACCGTGACCACCGTGACCACCGACCACCCCAGTCCGTTCGCGCGTTCTTTGCTGTTCGGCTACGTCGCCACCTTCATGTATGAAGGCGATGCCCCACTCGCGGAGCGTCGCGCTCAAGCCCTCTCGATCGACACCGAGCTGCTCGCAGACCTCCTCGGTACCTCGGAGCTTCGTAGCCTTCTCGACGCCGACGCCATCGCCGAGGTGGAGGACGAGGTGTCCTTTCAGGCTCCGCACACCCGAGCCCGCTCCCTGGAGGATGCCGCTGATCTTCTGAGGCTCCTCGGCCCGCTCGACATGGATACCGCGCAGCGATGCGGTGTTGAATCTGTGTGGCTCGACGAACTGGTTGCGGCTCGACGGGTAATCCCGGTGACCGTTGGGGGTCGTCGGTGTTGGGCAGCCATCGAAGATGCCGGGCGTCTGCGTGACGCTCTCGGAGTTGTACTGCCACCGGGAATCCCCGACGCCCACCTGGTCGCTGGAGACGGACCACTCGAGGGAATGGTGCATCGTTTTGCTCGAACGCATGGACCCTTTCGCCTACCCGACGTCGTCGAGCATTTCGGCCTCCCCGTGGCAGTCGTGGAATCGGCTCTCAACGACCTGCTGGCGCAGCGCAACCTTCTCGCCGGCGAGTTCCGTCCGGGGGGACATGGACGCGAGTTCTGCGATCCGGAAGTGCTGCGTCGAATCCGACGACGGTCGGTGGCTCGACTCCGTGAAGAGATCGAGCCCGTTGGTCTCGCGCAGTACGCGGCCTTCCTCCCCCGATGGCACGGTGTTCTCGAATCAGGGATCCACGAGTCAAGCTCTGGCGAGCCGGTTACCCGCGACGTGACCGCACTCCAGGAAGACACCGCTTCGAATGGCGCACCCGAGGTGAGCATCGTCGATGCCGTCGATCGCCTCAGCGGACTCGTACTCCCCGCCTCGTCGACCCTGGGGATCATCCGGTCGCGCGTCCCGAAGGCGACGCTGACCGATCTCGATGGCTTGTTGACAACCGGAGACCTGACCCTCTGGTCGATGGGTGAGATGGGTAGCCGAGATGCTCGCATCGCGTGGGCACCGGCACCGATTGCCGCCGGTATTCGTTCGATGCTCCGCGGATCGCACCCGACCCTGGACGATGCCGACTATCACGCACTCGAGGACATCGATCGTTCCGTCCTCGACGTTCTTGCGGGCGGGGGTGCCTTTCTGCGCGACTCCGTACATGCCTCGCTCGTCTCTGCGGGGACCGTCGTGTCGATAGACACCGTCGAGGCGACCCTGTGGCAACTGTTTCGAAGAGGATGGATCTCCTGCGATTCCTGGTCGTTCGTTCACGCACGGGTTCATGGCCGCAGGTCACCGCGCCCACGTCCACGCACAGCCAGGGGTGGGTCCACCCGGCGTCGAGGCGCACCTCTCCCGCGACGCACCCGCCTGGCGACCACCTCCGGGGCCACATCCGCCGACCCACGCTGGTTCCTTGCGCCCGGCGTATCCGCAACCGAGGTCACGGACACCGGTTCTCACGAGCGAATCGCGGCCGAATACGCGGGCCTGCTCCTCGAACGATGGGCGGTGGTCACACGTCCAGCGATCGCCAGTGAAGAGCCGGTGGGTGGATTCGCCGGTCAGTACCCCATCTTGTCGACGCTCGCGGATGCGGGGATCTGTCAGCGCATCTACGCGATCGAAGGTGCCGGCGGCGCACAATTCGCCCTTGCAAACACCGTCGATGCCATTCGCGACGCTTCGTCCTCGTTGACCGACACCTCACTGGTGACCATGCTCTCCGTTGACCCGGCGAACCCGTGTGGCTCGCTGGTGCCGTGGCCGGAGGGATCGCGTCGCGCCTCTCGACGGGCCGGGTCCATCGTCGCCCGCTGCGGCACCGAGACACGGGCATGGCTTGACCCCAACGGGTCTCATCTCGAGACGTGGGGGATCGACACGGTCGAACATGCCGCCGCCGTTCTGGCAGCGCTATCTCGGGCGCGTGCGGTGCTTACCGAGAAGCCCCGTGCCACCCTCACGACCGTCAACGCCCAGTCACTGATCGACGCTCCGACCCATGACATGTGGAATCAGGCCGCACGAACCGCCGGGCTCTCCCCCGTTCCGCGTGGCTGGCGCTGGGAGAGTCATGCCGGAAGGTGACACCGTCTACTTGGCTGCCAAGCGTCTCGACGCACTCCTGGCTGGCCGACGTATCGACCGCAGCGACGTTCGCCTGCCGTCGCTGGCAACCGTCGACTTCGCGGGTATCAACTGTCTCGGCGTACGCCCGGTAGGTAAGCATCTTCTGTTTCGCTTCTCCAACGAAACGTCGTTACATACGCACTTTCGAATGGATGGCTCGTGGCACATCTACCGCACCGGACAGCGCTGGCAGGGCGGACCGATGCATGCGGTCCGCTTGGTCTTGTACTCCGGTGATGCAGTAGCCGTGGGGTATCGGTTGCACGATGTTCTCGTTCTGCCCACACAGCGAGAAGCAGACGTCATTGGGCACCTGGGTCCGGACCTACTCGATGACTCGTGGGACGCTGACCGTGCAGCCACCAACGTTCGTGCCTGCGCGGGACGATCGATTGGTGACGTGCTCGTTGATCAGCGGGTGGTCGCCGGCATCGGCAACATCTATCGCTGCGAAACGCTGTTTCTCGCGGGCATCACCCCTTTCACCCCTGTGGAAGACATATCCGACGACGAGGTGGCCTCCACCTTGGGGATTGCTCGCACCTTGATGATGCGCAACCGGGACCGATCGTCGCAAGCGACAACCGGAGACGAGCGAGATGCGCATTTCGTCTATGGAAAACGCAGGAGCACATGCCGTCGCTGCGGAACGCCCATTCGCTCTCAGCACGGTGTGGGACAGCAGCGCCCTAACGAGCAGCCGATCTTTTGGTGTCCACGTTGTCAGAGGGGAACTCAAGCCCCATCGGGCCGGTGATCGATAACCGATGTACGACGGAACTAGGACAGGCGCCGCTGCGCGACCGCACCATCGGGCAGGACCATCTGCGGAAGCCGCGTGGTGGGGGCTGTGTGTTGCAGTTCGGCTTGCGCGACGTGCGTACTGACCGACGCCAACAAGTCCGACAACGAAACCTCAAGCGCATCGCAGATGGCCGCGAGCAATTCGGAGGAAGCCTCCTTGTGGCCCCGCTCCACCTCTGACAAGTACCCCAGAGATACGGCGGCGGCTCCGGACACTTCACGCAGCGTGCGGCCTTGATCTTGCCGCCGACGACGCAGTTCCTCGCCGATAACTTCGCGCATCACAATCACGGTGCCACCTCCTTACTCTCGTACTCCCCCACCATAACCGCACCCTGCGGTTTCCCGCTCGCGCAGGCCTGCCTTCAGGCGAACCTGCGGCCAGTTGTGCAGGGGATTGCTTGGTTCTTCATCGAGGACAACACCGATGGGGCTTGATCTATTCCCTGGCGTCGAGAATTTCTAGCACCGCCTCCACAGCGGCCTGGGTGACCGCGTGTCGAACCTGGGATCGATCCCCGGTGATGTGCACGGTTCGAACCCGCTCCCCCGAGGGGCTGCATACCGCAATGCAGGCGGTTCCCGCCGGCATCCCGTCGTGGTCATCCGGCCCAGCGGCCCCCGTCGTCCCGATCCCCACGGTGGCCCCCAATCGTGAGCGCGCTCCCTGGGCGAGGGCCAGCGCGACCTCCTCGGTCACGATTCCCTTCCTCAACAGTTCGACGGGCACATTCAGAACTTCGGTCTTGATCTCCGGCGCGTAAGCAACGACGGCCCCTCGGAAGACGGCCGAGCAGCCCGGTACCGAAGCGATCGTCGAGGACACTAGGCCAGCCGTCAGGGACTCTCCGGTGGCGATGGACCATGACCGTTCTCGCAGACGCTGAACGAGGCGCTCTGCGAGCTGATCGAGCAGCGCCTGCTCCGGCGATGGGGTGTCAGGACCCACGGGATGCCGATCGGGAGATGGCGTAGGCCCGTCTCAGGTAGTCGATTCCGGTGATGACGGTCATCACGACGGCAGTGATCATCACCACCGCTGCGATAGCGGACCAGGCATCCGCAACAACTGCCGGTGGGATGGCGAGGTACAGGAAGATCGCCACGATCTGGAGCACCGTTTTGACTTTGCCACCGCGACTGGCCGGAATCACCGCGTGGCGCACAACGGCAAACCGCACCACGGTCACCCCGATCTCTCGACCCAGGATCACCACGGTTATCCACCAGGGCAGTTCCCCCAGGATCGACAGTCCGAGCAGTGCGACCGCGATCAGGGCCTTATCGGCTATCGGGTCGGCCAGCGCACCAAAACGTGACGTGATGCCGCGGCGACGAGCGATGGCTCCGTCGAAGAAGTCGGTCACCGCGGCAGCAACAAAAACGATCGCGGCGGTATCTCGAGCCCACGACTCCTCGAGTGTCAGTAGCCAGGCCAGAATCGGTACGCACACCAAGCGCGCCACCGTCAGCGCATTGGGCAGGTTCCACGTCACGGCCGTACCCACAAGTCAACGCCCTCGTTCTCCACGACCTGACCGTCGACCCACTCGCCCACTGCGGCGTCGCTATTGACAAGGAAGCACGCGCCATCGTCTGGCCCCTGGTGCGCCGCCCGACCACACGGCACTCCGTCGTCAACCGACTCCACGAGCACGCGCACCGATTCGCCGATGCGCTCCGCGGCCCTTTGCTCCATCAATTCGTCCACCAGGTCCACGAGTCGCGATCGACGGGCCTCAATGACGTCCTCCGGCACCTTGGCGTCCAGGCCCGCGGCTTCCGTTTCGTCTTCATCGGAGTAGGCGAACACACCCACCGCATCCAAGCGCGCGGCTTCCAAGAAGATCGCCAACTCGTCGACGTCCTCGTCGGTTTCACCGGGGAACCCGACGATGACGTTGCTGCGGATCCCCGCGGTGGGTGAAAGCGTCCGGATGGCCTCGATCAACTCGAGGAAATCCTTCGTGCCTCCGAAGCGGCGCATGGCCCGCAACACCCGCGGGCTCGCGTGCTGGAAGCTCAGGTCGAAGTAGTCCGCCACCGCCGCGCTGCCCGCGATGGCGGCCACCAGGCCTGGGCGCATCTCGGCCGGCTGCAAATAGGACAAGCGAATACGGTCGACACCGGTGCCGGCCGCCAAGTCCGGGAGCAACGACTCCAGCAGTCGCATATCCCCCAAGTCTTTTCCATACGACGTGGTGTTTTCGGAGACCAGAATCACTTCGCGAACTCCGGCGGCAACCATCTCTCCCATTTCGGAGACGATCTCTGATGGCGTGCGAGACACGAAGGATCCGCGAAAGCGCGGGATCGCGCAAAAGGCGCACCTCCGGTCACAGCCGGTTGCCAGTTTGACCGAGGCCACCGGTCCCGTGCCCAAACGAATGCGGGGTACCGGAGGGCTGTAACCGTGCAGCTCGCCTGTTGATCCGTCCGCTGCCGCGGCCGTACTCGCATCCGGCGCGACTTCTGACCTGGCATCCGGTCTCGCAACCGGACTCAGCGGCAACAAGGTCCGGCGATCAGTGGGAACCGGTGCGGGAACGTCCTCTCCTCGCATCACCGCATCCAGTCGCGCCGCGATCTCGGGATAGTCGTCGAAGCCGAGAACGGCACGTGCCTCGGGCAGGCTGGCCGCGAGTTCGGTGCCGTACCGCTCGGCAAGGCAACCTGTCGCGATCACCGCAGGCGCGTCATCACCGGCCAAGGACAGGACTGTGTCGATGGATTCCCGTTTGGCAGCCTCGATGAACCCACAGGTGTTGACCAGCACCGCGTCTGCCGATTCGGCATTCTCGACCAGATCCCAGCCACCAACCGACAGTCGCCCCGCCAACTCCTCGGAGTCCACTTCGTTTCGCGCGCAGCCCAGCGTGACGATCGCAACCTTCTTGGCGGGGGGCATCCCTACAGCCTACGGTCGGCCCGGGGAAGCCCCGTGACGGTCGGCCCTACGGGACGCTGGTACTTAATGACAACGTGACGCAATAACCAGCGACGACGTAACCGGCTGCCGACAGACCGCGCTTACTGGCGACGGTATTCCGCAACGAGGTCGTCGCTGTCGAGGCCAACCGCGTCAGCGATCATCCGGAGATGGCCGATGGCGTAGCTGTCGCCCCCACACAGCGAAAAATCGTCGTCTTCGATCGCTTCGATGGTCAGCGGCCGCAGCCGCGTCGTGGCCGCCACGTCGTCGATGCTCAGGCCACGGGAACGGCGGGCACCGGTGATGCGCTCCCCCACCATGGGACCTCCACCCGCTCGATATCGGCGTGAGCTTCGACGTGGGTATCGATGTTCCTCGTCTGCCAAGGGTGGCAGCACGAGCGACAACAGGCAAGAGGTGGAGCGAACTCCGGCTGATCAATCTCCGCCTGATCGATCTCCGGCTGAGCGAACTTCAACTGGTCGAACCCCGGCTGCGCGTCGTTGCGGACTATCCGCGCAGAGAGGCAAGAACGGCGTCGAGATCCTCGGCCTTGACCAGAACTTCGCGCGCCTTGGATCCCTCGCTCGGCCCCACGACTCCTCGAGACTCCATCAGGTCCATCAGCCGTCCGGCCTTGGCGAATCCCACGCGCAGCTTGCGCTGCAACATTGATGTGGAGCCGAATTGGGTACTCACGACCAGTTCGACGGCCTGCAAGAGAACATCGAGGTCGTCGCCGATGTCCTCGTCGATCTCCTTCTTCGCTGCGGCAGGAGAAGTGACTTCCGAGAGGTAGTGGGCCTCGGTTTGGTCCCTGCAGTGTTGAACGATGCCGCGAATCTCCTTCTCGGCGATGAACGCTCCTTGGATCCGCACCGCCTTATTCGCTCCCATAGGCAAGAAGAGCCCGTCGCCTTGACCCACCAATTTCTCGGCGCCCGGCTGGTCCAAGATGACTCGTGAGTCAGCGAGGCTGGAGGTGGCGAACGCGAGCCGCGACGGAACGTTGGCCTTGATAAGCCCGGTGACAACGTCGACGCTGGGGCGCTGGGTGGCCAAAACGAGATGAATACCAGCGGCCCGGGCGAGTTGAGTGATGCGAACGATGGCATCTTCAACGTCGCGCGGGGCGACCATCATCAAGTCCGCCAGCTCGTCCACGATCACGAGGAGGTAGGGGTAGGGCCGCAGGACGCGTTGACTTCCGGCGGGTGCTGTCACCTTCCCCGCTCGGACCGCGGCATTGAAATCATCCACGTGCCGGAATCCGAAGTGCGCAAGGTCGTCGTAACGCTTGTCCATCTCGGCAACAACCCACTGCAAGGCATCCGCGGCCTTCTTCGGGTGGGTGATGATCGGGGTGATCAGGTGCGGAACACCTTCGTAAACGCTCAACTCCACTCTTTTGGGATCCACGAGGACCATCCGCACTTCGTCCGGGGTTGCCCGCATGAGAATTGATGTGATCAATGCATTGATGCAGCTC
The DNA here is from genome assembly GCA_012103605.1 of Candidatus Nanopelagicales bacterium. Classification (GTDB taxonomy): domain Bacteria; phylum Actinomycetota; class Actinomycetes; order S36-B12; family S36-B12; genus S36-B12. The sequence continues at coordinate 17,845 of WLWL01000019.1, forward strand.
GACTTGCCCGCACCCGTGGCTCCCGCAACGAGAATGTGCGGCATCTTGGCGAGGTTCGCAACAACGAACTCCCCTTCGACGTCCTTGCCCAGCGCAACGACCATCGGGTGTTGATCGGCGGCCGCAGATGAACTGCGCAGCACATCTCCAACCGCCACGAGCTCGCGGTCGGTATTGGGGATTTCGATACCGATGGCCTTCTTCCCCGGGATCGGGCTGAGGATCCGCACGTCTGCGCTCGCCACCGCGTAAGCGATGTTCTTGCTCAGAGCGGTCACCCGCTCGACTTTGACGCTCGGCCCAAGCTCGATCTCGTAGCGCGTCACCGTCGGACCCCGCAGGAAGCCGGAGACTTCAGCGTCGATCCCGAACTGATCGAGAACTTCGCGCAGCGCTTTGACCACCTGGTCGTTTGCCGGCGTGGACTTCTTGTGCCCCGCACCGGTTTTGAGTAACTCCGCCTTGGGCAGTCGATACCGGCCCGAGGTCATCACCGGCACCTGCGTAGGCGACCCCTCCGGGGTGGGATCGATCACCGGCTCGGGCGCCACGGCTGCCGCTGCTGCGGCTGCGACTGCGACCGAGGCCGCGACAGGAGCAGCGGCACCGGTGTCCGCACCTACCGGTGTCAATGTCACGGTGTTGTCGCTAGCTGCGGAGCCGTCACCACCAAGCACGGGCGCGAGGGCTTGGGTGTCATCATCCGGCCCGCTGCTGTGTCCCACCACCGGGATGACGTCGGTGTCCTGATCGGCGCCGTGCGGATCGGAATTCGCGTCCAGTGCCAACCCGGTTCCCGCCTGGACGAACAGTCCGGCGGCGGGACGATCGTCCGAGGCTGTGTCGGAGGGCAGTGGTGTGGCGAAGGGCTCATCCCCGGCCAGCGGCGTATCGCGGAGAACGTCGGCGTCCCGAAGGTCGCGAGCCGCCGGGGCGTCCATGAGTTCTTGTCCGTGGCCGGGAAGAACGAGCTCATCGCCATCGTCTTCGGGGTCGTTCTCGCCCGAGGATTCGTTCGTCGCGCCGTCGTTGGTCGGGTCATCGTTGGTTAGGTCACCGTTGGTCGGATCCGGCGGCACCAGAAGTGAGGCTGCTCCCCGCATCGACCGCCACCAAGCAGCCACGTAGCCCCGAAGAGCCTGAACGGACGTGCCGGTGACCACCAAAAGGCCGAATGCGAGCACGATCGCAAGAACGACCCCGGTGACGATCGGCCCGACGGCGGCAACCACGGGAGCCGTCGCGATCCATCCCACGACGCCGCCGGCGGAGTTCATCGCCGCTGCACCATCGGACGGTGTGGGAGAGGTGCGCGTGAGGTGCCAGATGCCGACGACGCCGATGATGACGGCGGAACTTCCGATCACGAGGCGCCCGGTGGTGGCGTTTTGATCCGGATGGCGAAGGAATCGCCAGGCCAGCGCGAGAAGACAGAGCGGTGCGATCCACGCCACGGCACCGAAGATCGCCGTCGCGATAGTTCCCGACCATGCGATGAACCAGCCCTCTACCCGAAACCAGGTAGCGGCGGCAATGATGACCGCCCCGGCGATGAGTCCGAGGCCGAGTCCATCGCGGCGGTGCTCGGGGTCGAGGTCTCGTGCCCCACGTCCGATTCCTCGGGCGATCGAGCCCACCAGGTGCGCGAGCCCGATCCACACGGCCCGGACACCGCGACCGATCCCCATGACCGCCCGGGTGAAGAGCCCGGGCGAGGACGACCGGGCTGAACGCTTCTGCGGCTTACTGCGCGCGGGGGCTCGCTTCGAGGAGGTGCCCGATGCGCGAGACCTGCTCGAGGTTTTTCGGGGAGCCCGGCGAGGAGAACGGGACGTAGAACGGGAACGGGAAGAGCCGCTTGCCGAACGCGCACGGGACCTACGTGGGGAAGCGGACGTACGAGACGCCATGCAGGGAGGCTAGCGCCGGAAAGCACACAATCCCGGTAGTCACACGCGTAACACGCGCACCAGGAAAAAGGGATATTTCACCCCCGCCCTACCGGCGGTCAGCGGCTGCGGACATCACATTCGATCAACGGCCACGACAACCGGCGCCGATAACCGGCGCTGATTCACGCCTCGACAACCACCGGGACGATCATCGGCCGGCGGCGATGAGTCGCATTGACCCAGCGACCCACCACGCGCCGCATTCGTTGCTGAAGGTCGTGCGGGTCGTCGATGCCGTCGGCAAGGGCCTGCTCGAGCGCTTCGCGCACCTTCCCGGTGACGTCGTCGACCCCGTCGGAGAGGACTTCCTCGCCAAATCCGCGCTCGTGGATTTCCGGACCGGCGACCACGGTGCCGGCCACGATGTCCACGACCGCGATGATGGAGATGAACCCCTCCTCACCGAGTACCCGCCGGTCTTTCAGGGAGGCTTCGGTGAGGTCGCCGATGCTCGAGCCGTCGACGTAGACGAAACCGACGGGCGTGTATCCACTGATCACCGCTCGCTGCTCGTCGAGATCGACCGAGACGCCGTCATCCACCACAAGGATGCGGCGCGGATCGATGCCTACGCTCTGCGCCACCGCAGCATTCGCCACCAGGTGTCGCCACTCTCCATGGACGGGCATGACGAAGCGGGGTTTCACCAGGTTGTACACGAAGCGCAACTCCCCAGCGGACGCGTGCCCGGAAACGTGCACCAGAGCATTTCCCTTATGCACCACCGACGCGCCGAGTTTGCTGAGGCCATTGATCACTCGATTGACCGCGTTTTCGTTTCCGGGGATCAGGGACGATGCCAGCACCACGGTGTCCGAAGGCCCGACGGAAATCGCATGATCACGATTGGCGATACGCGACAAAACAGCCATCGGCTCCCCTTGCGAACCCGTGCAGATCAGTACCGCTTTGTCGTCGGGTAGATCGGCGAGATCATCGGCCGACACCAACGTCGCTTCGGGAATGGACAGGAAACCGAGGTCACGGGCGATGTGCATATTGCGCACCATGGACCGACCGACGAAGGCGATCTTCCGTCTGTGCGCGACGGCCATGTCGATGATCTGCTGGATGCGGTGCACGTGTGAGGCGAAGGACGCAACGATGACGCGACCTCGTGCCTTGGCGAAGACGGAGTCCAGGACCGGCATGATGTCCCGCTCGCTGGGAATGAACCCCGGAACCTCGGCATTCGTGGAGTCGATCATCAACAGATCCACTCCCTCATCACCCAAACGAGCGAAGCTGTTGAGGTCGGTGACCCGACCGTCCAACGGCAACTGGTCGACCTTGAAGTCCCCGGTGTGCAGGACCCGGCCAGCATCGGTGGTGATTGCCACGGCCATGGCATCGGGAATTGAATGATTGACGGCGAGGAATTCGACGCCGAACGGGCCCACCTGCACCTGCTCGCCATCGCTGACTTCGTGCAAGTCCGGCGACAGCCGGTGCTCGGTCGTCTTCGCCTTCAGGAACGCCAGTGTCAGACGGCTTCCGTAGATCGGAATATCAGGACGCATCCGCAGGAGGTAGGGAACCGCTCCGATGTGGTCCTCGTGTCCGTGCGTGAGGACGATTGCCTCGACATCGGACAAGCGCTCCGCGATGGGAGAGAAGTCCGGCAGGATCAAATCGACGCCCGGTTGTGACTCTTCAGGAAAGAGCACCCCGCAATCGACGATGAGCAGCGAGCCGTTGAAGTCGAAAACGGCCATGTTGCGGCCGATCTCTCCCAAGCCGCCGATCGGCAGAACCCGCAGCGCCCCCTTCTTCAGCGGCGCGGGCGAGGGAATCTCGTCGTGCTGCACGGTCAGGCGCCGATGCCGCGAACCCCGGCGAGGTCGATACGCAACTGCTCCTCCTGGGCCGGGGTCGCGTCGACGAGCGGCAATCGCAAGCCGCCCGCCGGTAGGCCCTGCATGCGCAAGGCTGCCTTGGTCAAGATGACACCTTGGGTTCGGAACAGACCCGTATAGACGGGCAGCAGTTCGGCGTTGATGGCGCGGGCCCGGGAAACGTCGCCAGCCGCGAGCGCCTGTGCCATCTCCTTGAGACGGTCCCCCACGACGTGACCCACCACCGACACCATCCCCGACGCCCCGAGCATGAGCATCGGCAAGTTCAAGATGTCATCACCGCAGTACCACGCCAGGTCCGTGCGAGCCATCGCCCACTGCGTGGCATCGAGATCACCCTTCGCGTCCTTGTTTGCCACCACACTCGGGTGCTCGGCAATACGCACGAGGGTTTCCGTCTCGATGGCGACACCGGTTCGCTTGGGGATGTCGTACGTCAAAAGCGGCAGGTCTGTGGCATCAGCGATCGCATGGAAGTGGGTGATCAAGCCTTCCTGCGGGGGTCGGTTGTAGTAGGGGGCGACAGCCATGACGCCGTGCGCGCCGGCTGCGGCCGCAGCTTTGGCGCTCGCGATGGAATGCGAGGTGTCGTTCGTGCCGACACCGGCCACCACCCACGCGCGATCGCCGACGGCCTCGACGACTGCGGCAACCAGGTCGCGATCCTCTTGGTCGGTCTTGGTGGCGGACTCACCCGTCGTCCCGTTGATCACGAGTCCGTCGTGCCCCAGCTGATCGACCAGGTGCGCAGCAAGCACCTGCGCGCCATCGAGATCTTGGCTGCCATCGGGCGCGAAAGGCGTGACCATCGCGGTGAGCATCACTCCGAAGGGAGTTCCGCGGGGCGAGGCGTGTTCCGACATGACCGTCAGGCTATCGGCTGGCCAGCATCACGGGGCCACTCGCCCGGAAGCCACGAAAGCCTCGTGGGTGATCGGCATCAGTCGAGCAAAATGCTCCTCGTACGCCTCCGCGACCATTTCGATTTCCCGCTGGGGATAACTCGGATACGTCGCATCATCACTCTTCTTGCGCAACGACAGGAAGTTCATCAACGCACGGGCATTCATCGTCACGTAGGCGGACGAATAGATGGTGACCGGCAACACCATGCGCGCCACTTCCCGGGCGATACCTGCATCCAGCATGCGCTGATAGGAGTCGTAGGCCACCACGCAGGATTCCCGGGTTGCCGAGTCGATCACGGCGTACTGCTCTGGCGTGCCGGGATGGAACTCATAGGCCCCGGGCTTTCCGTCCTGGACCACCGACCGCGTCTGGTCCGGAACGTAGAAGATCGGACGCAGTTCTCGATATCGACCGGATTCCTCGTTGTAACTGGCAATCCGATGCCGCATGTGCTCACGCCATACGAAGATGGGCGCCTGGACGAAGAACGTCATGGAGTTGTGCTCGAACGGACTTCCATGACGCTCGCGCATCAGATACCGGATCAGCCCCGCTGAACGCTGCGCATCAGAATCGACATCCTCGACACTGGACTCACCGACAGTCGAGACGCGGGCGGCAAATACGACGTCGGCATCCCGAGCGCTCGCCCGGACGAGTTCCACGGTGACATCGCTGCGAAACGTGATGTCGCCGCTGGCATCACTGGCGGCGGAGGCATCGGAAGCGGTGCTATCACTGCTGTCAGGGAGGCTGGGCACCCTCGCAACACTACCCGCGAGAGACTATTCAGATGGGTGATCCACCAGGCTCCGGCGAGCCAGGTTTCGTGCGACAGGCAACAGCCGCCGACGCCACCGCCATCGCGACGATGCAAGAGACCTGCTGGCGTCACGACTATTCGTGGCCCGAATCCATCTTCGACGCCGTGACCGCGAATGACGCCGAGCTCGCCTGGGCTCGGGCAGTGATCGCTCCGCCCGGGCCCGCGCACCGTGTCGTGGTCGCTACCCGTGGCGGAGAACCGGTGGGATTCGCGGGCATCGCACCGTGTTTGGACACCGATGCCGAACCCGACACCGTGGAGATCGTGGCCTGGGAGGTGTTGCCCGCTGAGCGCGGTGCAGGCCACGGTTCGCGGCTGCTGGCAGCGCTCGCTGATTCGGCAACGAGTGTCGGCGCCCGCGCGCTGTCGGTATGGATCGCCGCCGCGGACGATCATCGACTGCACATCTTGCGCTCCGCCGGGTTCGACTCCGATGGAGCCCACCGCGAGATCGCTTACGACGAACCAGCCATTGATGAACCGGCCGGAGCCTCACCGGTGACCCTGCGGCAAATACGCCTGCGCGCCTATCTGTGACCCGCGCACTCGGGTAAAAAAATCCGGCGACTCCCCCGCTGTCGCCGGACACCACACAATGGCGTGTCGACGCCCGCGGGCGCTACCGCTTCGTGTCCCCAATTGGGGGGACACGACCGACGAACCAGAACTTTTTCCTGAAGACTTCAGGATTGCCCGGGTTCCTCCAAGAGCCCGTCTGACTGTGCCGCCGCGTACAGCTCGGTGCGGGTGCGGGCCTCGCGTCCCACGGCTGCGTACTTCGCCCGGACCCGGTCGAGGTACTCCTTGGCCGTGTGCGGGGAGATGTCCAACCGGCGAGCGACCGCGGTCATCGACAAGCCCGACGCGTACAGCCGCAGCGCCTCGGACTCGCGAGGACTCAGGTCCGGTGTTTCGACAGCGGCCGCCAGGATCGACGCGAGATCGACCGACA
>WLWL01000128.1 GCA_012103605.1 Candidatus Nanopelagicales bacterium
CACTTCGTCAGAGTCGATCAGCCGGTTTCGTGCTTTCGCTGGCATGCAGACTCATTGACCGTCGATGATCGGACCCACAATTTGCGTGAGTCAGAGCGGGCCAAACGGGCAGCCCTGTCACCAAGCCAGCGTCGGATCGCATGGCTGTGGGAACCACCGGTGCGATGGGCAATCCGCCTGGCGGCCTCACGCGTCCAAGCCCGTGCCCGCCGAGCTGCGACGGGCAATGCCTCGTGAAGGTGCTCCTGGTCTCCCACAGCGACGGGGGTGGCGGCGCCGGCCGAGCAGCCCACCGACTCCTTCGGTCGCTGCGATCAGACGGTGTCGACGCCACTTTGGCAGGCGATTCCCTGTCTTCTCAGGACCCCGACGTCATCCCACTTGGTGGGGCATTCGACCGTCGCGTCCGGCTCGGCATTGAACAACTAGCCGACAAGATCGTGCGGCCGCAGGATGCGAGCAATTTTTCCGCAGCAGCCTCCGGCGCCTTGACCCCTCGTCTTGTGAGAAAGACTGGCGCATCCGTCGTCAATGTTCACTGGACTGGCTACGGCGCCGCATCCATTGCGCAAATGGGTCACCTCAAAGCGCCAGCCGTGTGGACCTTGCACGACATGTGGACGCTCGGAGGCGGCGAGCACTACTACAACCCAGGCCAGGAACAGGCCAACGGATCATGGGTACTCGACAGAAAAGAGCGGCATTGGCGACGGTCGAGACTTCTCATCACACCCAGCACATGGCTCCGAGAGCAAGCTGCGAAATCTCCGATCGTGTCTCATTGGCCGATTCGCGTCATTCCCAACCCACTCGACCTCACGATCTTCACTCCACAGGACTCCTCAGCAGCCAAGCTGTCCCTGGGGTTGGATCCCCTCACACCCGTCATCTTGTTCGCGCTCACGAATGATCTCAGCGATCCACGCAAAGGAGCTGACCTGCTCGTTGAGGCCCTGCACACACTGCACACCCGCTGGCCCGCCGGACAGCCGCATCCACACGTGGCGATACTCGGTCATGAGCGTGCGCCAATGAGCTGGACTGGACTTCCGTTCGACACTCACTGGCTCGGCAGGACGTTCGACGATGAGCACATTGCCCTGTCGTACGCAGCCGCCGATGTGATCGTCGTGCCCTCGCGGATGGACAACCTTCCACAAGTGGCGACTGAGGCTGCCGCGTGCGGTCGTCCCGTGGTTGCGTTCGACATTGGTGGCTTGTCTGATGCCGTGGAGGATCGCCGGTCGGGTTACCTTGCACGCCCAGAGAATGCAGAGGATCTAGCGAGCGGACTGCTGTGGGTTCTCTCCACTCCCGACAAAGCGCAACAACTCGGAGATCAGGCGCGCCAGAAGGCAGAGCGGGAATGGTCGTTCTCTCGCATCAGTGGTCTCTACCAGGAGGCATTCCTCGAGCTAATCGAAAACTCTCGTTCTTAGGATATTGCCGTGTCGTCCCTCCTCATCCAGTTCATGGACTCCCCTCAGGAGAGCGCGACGACGCCCATCACAACCGCAACCACTTTTCGACGAGATCTACGCAACTGGATAGCACGTAGGCAGGAAGATCATCCGTGGATGGTGACAATCATCGAGACAGATAAGCAGCGCCTCCCCTCCATCGCCAACCTATGGTCTGACGGAAACACGGTCGAGATCATCAATGGTCAATTCAGTACTCGACTCGATGTCGATTCATCACTGATGACCTGCTGGCTGGCCGACAACGCTGACGCGAGCGTGCGCATCATCGTCGAGGACCGACGAGAAGCACAACGCTTCTCTCCAAATGTTGCTCCAGAAGCCATCGCCCTAGAAGCAGTGACCTACGCAGACATCGAGCAACCCCGCACCGATAACTCGGACTTGGTGCTTTCCTTTCACGCCGATTCGCTGAGCGCCGACGACATCACGGACGCGGTCACACGCTTGAAGCCAACAAGCGTGCTCGTCAGCCGACCCAACGTGGACGTGGCCCACCGTCTGGCCCATGTCGGCTTCGCCTTCGCCGGACGCCCGTGGGGCGAGGCGGGCGAGAGCGCCACATACGTCGCTTCATCCTCAATGACGGCATCCGACCGACGGCGCGCGTTCACCGTGAAATCCGGTCAAGCCGTCGAATCCTTGCGTTCGTACATCCCTGCGCCAGACGAACGTCGTGCGGCAGCCCGCAAGCTGCGGCACCGCGTAAGTCGAGCCGCCCTCCAAGATGTGCTAGATCCAAGTTTCGGCGTGCCGCAAGACCCTCCATCCCTGCGTGACGTCCGAGCATTCATCGATGCAGTGCCTGGATCAGCAGACGTCACGTGGGATATCGAAATTGATGACCGAGCAGAGGTCGACCAACGAGTACACGACTGCTTCGACAATTTTGGTGTCTGGCCAATCTCCTTCAGCATGCATCGCAGCAACATCCTCGAGCCTTCAGAATCCCACGACCGCTCAGACCTCGTCAGCCCTATCGTGCCGGGCTATCCCTACTCATTTACGAACTTTGCCGAGTACTTGGAAACGTATGCACGTTCACATTTTGCGATCACTCATCGCAAAGCCGGGTGGGATTGTTTCCGCCACCTCGAAATCATGGCGTCTGGATCTGCGCCCTTGATGTTGGACGCTAGCGACATTCCAGAATTCTCGATGGTTCATTATCCAAAGCATGCGTTTCGGCAGATTCTGACGCATGCACACACGGGTGGCGTTCCTTCAATGCGAACCCATGAAGATCTCTCCGCATTCATGACGGAGCACCTGACAACCCAAGCAATGATTCACTACCTGTTGCAGTGCACACAGATCACCGACGTGAGTCGCGTACTGTTCGTGGACCAACAACACCCCGACGCCGTCGACTATCTGAGCACACTCACGTTAATGGGACTGAAGGAGCACTTCGGGCAACAGTGCTCCCCTCTCTTCCCCGCTCCTTGGATCTATCGAGACTACGACGGCGATGTTTCACACCTGTACGGCAGAGGCTTCGGCACGACGAGGCTCCTCGATCCCGATCTTCGTGCCGACAACGAACTCTCTGGATCCGCCGCAGAACTTCGCTACCAGGATTTTGACACCTTAATTATCGGGAGTATTTCGCGAAACACTGAACTAGCAGAACAACTTGCTCGATATTTCGCACCCGATCGAACTATCTGGATTCACGGCGAAGACACACCGCCACTTCCTGAAGATATGCATACCTATCGGCAGGCCGGTGCACACCTATTCGTCCGCAGCATCGACGTCTAGCCTGGAGTTATGGAGCTAAAGTCGCGATTCCGGCTGGTGGACCTGTTGTCCATTCTTCTTCTGACTATCTGCTCCGGATCTCTGGTCCTTGTTGCTACATCTTCAGGCCCGGGGATTTCTCCAGATTCCATCTCGTACGTGTCCGGCGCTCGATCTCTCGCCGCGGGGAATGGGGTCCTCGACTACACAGGAGACCGCCTATCGACTTTCCCTCCTGGTCTGTCCATTCTCATGTCGCTTCCTCTCAGGGTCGGCCTTGACCTTGAAGTTGCTGCTATCGCCCTGAACTTGATTATGCTGACAGCGACAGTCGCGCTTAGCTACGTCCTCGCATGTTTGACTCTCAGAGACCGACTGTGGGCGATCTTTGTCACGGCCGTCTTCATCGTGAGCCGCGCTACGACTGAAATTTTTTCCATGGTGTGGTCAGAACCCGTATTTACGCCGCTTGCACTCGCGACAATGATTCTTCTCGTTATCGGCTACAGGCGTCGCAACATCTCCATGGCAATCGCGTGTGCAGTCGGGGTGATGACCGCAGTGGCAGTAAGTGTGCGCTATTCCGGCGCACTGCTGGTAGTCGCGAGCGCAATCGTTGTCGTGTTCACTCCCCCGAGGGGACTTGACCGCAAACTGGCGCGCGGTGCTGCTCTCGTGGTTCCCTCCCTCATCGTCCTGGGAGTGGTAAGCACCCTCAATCGGGCCCAGGGGGACGGATATTTCGGTGCTCGCTACCCGTCCAGCCGATCTCTTCAAGGAACGATTCAATCGGCCGTGGACGCAATCGGCTCGACCCTGATCTGGCGGGGAACAACGAGCGTCACGATCCTTGTCGGCTCAGTTGTCGTGACGATGGCCGTCGTCGGTGCCTGGTGGGGGCTGATTAGGCGGCGCAGTTCCATTATTCTCGCGATATTCACAGGGGTCTACCTTGTCGGTTTGGCTATCAGCCAGTCATCTACTCGACTGGATGACGCGTCAGAGCGGCTTGGCTATCCCGTTTACCTTCCTCTGCTGATCCTTACCGCGTGCGGTGTACGCGTCATGATGTCCACCGTTCAATCGCAAATGCACTCTCGCTGGCCATCGCTCACGCCGCAGACTCTGCGAGCAATCACAATCGCGCCGGCCGTTCTCTTGGCGGTCGCCATCGTGA
>WLWL01000129.1 GCA_012103605.1 Candidatus Nanopelagicales bacterium
ATTTCCAGCGGCTTGTCGGGCAGGCCCACGTAGGCCATCGTTCCGTCCGTCGCCAACAACCGGATGACAGGATCGAGTTTGATGGGTGCGGAGACCGTGTTGACAATGAGATCGAACGTCATCGCACGCTCCTTCATCGCTGCGCGATCGGACAGCAACAAGAAGTCGTGCGCGCCGAGACGCTTCGCGTCGGCTTCCTTGCTGGGGGAGTGCGAGATGAGGGTCACGTCGGCACCCATCGCCACCGCGTGTTTCACACCCATATGACCGAGGCCACCCAAGCCCATGATCCCGACCCGTTTGCCCGGGCCGGCTTCCCATTCGCGAAGAGGTGAGTACGTCGTAATTCCGGCGCAGAGCAGTGGGGCGGCGACGTCGAGCGCAAGTGAGTCCGGGATGCGCAGAACGTAGTGATCGTCGACGACGATGGATGAGGAGTAGCCGCCGTACATCACTTCGCCGTCGTAGCTCTTACCGTTGTAGGTCGGGACGAACCCCTTGACGCAGTAGTTCTCGAGCCCGGCCGTGCAGTTGTCGCACTCCATGCACGTCTCCACGAACACGCCCACGCCGACACGGTCACCCACGGAAAACTTCGTCACGTCGCTACCGACGTCACACACCACTCCGGCGATCTCGTGACCGGGAACCATCGGAAACAAAGAGGTGAACCACTCCTCGCGCGCCTGATGGATGTCGGAGTGACAAATACCCGAGTACGCGATGTCGATGCACACGTCATGCGGACGCAGCGAACGACGCTCGATCGAGTACGGCTCCAGCGGTGCTCCCGCGCTCATGGCGGCGTATGCGGCGGTTGTCATCATCTCTCCTCAATCTCTAGCGCCTGCTCTAGGGCGCGGTGCATCACATCAGCGTTCAGGGTGTGTCCCGTCCACAGGCGTGCGTTCACCAGGGCCTGGTTGACGAGCATCCCTAGTCCGGTCAGTGGTGTGCAACCAGCGTCGGCGGCCGCCTGCAGCCATCGGGTCATCGGGGGGTTGGCGACGACGTCGGCGACGACCATCCCGGAGGTGAAACTGGATGTGTCGACGTCCAACGTCGCGTCGGCGTTGGGGTGGAACCCCACAGACGTTGCGTTGACGGCGATATCCGTACCGTCCGGAATGGAAAAGCCCGGAGTCCACCGCACGAAAGCCGCCTGGGCGCTGGTGTGAGAGTCGACGAGAGCAGCAAGTTCTTGGCCGCGGTCGTTGGTGCGGTTGACGATGGTGATGCTCGATGCGCCCGCGAGCGCGGATTCGACAGCAATCGCGCGCGCCGCACCCCCCGCGCCGAAGATGACCATATTCGTGCCTGCGGGGTCGGTGATGGTTTTCAGCGACTGCACGAAGCCCTGTCCGTCGGTGTTCTCCCCGGTGAGGCGACCATCGTGAATGATCACGGTGTTGACCGCTCCGGTGATCGACGCGCTCGGAGCGAGCTCGTCGAGATACTCCAGGATCGCCTGCTTATGGGGAATAGAGCAGTTGAAGCCGAGCCATCCCATGCCGATCGCACCCCGGACGGCATCCGCGAGATGCGCCGGTGGCACCTCGCAGTTGATGTAGCGGACGTCGAGGTCCGCTTCGGCGTACGCGGCCTCCATGATGGCGACGGTCGGATTCTGCGCCGACGATGTGGAAAACGATCCTGTGAGGTCGCTCAGAAAACTAGCCACGACGCGAGGCTATCTGGTCTTGCGTCACAAAAATTCAGTTTCGTTGTCAAGTGGAGAAGTCACGTACAGTACCGCCATGCAAGAACTGGACAGCCGCACGCGATCCAGAGTGATCGGCATCGCGGTCTATTCGCTTCTATGCCTCCTGGTGCTGATCGCTTACTCGTCGTGGAATAGACCGCTGTGGTACGACGAAGTTCAATATTTTGTTTTGGGAAGCTTGGGGTCCACATTTGACGTGCTTTCCGTAATTCACGAGACGACACCCAACGTGAATCAGGGGCAGACGGGCGCCTACATGCTCGTCGAGTACTGGAGCCTTTCTTTGTTCGGTGCGCATCTGTGGGCTGCTCGGCTACCGAGTTTGCTCTTCGGAATCTACTTTCTGGCTGCAAGTGCGGTCTTCTTGCGTGGGCGCCAAGTCCCGTGGGCCGGTCTATGGGCATTTGCTGTACTGCTCTTTGGGCAGCAAACACTCATGTATTTCGTCGGCGAAGGTCGAACGTATATGCCACTCGCCGCTGCCGTCGTTGGATTACTTGCCTACTACTTCATCCCACGCGAGGAGCGCCGTCGCATCGGTCCGAGAGTTCTCGGTTGGTCAGCAGTCCTCATCGGTGTGACGTTTCACCCATATTTTGCTGCATACTGGCCAGCGATCTTAATTTTTGCTGCGGCCGCGCAATCGTCCCCGCTGCGCAAGCTGGTGGAGTTTGCAAATCCGGCACTTGTGTCTGTCGGCGCATCCATATTCTTCCTCGTCGGCTTCACGACGTGGCTCCAGGGGACAGCAAGCAAAGAAGATCTCGACCCTTATTACTGGCTCGGTGATGAATTGTGGCGAGCGATACCAGCCCAATTATTTCAGTGGATCTACGTAAATCGAGTTTTGATCGTGATTTTTGGGTTGCTGGTGTTGGCGCTCATTGCGATGACGTGCCGCACCGGAGAGGCTTTCCGTGAAACGGTACGACGCGCATGGCCCCCGGTCGCGCTCGTGGGCCTTGCCATTACCGTCGTCGCACTTATCGCCCTCATATCGCTGCAGCAGGGATATTGGATCATTCCGCGACAGTGGGTCGCATCCATCGCTCTTGCATCCATCGGCGTTGTGTGGTTCTTGTCGGTCATGATCAAGCGAGTTCGCGAACTCAGCGGGTCACGACCGAGCTGGGTCGCGGCAGGTGTTGCGGGGGTTGTCATTGCAGCCTCTGCGGTCGATCCAGCGCTTCTCCAGTGGAATCAGCTCAATAGCTGGAGTGTGCAGCGGCAGTCGATCGTCGTGACGAAAATGGCAGAGCGTGAAGATTTGGCTTCATGGACGTCCGGATTTGGCCGCGGGGATACCGACCCATGGAATGAAAGCGAGTGGGTTCTCTTTGCGAATGCCAATGCACGGCGAGGAGGAGATGTGTGGCCTGAGTTTCGCCAGTATTACGAAAGCCGCGACTGGGACGCATTCGCCCTGCGAGATTAGCCGAATGGTGACGACGCGAATCACGAACAGTCGTAGGCGTCTCACTCCCATTGTGGGATATGACAAGGACTGATAGAAGTAGGGCATGGTGCGGGTAGGCGTCATCGGCGCGGGAAACATCGGCACAGCGCATGCGGTTTCCCTCGCGCGCGAAGTGTCCGGCAGCACCGTGACCGCTGTTTTCGATGTCGCAGGGGAGCGAGCGCAGGCCGTGGCAGCCGATCTCGGCGCGAGATCGCTTCCCTCGGCGCAGGCGGTCATCGAGGACGAGTCGGTCGATGCGGTGGTGATCGCGAGCCCTGACGACCTGCACGCCGAGCACGCGCTTGCGTGCCTGGCGGCCGGTAAGCCCATGATGTTGGAGAAACCGCTGGCGTCGACGCTGGAAGATGCGCAACGCGTGATGGACGCCGAAGTTGCTCGGGGAGAGCGGCTCATCATGCTCGGCTTCATGAGGCGCTTCGATCCCGGGTACGTCGCGTTGAAGGCATCGCTGGCCTCCGGTGACGTCGGCGAGGCACTGGTCGTGCACAACATTCACCGCAACGCCTACGCGGCCTACGGTTTGGACACGACCCTGAGCATCAACAACTCGGCCGTTCATGAAGTCGACATCAGCCGGTGGCTGTTGGACGAGGACTACGCGTGGGTGCAGGTTCTGTCCGGAAAGCCCGGCCCGGACGTGCCCGATGGACAACAAGACCCGCTGTTGATCACGTTCCGGACCACCTCCGGGGTCATGGTCACGATCGAGATGTTCATGACCGCTCGATACGGCTACGAGGTCCGATGCTCCGTCGTCGCCGGCAACGGAATCCTCGACATGGACGACGGCACCTTCGTCACCCGCACCTCGCAGGGAAGCCGGGGGCAAGACATTCCCGAACTGTGGCTCGGACGCTTCGGTGAGGCCTACCGGGCCGAGATGCAGGCGTGGATCGACGGCATTCGCGGGCTGACCGGTCCGGCGGGTGCCTCCACCTGGGACGGCTTCATGGCGGCGGTCTCGTGTCGCGCCGCCGTGGACGCGCTCAATCGAGGAAAGGCGGTCGAGATCGACGTTCCCAACCGTCCCGCGATCTACAGCACCTAGGCGGGTGAGCCGAGCGGAGTGAGCGTCTGCTCGTTCTCCGGCACCTGCAGCGCCCCGGTCATGATGGCCACGGCGTCATTCATCGAGTGCGTCTGCGGTGTCACGACCGCAGCACGATGACCGAGGCGTTGAACGTGGA
>WLWL01000130.1 GCA_012103605.1 Candidatus Nanopelagicales bacterium
CGGCTAGCGCGGGGCGTAGCGTAGTGGCTAGCGCGCCTGCTTTGGGAGCAGGAGATCGGGAGTTCGAGTCTCCCCGCCCCGACCATGAGTGCCGCCCGGCGCCGTGATCACCAACACTGGAGACGTACGTGAAGACCGACCTCGAGTCATTGAGCCCGACCCGCGTCAAGCTGACCGTCGAGCTGCCTTTCGATGAGTTGCAGCCGAGTTTCGATAAGGCGTACGCATCCATTGCCAAGCAGGTATCCGTGCCGGGCTTTCGCAAGGGCAAGGTTCCGGCGCGGGTGATTGAGCAGCGTTTCGGCCGCGGGGCGGTTATTGAGGAAGCGATCAACGACGCCGTGCCGAAGGCGTACGAGGACGCCCTGCGGGAGAAGGAGATCGTCCCGGTGGGCCGGCCAGAGGTCGACGTCACCGAGATCGAGGACGGCGAGAAGGTTACCTTCACCGCCGAGGTGGATATCCGACCAGAATTCGAACTCCCCGACTACAAGGCAATCACCGTCGAGGTGGATGCCGCCGAAGCGAGCGACGCGGACATCGACGAGCACATCGACAACCTGCGCACCCGCTTCGCGTCACTCAAGGACGTTGACCGGGCGTGCGCTGACGGGGATGTCCTGCTGGTGGATATTTCTGGATCGACCGATTCCGGCGACGACGTCGACGACCTCTCCAGCAGTGCCATGTCGTATGAGATGGGCACGGACGGCATGTTGCCCGGCTTCGACGACGCGGTACGCGGCGCGAGAGCCGGAGAAGCGCGCACGTTCTCGTTCACTCCGAGCAACGGAGACTGGGCCGGGGTGCCGCTGACCGTCACCGCGACCGTCACCGCGGTCCGCGAGCGTGAATTGCCGGACCTCGACGAGGAGTTCGTGACGATGGCCTCGGAGTTCGACACGGTCGACGAACTCCGCGAGGACGCGCGTAGCCGCGTGGGTCGACTCAAGCGGATGGAGCAGGGGCAGCAGGCCCGCGAGAAGGTCAACGAAGCGTTGATGGCCTCGGTCGATATTCCCGTGCCCGAAGGCGTGATCGCGGCCGAGGTCGAGGCCCACTTCGAGGACGGCCACGAGGCCTCCGACGAGCACCGCGCGGAGATCGAGCAGCAATCTCGAGAGGCCCTGAAGAGCCAGTTCATCCTCGATCGCATCGCCGAGGTCGAGGAAGTCTCGGTGGGTGAATCGGAGTTGTCCAACTGGCTGATGCAGCAGGCGCCTCGGTACGGAATGGCTCCAGACGCCCTCGCGCAGGCGCTTGTGGAGTCCGGTCAGGTGTCGATGGCCCTGTCAGATATTCGCCGCTCGAAGGCTCTGGCCTTGGTGCTGGAGAACGCGACCGTCACCGACAGCAATGGAGACGCGGTCGACCTGCAGGCTCTTGAATCCGAACTCAACGAAGCCATGCAGGCGGCCCAGATGGCGCAACTCCAGGCGCAGATGGCCGCTGCGGAGTCCGGTCAGTAGTTCGGCTGACGGCGAACCGCAGGCCCGCGAGCGGGTGTTGTTCGGTAATCGCCGTTAGTCTTTAGGTTCCACATCTACAGGGAGTTGGTGAGCAGCGTGAGCACCCCCGATTTCCGTGCAGCAAGCAGCGGTTTGAGCGGCTTCGGCGACATGCTCGACGAGCGGCTGTTGCGTGAACGCATCATCTGGCTCGAGGGTGAGGTGCGCGACGAGAACTCCGATCGCATCGCCAAGCAGCTGCAGGTGCTTGCGGCTGAGGATCATGAGCGGGATATCTCGCTCTACATCAACTCACCGGGTGGCTCGATCACTGCGGGCATGGTCATCTACGACACCATGCAGTTGATTCCTAATGCTGTCGCGACAGTTGCGATGGGCTTGGCGGCGTCCATGGGTCAGTTCCTGCTCTGCGCGGGGGCTCCGGGCAAGCGGTATGCGACGCCCAACACGCGGATCATGATGCATCAGCCGCTTGGCGGCATCGGCGGCACCGCATCGGATATCAAGATTCAGGCCGAGCAGATGCTGTTCATCAAGAAGCGGATGGCGAGCCTGATCGCCGATCACAGCGGCCAGACGGTCGAGCAGATCGAAAAGGATTCCGACCGGGACCGCTGGTTCACGGCCGAGGAGGCGCGTGAGTACGGGCTCATTGATGTCGTCTACAGCACGGATGCGGATGCTCCGGGCAAGAAGGGAAGTGCCAAATGAGTGACGTTCCCTTCCTGCCGCAAGCGCCGTCCAGCCGGTACATAATTCCGGAGTTCCGCGAGCGCACCGCCAACGGCGAGCGGGTCCATAACCCCTACACGAAGTTATTCGAAGAGCGCATCATCTTCCTGGGTGTGCAGATCGATGACGCGTCGGCCGACGACGTCATGGCGCAGTTGCTCACGTTGGAGTCGATGGACCCCGATCGAGACATTCAGATCTACATCAATTCACCCGGTGGCTCGTACACGGCAATGACCGCCATCTACGACACCATGCAGTTCGTCAAGCCGCAGGTGCAGACGGTCTGCCTAGGACAGGCGGCATCCGCGGCCTCGGTGCTGCTAGCCGCCGGGACGGCCGGCAAGCGATTCGCCCTGCCGCACGCCCGCGTCCTGATCCACCAGCCCTACACCGAAGGTGGGGGCCAGGGCTCGGATATCGAGATCCAGGCCAACGAGATTCTGCGCATGCGCAAGGAGATGGAAGTCATCCTGGCGCGGCACACCGGTCGGACCGAGGAGCAGATCGAGCAGGACATCGAGCGGGACAAGATTCTCACCGCGGATATGGCCAAGGAGTACGGGATCATCGACCAGGTGATCTCCTCCCGAAAGGTCTGACGCCACCCTCGACTAGCGGTCGAGACTTCCGTCCGGGCGCGGCGCGCGGATATCTAGGCACGATCGACGAGATCGGGGTACGGTCTTCCGGTGCCCTACCAACGATGGTGGGGCCATCGGCTCGTTGGGCGATATTCGCCGGCACGAGTCGTGAGGCAGGAAGGGGCGCGCCGTGGCTCGCATCGGTGAGAGTGGCGACCTGCTGAAGTGTTCCTTTTGCGGCAAGAGCCAAAAGCAAGTCAAGAAGCTCATTGCCGGCCCCGGGGTCTACATCTGTGATGAATGCATCGACCTGTGCAACGAGATCATCGAAGAGGAACTCAGCGAGGCGGTCGAGTCGCCAGTCGGTGGGGAACTACCCAAGCCCCGGGAAATCTACGAGTTCCTCGACCAATACGTGATCGGACAAGATCCGGCCAAGAAGGCCCTCTCGGTCGCTGTCTACAACCACTACAAGCGAGTCCAAGCCGAAGCCCGCGAGAAGCTTCGCGAGGATGTTGTCGAGGTCGCCAAGTCCAACATCATGCTGCTTGGTCCCACCGGATCGGGCAAGACGCTGCTCGCCCAGACGCTGGCACGGATCTTGAACGTGCCGTTCGCGATCGCCGACGCGACGGCTCTCACCGAAGCCGGCTATGTCGGCGAGGATGTTGAGAACATCCTGCTCAAGCTCATCCAGGCGGCCGACTACGACGTCAATCGGGCGCAAACCGGCATCATCTACATCGACGAGATCGACAAGGTAGCTCGCAAGAGCGAGAACCCGTCGATCACCCGGGATGTCAGCGGCGAGGGTGTGCAGCAGGCGCTGCTGAAGATCCTCGAAGGCACAACGGCATCGGTTCCTCCCCAGGGTGGACGCAAGCACCCGCACCAGGAGTTCATTCAGATCGACACCACGAACGTGCTGTTCATCGTCGGTGGCGCCTTCGCCGGGCTGGACACGATCGTCGAGCAGCGCCTGGGGAAGAAGAACCTCGGATTCACGTACGACCTGGTCGACGGTGAGCGCGAGGAGACAGCCGCCGTCGACGATGTCTTCTCGCACGTCATGCCCGAGGACCTACTGAAGTACGGGATGATCCCGGAGTTCATCGGGCGCCTCCCGGTTTTCACGTCGGTCACCCAACTCGACCGCGAGGCACTCGTCGAAGTTCTCACCGAACCCAAGAACGCCCTCGTCAAGCAATATCAGCGGCTCTTCGAGATCGACGGCGTCGAGTTGGAGTTCGCCCCTGACGCGCTCGAGGAGATCGCGGATCTTGCGTTGATGCGGGGCACGGGGGCGCGAGGACTGCGTGCGATCTTGGAGGAAGTCCTCCTGCACGTGATGTATGACGTGCCGAGCCGTGAAGATGTCGCCAAGGTCGTCATCACCGGTGAGGTCGTTCGCGACAACGTGAACCCCACCATCGTGCCGCGTGATGTGGATGCGGCTCCGCGCGAAAAGTCCGCGTAGGTCGACCAGTGAGGCGAGCCTCGCGTAGCGAGTGTCGCGTTGTGCCCCTGAATTATGTGTTCAGCGATTCAATTCGTGCAGCAGGTCGCTGTCCGAGCT
>WLWL01000131.1 GCA_012103605.1 Candidatus Nanopelagicales bacterium
GCTCGATACCTGGTGCCACGTACCCGGCAGCAACTATGCCGATGATTCCGAGAGCGGCGACAAGTTGAGGAATTCTCGAGGAGGACACGTTGTCCGTCAGTCGAGTCGTCGCTGCAAGGCAGAGGGCGATCAGTGCTGGTGGCCACAACATCGATTGATACATCGGTGCTTCCAGCGCAATTCCACCCATGAGGGGGTTGAACACCAGCATGAAGGCGACGCTGGTGACGCTGATGATCAAGGCCTGCTGAGCAGCCGAGTTATGTCGTGTGAAGAACCACGTAATGATCGTGATGACGAGGGCGGCGGCGGGAACCAGCAAAGAGATGTCCTGCAGCCACACAGCGGTGGGTGAGGAGAAGTTGGAGAGAGTGATTTGCTGCGCGTCCTGATACGCGGCGAACCAATTCATTGCCGGGAACATGATTTTGCCGAAGGCGAGAAACGCGGCGAATGCACCGATGGTGGTGCTGGTTGCGATCGCGATCTGGTGCCAGATCGGGACGGCCGAGTTGGTTCTGTGCGTATGAATACTGAGAGCGAGCCAGAGGGTTCCTGCAAGAAGAGCGCCGGGTGGATTAACCATGACAAGCCAGCCCATCGTCGTGCCGGCGAGAGCAGCAGACGCACGTGGGTGTCGAGGAGTCGTGGAGAGAGCGATCAGAATGGACGTTCCGGCAAGAACGCTGCCGGTGAGGTAGGAGTTACCGAGGTAACTCAAAATCACCGTGGACGACACCACCCCCGTGGCGAGCCAGGCGGCAATCCACGTCCTGGTGTGCCGTCGAACGGTGAGAAACGCACTCACACTGATGGCCGAGGTGAGCAGGAATTTATAGGCGAGAAATCCTGGAAAGGTCCCGAGAATCGCAGTGAGCGCGCTGACGGGAGCGATGTAGCCGAGGCGAGTCCAGTAGTAGCTCGTGAACGGTGCCCGGTCGGTGACTTCGTCCCCGAACAGGGCCAGGGACGCGTAGAAGCTCGAGTCGGGAGTGTCCAAGCCGGACCAACGTTGGGCGATTGCGGTGATGATGAGCGCGATACTGACCGGAATGATCAATTCGACAGGCCTCGTGACGCGAAGCGCTCCATGAGCCAGACGTGGGCCGTCCGCGTTGGTCATGTGTCCACGCTAGCCGCCGACGGTACAGAATCAGGCCTGTGAGCCAACTTGTCTTAGGCACTGCTCAGTGGGGCCATGCCTATGGCGTAACGAACACAACCGGCCGCTTAGAAGATGCTGAAATCTCGGCACTCGTCAATGCATCGTTGCAGGCGGGAATCTCGCGGGTGGACACCGCGCGCGGATATGGCGATGCCGAGGTACGCCTGCGGCCGTTTTCTCGCGACTTCCAGGTAACAACGAAGATCAGTGGCCGAGACGACGCCGGTGGTCAGGTCTCCGCCTCGCTGGCAGATCTGGGGGCCCAGTCACTCGACGCGGTGCTGATCCACGATTGGGACTCTTTGGATGATGCGAGTCGAACGGCTGCCGTCCGTGGCCTCGGTCGGTTGCTGGACGACGGTGTGGCATCTCGCGTAGGAGTCTCGGTCTATGACGCTGCTGGGCTCGAGGTGGCTGTGGAGATGTTTGATGCAGCCGGGGTGCCGTTGCAAGAGGTTCAGGTGCCCGCCAATGTGCTGGATCGAAGGTTGGATGAATCGGGTGCGCTGATGGATCTGTCCGCTTCTGGCGCCCATGTGGTGGTGCGCAGCGTCTTCCTGCAGGGCATTTTGCTTGCGCCCGGTGGTGGACTCGCCGATCATCCAGACGTGGTGAACTTTCGCGATTCCATTGAAAGACCATCGTCAGCATTGGAAGCGTGTTTAGGGCATGTTCGAGGGTTGCCGTGGGCGACGCACGTGGTGGTGGGAGCGACGTCGGCTCGTGAGTTGACTGAAATCGTGACCGCGTGGCAGTCATGCTCGCCGGGGTTGCTTGAGGCGTCACTGGCCTCGTCGGATCTGGACCTGATCGACCCCCGGCGCTGGTGAACCGACGAGAGCGGATCGCCGGCACGGATGCCGACGACCCGCTTGGTGGAACCTCTAGGCGGGAACTGTCCTCGCTACTTTTGCTGCGGTCCGGATCCACTCGGTTCCGTTGTCGCTCCAACCGTCGGGTGTCGCGTCCTTGACGTCGACGTCGCGCGCGTAGGCCGTGCCATTGTCCGTCCACCCTGACGGAGCGTCATCTTTCACCTTGGTGGTGTAGCCCTGAATCTCCCAACCCATGCAGCGGTCTCCGTGCACGGTGTAGGCGCAACCGTTGTGTGGATTGAAGGCGTGGTCGTGCCAGATGCGGTTCGTCTCGACAAACTCATCGTGGTACGTGTACGCGGTTGTTTCTGTTTCCGTATGGAAGGTGTAGGCCCGGTTCTGTGTGCAGACACCATCGACATCGGTGAAGGTGTCGGGACACACCCAGATGGTTCGGGTTTGCGGAGCCCTCGTAAGCGCCGGAGTTGGCGCAGGCGGAGATGTGGCCACCGGTGCCGCGGATGGTTCAGCCGAGGGTGCTTCCTCAGCGGAGTCGCTTCCGGCGTCGTCGGCCGCCGGCATAGCGATCCCTGAAACCTCCGCCAGAGATCGATCCATCCGGGCGACGCTCGCCCTACCTTCACCCAACAGGTTGTGTGGTGTGACCGTGAAGGAATACAGCACCGTCGGGTCGAGCCCGCGAAGAACCGCCTCTGTGCTGTCGGTCTTAATGGAGATCGATGGGACGTCGGGATCGCCGTCTGGCACACCGTCTGGCACACCGTCTGCCACCCCGACGGGCGTTGCGGTGAGGGTGTAGCCGATGGTGAGTCCGCCGCGTGCCTTGCTGGTGGCGTGAGCCCAGGTGGCGGTGATGGTGCCGGGCTCGGACGTCGTCATGATCGTCAAATCTCGCGCCCGGCCCACCTTCAGGACCGGGACGACGGTTGCGGTTTCACCGTCAGCGGTGACCGTGTACTTCTTGCCCGCCTTCAACTTGGTGAAAGTCGCGAACCCTTGCGCATTCGTCTTCGCCGAGCGGGTCTTGGTGCGCGGTGCGTTCAGAGTGACCCGGGTGTTGGGGTTTGTCGTGACCGTGACGGCCCGTGGAGCCATGGGAACGGCTGTGAGAGGCACGCTCTGGTCCCGGGCGATCACAACGCCGGTGGCGTTGGCCTGGGTGACCGTCGCGTCAGATTCCGCCGCTTGAGCGGCAGGTGCGCTGACGAGGCTGGTGCCGACGATGATGCCGGCGACGATGCCGGCAGTGACAGTGCCGAGGGCGCCGGTGATTCTTGTGGTGCGTGTTTCCATGGTGGTACTCCTTGCGTGGCTTTTCCTTACCTCCCTGTTGTCGCCACGACACGCCGATCAATAAACCAAGTGACAACACATTGCGACGCCACGAGCCCTGAAGTGTCGAAAATCAAGAAAAGTGAAAAATGGGAAACGAGTGACTAGCGTGCGCGAGTCACCACGAGTGACCCGTCGCCCAGAACCACGCTCGCCGAGAACACGTTCGTGTCGAGCTCGTCGTTCAGCCTGATGGCCATTTCGCGGTTGATGATTTGGAGGGTCATGCCCTGGAAGATCGTCGTCTTCGTCTCGTCCGTATCGATACGAGTCCGCTCCTCGATGTCGGTGATAGCGAAGACAGCCGCGTTGTAACCGGAGGGGAGGACGCAGTCGATGACGCGCGCCCGAGTGTCGATGGTGGGGTTCGAGCAACGGAAGGTGGCGCCGGTGTCGTTGTTCGTGAATCGGAAGCCACCCGCGGCCGCATTCGCGGTGCCCGACTTGGCGACGAGGGGCAAAGTGACACGCGCGATATTGGTTCCGGTGTTCGTAATGACCGAGCCCGGAGAGACTCCGACCAGGGAGATATTCGCGCTATCCCACGCGGGCAAGATTCCTGGTCCGGTGGTGAAGGAGAACGTGCCGGTCGCGGGGACCTCCACCGCGGTAGCGGCCGGAGCCACTGCAACAGATCCGAGAGCGAAGAGCCCCGCTGTGGCATATGTGGCACAGCGTGTTCGGAGCGTGTTCGACGACGATCGGCTCACAGGGCACTCCGTCCGCGGGGAAGCAGTTACGTCAGGATAACCCCGTGCCGAAGAATTCGACGACGTTGGTGTCTTCTGGCCACGGTGAGTTGATCTCCGAGCTGCGGACCATCGTGGGTGAGTTGTCCGTGATTGAGGACCCTGCCGTGATGCAGGCCTACTGCGTGGACTGGACCCGTCGCTTCGGGGGCCCAGCGGTGTGTGTGGTGCGCCCGGGGAGCACGCAAGAGGTTGCAGCTGTGATGCGAGCCTGCGCTGGCGTGGGAGTGCCGGTTCTTCCCCAGGGTGGAAACACTGGCCTCGTCGGCGGCTCGG
>WLWL01000132.1 GCA_012103605.1 Candidatus Nanopelagicales bacterium
TCGCACACGGGCCTGCGTCGAGGACGACGTCATCGTCGGTGAGCAGGTCCCCGATTTCTTCCATCGCATGCTGCGCGGTTGTCGGGCTGACTCCCCCGAAACGGTTCGCACTCGGGGCGGCGATGGCGACACTCGCGTTATTGGTGACTTCGGAGACGATGGCGAGCACTTCTCGCGCACCGGGTGATCCCGGGACTCGCAGTGCAACCGTGTCTTGACCACCGGTAATGAAATCTGCGGCGCGATTGCTGCGCGCAAACACGAGAGTGAGCGGGCCAGGCCAGAAAGAATCCATCAACGGGTGCGCGTACTCGGGTATCGCGTCTGCCCAGCCTTGGGCGGCTTGAGCATCAAGAATGTGGGCGATGAGCGGATGGTCGATGGGTCGACCTTTCGTGGCGAATACGCGACTCACCGCGTGCGCGTCGTTGGCGAGCGCCCCGAGTCCATACACGGTCTCTGTTGGGATGACGGCGAGATGTCCCGCGGCGATACAACGGGCCGCATCACCCGGATCCTGCGTCATCATCGCCGGCACGAGATGAACCTAGTGCCTTGAACTAGCCCTTGATCGACGACGAGGACGCTGTGGTCATGGTGGAGACAAGTGCATCTAACTCCGAAAAAGCGATAGCTGGGTCTCGCGCAAGAGCAGAAGACACTCGCTGTGCAGTGGCGGCACTGACAGGTTCGTCGAAGGTCACGCGATACATGCGCAGTCCGAGGTCACGATCGACGGTGAGGGAGCTTCCCAGGCCTGGTGGAAGGTATTGGGAACCGCGCACTTGTCCGTTGACCGTGGGTGATTTCCCCCTTTTTGTGCGAACGATGAGCGATGTCACGGTGTCGGGATCTGCAACACGCATCGCTGTCTTCGGTGCGAAGTACACGATCGCTCCGCGGCGCTGAATCTTGGAACCGGCTGACACCATGGAGGCGGACACGTCTCCACCAAAACCGATCTTTGCCAAGTACCGCTGAATATTCGATGCGCGCTTCTTCGCGCGGCGATCGGCAGCTTTGGTGCTCTTGGCGTTGGTGTACGCGATGATCGCGGCACCTACCTCCTGTCCGGAGTAAGTCTTGGCAAGTTTCGCAAGCTTCGATCGTGTTGCCTTGCTCAACGCCGACTTCTTGCCGGAGAAATTGAGGAACTCAGCTGACGTTTCCGGCTCGCTTGTCGGGGTGTCGGTTGCAGGGACATCCACTGGAGTTTGCGGACTCGGATCAGAAGAAGGTGCGGCAGAGGCGTGAACCGTGAATCCATCCCAGAAAGACGCTCGCCCAACCGTAGGCGCCAGAACGGCGTGCACAACGTAGGTTCCGGGTGGCAGGTCGGGCACGGTCACGTTGACGTGTCCGGCGTGGACAACGGAGAAGCTGGCGTCTACATCGTTGAATGTGACAGCGCGGGTGGTCTCAAGACCCCAACCGGCGAGCGCGATTTGGCTCCCGGGGGGACCGAAGGCGGACGGGACAATCGTCGTGACGGCATTCAAGCCACCACCGCCGGCATCACCATCGTCGGATGAGCCACCGCCCGAACTACCGCCACCGCCGCCACCGCCCGAACTACCGCCACCGCCGCCACCGCCCGAACTACCACCGCCGCCACCACCACCGGCAGATCCTCCTCCGCTGGAGAAGTCAGCGACGTACAGAAGTCGATCCGGGGATCCACTTCCCGCGCTGGTGACCGCGTCGGTTGTCGACACGGAGGTCAGAGCGCTTGCCACCTGCGCGGGTGTCGATCCGGTGTTCAACCCCAGGTAGACAGCCGCCGCACCTGCCACGTGCGGGCTCGCCATTGATGTTCCGTTGAGAGTGTTCGAGGCTGTGTTGCTGGTGTGCCAGGCGGACAGGATGCTGCTGCCGGGAGCAAAAATGTCCACCGTCGATCCGTAATTCGAGAAGGACGATCGTGCGTCGGTACTCGTGGTCGAGCCGACGGTTATCGCCGTCGGTGCGCGCGCGGGTGAGTAGTACTGGGCGTCGTCATTGGAGTTTCCTGCGGCGACGACCACGGTAATATTCGCGCTTGTCAAGGCGGCGACTGCGTCATCGATCGACTTGGACCCGCCGCCCCCGAGGCTCATGTTGACGACGGCGTCACCGCTGCTGTGATTGGTCCGGACCCAGTTCATGCCTGCGACCACGTCGGATGTGTATCCATTGCCGGAGCAGTTCAAGACCCGAACACCGGAGACGCTCGCCGCTTTGGCGGCCCCGTAGGTGGAACCGACGGCGGTGCCGGCCACGTGCGTCCCGTGCCCATCGCAGTCCGAAGGGTCGCTGTCGTTATCGACGAAGTCGTAGCCGGCAACCACGCGACTCGCGTACTCGGTGTGTGTCGTCCTAATGCCGGTATCGATCACGTACACGGTGACCCCGGAACCCGTGCCCGCCGGGGTGAAGGTGCTGTTCAGTGGCAGGGAGCGTTGATCGATGCGATCCAAGCCCCAGGGGGGATCCGGCTGAATGGTGTTGATGGGGGTGGGGGTTGGTGTTGGTGTCGGTGCAGGGGATGGTGAGCCCGAGTCCGCGACGCTGTATGACCACAATCCGGTGGAGCCGCCGGACTTTCCGGACAGAAGTTCGGACGCCGACGGATCGCCGTTGCTGTCGGGAATCCGCACCGTGTTGTTCGAGTCGGTGGGGTCGGCGAAGCCGACCTCGAAGACGGAGTTCGTGGTCGAACCTGCGTTGGTGAGGTCGACGTAGCGGAACTCGATCGTGGCCCCGTCGGACTCCTCGATGATCAGCATCTGGAATTCCTGACGAGCGGCGTTGTTGCCGTACTCGGCGACGTCGATCCACTCTGCCCAAAACACGTTCTTGATTGATCCGTCGGAAATGGTCCCGCGACCGAACTCGACGGTACCGTTCGCCGCCGGATTCAGGTCGGTGAACAGGGGGAGGATGTAGGGCCGGGTGGCGGTACGGAGGTCGAAGTTCCGGTAACTGCGGAAGGACCCGCGACCGTCATCGAGGACCGCGCCGCCGTTGGTGTTGACGAAAATGTTGGTGTATTGCGTGCCGAACCAGTCGAGGGTGAACCCCAGAGGCAACGAGGGTGAGCTGCAGTCGTCACAACTGCTGAGGTTGCTGGTGGTCGTTTTCGTGACTGTCCGGAAGGTCGCTGAGTCGAGCTCGATGAGTGCGTCGGGTTCGATGTACCGAACGTTCGGATCAGAGCGAAGTTCGTTGACGTCCAGGGGAGTGAGAGCAGCGGTGAAACCGTCGACGGCGCCGCGCAGCTCCTTGTCGGATTCGCCACCCAAGTCCTCGGCTTTGGACTTGATGGAGTCGATATACGCCTCATTGCGCACAACGACGATGTAGTCGTCGACGTCGTCGTTTGACGTTAGCGGGCTATCGGTGGGGCTGGGGCTTTCGGACGGTGATTCAGGTGTCGAGGCTGGAGACGAGCCCGGTGACGGGCTCGGAGAAAGACTCGGTGACGGGCTCGGCGATGGGCTGGATTCCGGGACGGGAGTCGAAGACTGTGCGGTCTCGCCGTCGGTGCCGGCCCCAACACCGAGCGTTTCGTCGCCGGAAGTGCTGGTATCAGGCGCCGCCGGGGAGCTACTCGCGATTGCGGGAACGCCACTCCAGGCAAGGGAGGCAGTCAGGCATGCTGAAGCGAGCGTAACTACGCCCATGCGCCGTGAAGCCATGGCCTTTCCTCCCTACCTCCTGGACGCAACCCCTCCGGTCAGAGTTCCTGACTATTCGAGTGTCCGCATGAGCAAGGTGATCTGCAAGGGGAACCCGGGGAGAAATCGTACAAATGTCGGAATTCTTTGGGGATTTTCGGGGATTTGTACGAGGTCCGTAAAGAGTGATCATCCATGCAACCCAAACCCGGTCTCGGGGATCAAAGTGGGGAAGACGCAGATAGGACTCGATCCGGATTCAATCCGGACTAAGGAGGAGAACGCTATGTCAGTACCAACTATGCCCCCGGGCCCTGCCACCCAGTCGGGCAACCAGGGCCCCTACGTCGGCTACCCGTACGGCCCGCCCAGCACACCGGCGCCCATGGGCAGTGAGCCAAAAAAGAAGAGTTACGCCGGCGTCATCACCGGTGCTATCGCCGGTGTCGCTGCCGTCGGTCTCGTGGCAGGCGGCATCGGTGGCGCCGTCGGATACCTGGCCGCCTCGAACGCGGCCTCTCCGGAGGCCGCCGCGGTGCCGATCCCCGTGGTCGCGGAACCAGAGGCCGCTGCAGGGTCAAGCACACCCGTCCTGACCGGCATCGCTGATTTGGCTG
>WLWL01000133.1 GCA_012103605.1 Candidatus Nanopelagicales bacterium
GGTAAGAAGGATGCGAGCTGATGACCCCGAACATCCTTGCAGCGATCACCGCGGTGATCATCGTGGTTTTCATTATTGACCTCCTTCGACGGGGTGTGTTGAAGGAGAAGTACGCAGTTCTATGGCTTTTCTTCGCTGCTGCGGCATTGTTCTTCGCGCTCGTGCCCTCGGCGCTCTACTGGCTGACCGCTCAACTTGGAGTCGAAACTCCGAGCAACCTGCTGTTCTTCATCACCATCGTGTTGCTTGTACTCGTCAGCGTCCAGATCAGCTACGAGTTGAGCAGAAACGAAGCCAAGATCCGACGGCTGGCCGAGGAGATCGCGCTGTTGGAAGAAAAGACCCGGAGGCTGTCGGAGCCGACGGACGAATGAGTTCACTCGATTCCACTACCCGGAGGCAGATCGACGAGCCACTGCTCATCATTGGCTTCAATCGCCCCGATCACATGCGCGTCTTGATCGAACGCTTGCGGGAGATCGAGCCTCGAAATATCTACGTCGCCATTGATGGACCACGCAGCGATCGTCCGGACGAAAGAGAAATGGTCGAGCAATGTCGGAACCTTGTCGACGAGATCGACTGGCAGGCAGACGTCCAGACGCTGTTTCAGGAGGACAACCTTGGCTGCGGCCTGGGAGTGAGCACCGCCATCTCCTGGTTCTTCGATCACGAGGAACGTGGAATCATCCTTGAAGACGACATCATCCCCGATCCCAGCTTCTTCCCTTATTGCTCGGACTTGCTCGACAGGTACGAATCTGATCAACGGGTGTTCGCAATCTCTGGATGCAATTTCGTACCACCGGAAGCCATCACTCGCCCAAACGACCCCTACCGCTTCTCTCAGGTGCCCCACATCTGGGGATGGGCTACTTGGCGCCGATCGTGGATGCAGCATGAACTCGTCATTGCCGATTGGCGCAGTCGCTTGCCGTTGCGAACGTTGTTTCATCGAGTACACCGTTCGGCTTCCGGTTTGGCGTACTGGGCAAGCTTCTTTTCGGTTCTGGGACGAGGAGAAGTGGATACCTGGGACGGGCAACTCGTCCTTGCCGCGATGGTGAGCGGACAGTGGACCGCTACCTCGAATCGCAACCTGATTCAGAACATCGGATTCGACGAACTGGCCACCCACACATTCGAGGACCGAGGTGAGTTGCAACCAGTGATGCCGATGCCCACCCCAACAGCCCCTGTTCCCGTGGTTGTCGACGCGCGAGCCGACGATTGGACTCGCAGACACCACTTCCACGCGACAGCGCTAGGAATGGTGCATCAAGCCTCCCTGTACGTTAAGCGTCGACTAAGGAGGTCCTGAATGTCGCTCGCTCGCGGTCGGGTGCTGGTCTCCGGAGGAGCAGGGTTTATTGGTTCGCATCTATGTGAACGCCTGCTTGCGGACGGCTTTGATGTTTTGTGCGTAGACAACTTCTACTCATCCACTCGTGACAACATCGCCCACCTACTGGACAATCCGCGCTTCGAGATTATTCGCCACGACGTCACGTTTCCACTCTTCGTCGAAGTCGACCAAATCTTCCACCTGGCCTGCCCAGCAAGCCCGGTGCACTACCAACGCGACCCCGTCCAAACCACCAAAACCGCTGTCCACGGGTCCATCAACATGCTCGGCCTCGCCAAGCGCACCGGCGCCAGGATCCTCCTGACGTCGACCTCCGAGGTCTACGGGGATCCGCTCGTGCATCCGCAGAGCGAAGACTATTGGGGCAACGTGAACCCCATCGGGCCTCGCGCCTGTTACGACGAAGGAAAACGAGCCGCAGAAACACTGTTCTTCGACTATCACCGTCAACACGGTCTCGATATCAAAGTTGCTCGACTATTCAATACCTACGGCCCCCGTATGCACCCAAACGATGGGCGGGTCGTCAGCAATTTCGTGGTCAGCGCGCTGAAAGGAGAGTCACTCTCCGTCTACGGAGACGGCAGCCAGACGCGGTCCTTCTGCTACATCTCCGACCTCATCGAGGGCCTGCTTGCGCTCATGAACTCTTCGCCTGATGTCACGGGGCCCATCAACCTAGGGAACCCTGGTGAATTCACTATCGCCCAACTTGCTGATCTCGTGATCGAGATGACTGACCCCTCTGCCGGCGTCACATACCTGCCACTTCCTGTGGACGATCCCACCCGACGACAACCGGACATCACGCGGGCGAACGAGCAGTTGCAGTGGTCACCGACTGTCTCGCTACGTGAGGGACTGACGCCGACGATCGAGTACTTCCGTGCCGCCGTGATCGACTAGTTCACTTCGCCCATGCTCCTCGTCTCGGGAACCAGTCTCGTGCTCGCGAGCTGGGCATTTATGGTCGTTCTGATCCTTGCCCTGGGTGCAGGGCCTGCGATTGCCCTCGCTCAAGGTGCTGGTTCAGGTGCAGGCGTACTCGTGATCGCACGTCGCGCTCTGTGGTGCGGCCTGTCTATCTTCCTTGTCGCTGGGATGTTCCTTAATCTCTTCGTGCCCATGGCAAGCCCGATTAACGCCCTTGTGATCTTTGGCCTGGGGGCGCTCTCCCTCGTGACCGGCTGGATTCGGATCAGGCGAAACCCGCCGAGGTTGAAACCGTGGCAGATTCAGCCAACTCGGCTTACCGCGGTCATCGTGGTGACGCTCATCGTTGCCCATGTGTATCTGGCGCTAGCAGCCCTCGGCCCACTCACCAATTACGACTCCGGTCTCTACCACCTCGGCGCCGTTGAGTACTCCCGCCTGTTCCCAGCGATCCCAGGCTTAGCAAATGTTTACTCTCCGCTGGGCTACTCGACCGCCGAGTTCCCGCTTGCCGCCGCCCTCGGGGCCGGTCCGTGGGGCCCTGAGGGCCTGAGGCTGGCTAATGGGCTATTCATGGCCGTCTTGGCTCTGGACGTGGCTCTCCGGGCTCTCCAGGGGCGCCGTGGGCCCGGATTTTTCGTGGCGGCGGTGGGTCTCGTGGCTGCCTGGGTCCCCCTTCTTGCACTGTCGGACTATTGGGTCACGAGTCCGTCCCAAGACACTGCGGCTCTCGTTGTGTGCGTCGCGGCAGCCGCCTACCTGGCCGATGCCGTCGGTCGTCGCGTGGCTTGGGCCGCAGACGCGGCAAGCGCGTGCGTCGCTGCCATCTCCGTCAGCCTGATTCGCCCCACGCTCGGAGCTTTCACCGTTGGTGTGATCCTCGTGTCCGGGGTCCTGGCGGTGCGTCGCGGTCGATTGCGGCGGCCGACGGTGGTTGTGGCCAGTGTGACGGTCGCTGTGATGGGAGTTGCAGCAGTGATCGCGACACTGGCGCGAGACATCATCCTGAGTGGATGGTTGCTCTTTCCCCTATCGACGTTTCCGGTACCCGTTGATTGGCGGGCACCGGATCCCACGTTCTTGCGACTGGCAACTCTCGGTTACCACCGCGACCCAGAGAACCTGTGGGAGTCCACGGAGGGGTGGAACTGGGTCGCATCGTGGATCCAGCGTCTACCGCAGTCATGGGAGACCTTCGAGTTCGCCCTCCTGGGCCTCACTGCGGTGCTCCTCCTGATCACCGCCCACCAATGGACGAGCCTTCGCGTGCGCGGCCTTGGAATTACCATGCTGCCGAGCATCATGTCCGTGGCAGTGTGGTTCACCCTCGCGCCACCATCGTTCCGGTTCGGGTGGGGACCCATCATTACCCTCGCCGCCGTTCCGATCGGATGGAGCCTGTGGCGACTGTCTCGTCTCGAGTCCAAGCAGGCGGCCGTATCCGCGGTGGTCGGAGCGGGAGTGGCACTTCCACTCGTGGGCGTGGTCGCGTTCAGTGCGATCACGCGGCTTGACTACGCGTCGTTTACGGATGAGCGGACGTGGTCTCTCGGTGTATCTATCCCTTATGCCGTGACCCCGCTCCCGGAAGTCGAGAGTGACGTAGTCACGACGACCGGAGGCGTAGAGCTCCTCGTACCGTCTCGCAACGAGCAATGTTGGGCAGTGTTCCCGTTGTGCACACCCACGCCACTTCCGGGCCTCACACCGCGAGGCCTGGGCATCAGCGATGGCTTCGTCGTCTACTAACGCCCGATCCAGCCATGTCGTACCGGATACGTGAGTGCGGACCGAATCCAATCTCTCCCCGCCCGCGCCCTCTGCAACCACGCAGGCGCCGTCAAGCCCGCATTCATCTCAGGGGAGCGCGTGCAGAGGGCTGCTTCATGCCCGAAGGAGGAGTCATCAGCGAACACCATGGCCGTTGATCGCGCGAGCAAATTCCATTCGA
>WLWL01000134.1 GCA_012103605.1 Candidatus Nanopelagicales bacterium
CGTCCGAGGTGAAGGGCAATTCGTGACCACACCGTATGTACCGACTGACGAGCGATCGACTCGGAAGTTTCCGCTATTGCTCACCACCGGTCGAATTCTCAGCCAGTACAACGTCGGTGCCCAGACCCGACGCACGAACAACGTGGTGTGGCATACCGAGGACGTTTTGGATATGCACGAGTCGGATGCCGAAGCCCGCGGGGTCAGGGACGGAGACTGGGTCGAGGTGTCCAGCCGTGCCGGCTCGACACGGCTGCGCGCTCGAATCACCGACGATATTCCTGCCGGTGTCGTCTATACGACGTTCCACCATCCGGTCAGCGGTACCAACGTCATCACCACGGATAGCTCGGACTGGGCAACGAACTGTCCCGAATACAAGGTGACAGCCGTCCAGGTCCGCCCCTCGTCCCAGGTGCCAGCGTGAGGGAAGCGGAGCCAGCGCTGACGTACGAGGACGAGCATTTGATCGCAATGGCTCACCAGATTGCAGCGAACATGCCGGTGGATCAGGCCGTGAGTGAGCGCATGGCGACCCACCTGCGAACCTTCTGGACTCCGGTGATGCGAGATCGATTGGGCACGTTGGCAATCGAGCATCCGGACATGGTGAGTGATGACGTTCGAGATGCCCTCGAGCGAGCGA
Source organism: Candidatus Nanopelagicales bacterium (assembly GCA_012103605.1). Classification (GTDB taxonomy): domain Bacteria; phylum Actinomycetota; class Actinomycetes; order S36-B12; family S36-B12; genus S36-B12. The sequence continues at coordinate 647 of WLWL01000134.1, forward strand.
GCGAAGGAGCCCGTCGGTGACCGAGTTCCAGGTGACGTCCTGGCGAGATATCCCGTCCATGGTGGCATCCCGCGACGGCGATGAGATGGTCAAGATCCCGCTGCATCAACGTTGTCAGGAGGCGATCGACGAGGCAGCTATGCGCCTGGGAGATGTCGATGCCGACGCCTACCTCGCCGGATGGGTGCGCAGCGAGTGGACAACGCGCGAGGGAAGCCCGTCGGATGTCGCGGCCGACGTTGCGCGAGACCTCGAAGCGTCCTGGGACGACGCGAGGTTGGCGGCGTACCTCGACTCGCTGGGTTCCTAAGTCAGGTCGCCTGCGAGACGTAGCCCCACGAAACTGACGCCGCGAGGGCGACCCAGATCTGGTACGGCATCAGGAGAGTTCCCCACACCCACGATTGCTGGAAAGCGACGACGACGATCGGGATCGTGGCCACCGCAGCCGACGTGAGAGCGAGCGAGGCCGCACCCAGTGCATGCGGAACGTAGAACAGATACGCCCAGGTGAGCGCAAGGGCGATGCTCACGACCAAGAACAACAACAGGACAGCGACTTTGCCCGGTGGCGCTCGCCAGGCGATGAGACTGCCGATGGCGGCGAGCACGATGAAGTTGTAGGGCCAGATGACGCCGAAAACCCACGGCGGCGGCTGCCACGAAGGTTTCGTGAGCGACTGGTACCACCCGGCCTCGGTGCTGACCCAGACTCCGGACAGCACGGCGTACGCGATGACGGAGACGATGACCGCCGCGACCGCGATGATGCGCCACGTCTCGAGCGAGGGTGCGGAGGACACCGATGACGCGGTGGCGGCGTTCATGTCACCAGTGTCCACCGATCACGAGCGGGGATCGGAAGCAGGGGCCAATAGGCTGATGTCCATGGCGGAAATAGACGCACTCATCGCTCGCGAAATTCTCGACTCTCGAGGCAATCCGACGGTCGAAGTGGAAGTGCTCCTCGACGACGACACCGTGGCGCGCGCTGCGGTGCCCTCGGGTGCGTCCACCGGGGCCTTCGAGGCGATGGAGAGGCGAGACGGTGGAGATCGCTATCTCGGGAAGGGCGTGCAGGACGCCGCCCGTGCCGTAGAAGAAGAAATCGCACCGGAACTGCTCGGGTTCGAAGCGTCCGATCAGCGAGGCGTGGATGCGGCGATGCTCGACCTCGACGCGACGCCCAACAAGTCTCGGTTGGGAGCGAACGCCATTTTGGGTGTCTCGCTTGCAGTGGCTCGCGCCGCGGCCCTGTCAGCCGATCTTCCGCTCTTCCGGTACGTCGGCGGGCCCAACGCGCACGTACTGCCGGTCCCCATGATGAACATTCTCAACGGAGGTGCCCACGCGGATACCGGTGTGGACATTCAGGAGTTCATGATCGCGCCGATCGGTGCCACGACCTTTTCGGAGGCTCTTCGCCAGGGAACCGAGGTGTATCACTCACTGAAGTCGGTGCTGAAATCAGAAGGTTTCGCGACTGGTTTGGGTGACGAAGGTGGTTTCGCACCCGATCTGCCCAACAATCGCGCCGCGTTGGAGCTGATCGGGCGGGCGGTCGAGGCGACCGGCTTGACCCTGGGTAGCGACATCGCGCTCGCTCTCGACGTTGCGTCGACGGAGTTCTTCTCCGACGGCTCCTACACGTTCGAGGGCGCCGATCGATCGATGGAGTGGATGACCGGCTACTACGAGTCTCTCCTGGCTGATTTCCCGCTGGTGAGCATCGAAGATCCGTTGGCCGAAGATGATTGGAGTGGGTGGGTTCATCTCACCGACACCGTGGGAGATCGAGTTCAACTCGTCGGTGACGACCTCTTCGTGACCAACCCGGAGCGATTGGCGCGCGGGATATCCGACGGCGCCGCGAACGCGTTGCTGGTGAAGGTGAATCAAATCGGGTCGCTGACCGAGACCTTGGATGCGGTGGCGATGGCCACAGCGGCCGGCTACTCCTCGATGATGTCCCATCGTTCGGGTGAGACAGAAGACACGACAATCGCGGACCTCGCGGTCGCGGTGAACTGCGGGCAGATCAAAACCGGAGCGCCGGCTCGATCCGAGCGGGTGGCGAAGTACAACCAACTTCTGCGCATCGAGGAAGAGTTGGACGACGCCGGCCGGTACGCGGGGCGTCGGGCCTTCTCGCGCTGGGCTGGCTGAGCAGCCGCACCTGCGCCGCTGGTCCAACGCCCATACGGGTGTTACCGGTGGGGTTACCGGGAAAATCGGGGTCTACGTGACACGATCGGGGGGTGTCGTCCCCTTCCCGCGGCCAAACCCCCACCGACGATGTCGGTTCTGGTCGGCAACCGGTGGCTCGAAGCGCCCCGGGCGGATCGCTCACCGGACGCGCTCTGATCTTGTTCACGGTCCTCGGTCTCCTGGTGGTTGCCCTGTCCGTTCCGGTGAGGAACTGGCTGACGCAGCGTGCCGAGGTCGCGTCCTTGCGGTCGGACATCGCGTCGTCGACCGAGCAGATAGAACTGTTGAACAGCGAGCTTGATCGATGGTCCGATCCCGCGTTCATCTCATCAGAGGCGCGTCGACGGTTGCATTTCCTTCTTCCTGGGGAAACCGGCTACGTCACCATCTCCCGGGATGGTCGGCCGGCGGAGTCGCTGTTGTCGGACGACGTGGCGCAGATTCCGCAGGGTTGGCACTCCGTCTTGTGGGAGTCCGTCCAGCGAGCCGACGGTCCTCCCGCTGTTTCCCCGAAGTCGGAGGACGGCGCGTAGGGTCCTGCCATGCACGACGGTGACCTCTCAGCGGTCGAACGTCAGATCGGTCGCACGCCTCGGGGTGTCCTCGACGTTTCGTATCGATGCCCCTGCGGAGACCCCGCAGTGGTCACGACTGCTCCCCGGCTAGACGACGGAACACCGTTTCCGACCACCTACTACGTGACGTGCCCGCGCTTAACGAGCGCCATCGGGACACTCGAGGGTGACGGATGCATGCGCGAGATGGAGGATCGACTCGCGGTGGATGACGCCCTGCGCGGGCAATATCTCGGCGCTCACGAGCGCTATCTCGCCGAACGCCGTCACCTGGGAGAGGTTCCGGAAATCGACGGGATCAGTGCCGGGGGTATGCCGCGGCGGGTGAAATGCTTGCACGTCCTGGTGGGCCAGGCGCTGGCGAATGGCCCGGGGGTGAATCCCTTTGGAGACGAAGCGCTCGATGCCATCGGATCATGGTGGGAGCCGGTGGCATGCGGTGAGCGCCACCCGCCGGGTGAGGAAGACCCAGCCGGTGACTAGGTACGGCGCTATCGACTGCGGCACGAACGCCCTTCGCCTTCTGGTGGCGGATGTCATCGACGGGGAGTTGCGGGAAATCACCCGAGAAATGCGAACGGTGCGGCTGGGAGAAGGCGTGGACGCGACCGGTGAGTTCACACCGGCCGCTCTCGAACGGACGTTCGCTGCGCTGGATGAGTACGCACGGATGATCGACGATCTGGACGTGTCGGCGCTCCGCATCGTCGCGACGTCGGCGTCGCGCGACGTTCGCAACGCAGACGAAATGATCGACGGGTTTCAGCACCGAGTAGGGG
>WLWL01000020.1 GCA_012103605.1 Candidatus Nanopelagicales bacterium
TCGAGAAGGGATTACTGCCGGCGAAGGCAACAGACCGTGCATTCGGGAGCGCAAGAAGAGTTGCCATCGCTCCCATGGCCTTCAGGGCGGTTCGACGAGAGACGCGACGGGACATTCAGACCTCGACCGGAGTCGTTGACTACGTGACTTCATCACCGTAGCGGTGACGTCAAGGTATTTCGCCGGCATCAGCGCCCACCTGTGAAACGAACTCCATCGTGGTGCCGGGCGTCACTCGGTCGCCAGGCCCTCTTCTAGGCTCACTCTCATGGCAGTGCTTTCGGATACGGGTATCGCCCGCACCTACGAGGTGCGTACGTACGGCTGCCAGATGAACGTTCACGACTCCGAAAGGCTCTCGGGACTTTTGGAAGATTCCGGGTTGATCCCCGTTCCGGACGGCCAGAACGCCGACGTCATCGTCTTCAACACGTGTGCCGTCCGAGAGAACGCCGATAACCGGCTCTACGGCAACTTGTCCCACCTAGCTCCACTGAAGCGGCAGAACCCCGATATGCAGATTGCTGTGGGTGGCTGCCTCGCGCAGAAGGATCGTGGGGCCATTGTGGAGAAGTCGCCGTGGGTCGATGTCGTCTTCGGAACGCACAACATCGGCTCGCTTCCCATTCTCTTGGAGCGCGCGCGGGTTCAGCAAATGGCCCAGATTGAAATCGAAGAAGCCCTTGAGGTCTTCCCGTCTGATCTACCGACGAAGCGACAATCGGCCCACACGGCGTGGGTGTCGATCAGCGTGGGATGCAACAACACGTGCACCTTCTGCATCGTTCCGTCCCTACGCGGCAAGGAGAAGGATCGACGGCCGGGCGAGATCCTGGCGGAGATCGAAGCGCTCGTCGCCGATGGGGTCGTCGAGATCACCTTGCTGGGACAAAACGTCAACGCCTACGGCGTCGAGTTCGACGACCGTGGCGCCTTTGCGGACCTGTTACGAGCGTGCGGAGACATTGACGGTCTCGAGCGCGTGCGTTTCACCAGCCCGCACCCACGGGACTTCACCGACGACGTCATCGACGCGATGGCGACCACCCACAACGTCATGCCCGCCCTACACATGCCTCTCCAGTCCGGATCCGATCGAATCCTGCAGTCCATGCGGCGGTCCTACCGCAGTGATCGATACCTGGGAATCCTCGACAAAGTCCGCGACCGATTGCCGCAGGCAGCCATCACCACAGACATCATCGTCGGCTTTCCCGGTGAGACCGAAGAAGACTTTCTGGCGACGATGGATGTCGTACGTCAGGCGCGGTTCGCCAGTGCATTCACGTTCCAGTACTCGCAGCGACCCGGAACCCCCGCAGCCTCGATGCCTCAGCAGGTGGATCCCGACGTGGTGCAGGAGCGCTACACCCGTCTGGTGGAACTAGTCAACGAGATCGCCTGGGAAGAGAACCAGGCGTTGGAGGGGGAGCCGGTAGAGGTTCTGATCGCGGGAGGTGAGGGCCGCAAGGACGTGCGGACCATGCGCGCCAGCGGTCGGGCACGGGATAACCGGCTCGTCCACATCGCGACGGAGGGCCTGGACCCGATAGCCGAAGGGGACCTGGTGACGGCGGTGGTGACGTACGCGGCCCCGCACCACCTAGTCGCCGATGAGGTCATCGATGTGTATCGGCGCGAAGGGTCGCCCGGAACGTGGCCGGGTGTGCCACTGGGGATGCCCGGAATCGGCGCTCCCGCTACATGAGCGAGGCAGCCCAGCCCCCCGTTATCGCGATCGTGGGGCCCACTGCTTCCGGCAAGAGCGCCCTGGCGTTGCATGTGGCGCAGGCCGTCGACGCGGAGATCGTTGGCACCGACTCCATGCAGGCATACCGCGGCATGAATATAGGCACCGCCAAACCGAACGAGGCAGACCAACGTTGGGTCCGCCACCACATGATCGACGTCTGGCGGGTCGACCAGGCGGTGAGCGTCGTGGAGTTCCGTGACAGGGCACGTCAGGCGGTCGACGATATCCGAGGTCGAGGCAAGACAGCCCTCGTCGTGGGAGGCAGTGGACTGTACGTCCGTGCCGTGCTCGAGAAACTTGACTTTCCTGGTACCGATCCGGATGTCCGAGCATGGTGGCTGGCTCGATTGAGTGAGGTAGGCGCGCCTGCACTTCACGACGAGCTTCACGCGATGGACCCCGATGCGGCCCAGGCCATCGAAAGAAACAACGGGCGGCGCATTGTGCGGGCTCTTGAGGTCATCGAATTGACGGGAGAGCCGTTCGTCGCGCACCTGCCACCGCCGGAAGATGTGTATCCGGTGCACCGATTCGGTATCCACATCGATCGCGAACGCCTCGATAGTCGTATCGAGGATCGAGTCGATGCCATGTGGGACGACGGCTTCGTCGATGAAGTGCGTCGACTCGAAGCGGCCGGATTTCGTGACGCCCCGACAGCCGCTGCCGCTCTCGGATACGGACCGGTGCTCGATTTCCTCGCGGGCGAGTGCAGCGAAGAGCAGGCCCGGCAGCGCACCATCGACGACACGCGAAAGTTCGCGCGGCGACAGCAACGCTGGTTCCGTCGTGATGAGCGGATCGAGTGGCGGAATCATGATGAGGCGGGCTTCGCAGACGCGATCGCCGGATGCGTTGCGCGGTGGTACCGGTCGTAATAGCCGTAGAGGCCGTCGCCGACGGGAGCCGCGCGTGTGTTCCGAGGTTCGAGCGCAGGCGCACCGCGCACTAGGGTGAACGAATGACGCGCATCGCCGATATCCCGTTCATCAAGGGTCACGCAACGGAGAACGATTTCGTCGTCCTTCCCGACCTCGAAGGAAAGTTGGAACTGTCGGCTGAGCGGGTTCGCTGGATATGCGATCGGCGCCGCGGAATCGGTGCTGACGGAGTACTGCGGGTTGTTCGCTGCGCCAACGATCCGGAGTTCGCGTCTTTCGCCGACGTCGCCGAGTTTTTCATGGACTATCGGAATGCGGATGGTTCCACCGCGGAAATGTGTGGCAACGGGGCTCGGGTATTTGTCCGGTATTTACACGCGACAGGCTCCCTGACCGGCCGAACCACCGTTGTGGCGACTCGTGGCGGCCTGGTGGAGGCCCATGTTCGCGGACACGAGGCCGAAGAGGTCGCGATCAGCATGGGTGTTGCGACGATGCCGGACGGCGCACCGGAAGTGTCGGTGGCACTCGGTGACATGCGATGGGATGCGGTGCCGGTAGCGGTGCCCAATCCGCACGCCGTGGTCTTCGTGGAATCCCTGGACGCCGATGTCAAATCCCTCGCACAGGCGCCGGTGGTGACTCCGGCAGAAGCCTTCCCCGAAGGCGTGAACGTCGAGTTCGCCGAGCGCGTGGCACCCGGGCATGTCCGCATGCGGGTTCATGAGCGAGGTGTTGGTGAGACGCGCTCCTGCGGGACGGGTGCGTGCGCCGTTGCTTGGGTGGAGGCGGGAGACCAGACAGGTTCGTTCCAGGTGGATGTGCCCGGGGGGACCGTATGGGTAGACATCGAGCCGGATGGCCCGCTGGTACTGCGCGGCCCGGCCGAACTCGTCGCTCGCGGCACGGTGCAGTGGCCCCGCGGCGTGTAGGCGGGCGGTGGAGGTGACGGAGCCGACGGAGCCGACGGCACCGACAGTTGGCGAAGGGGAACTCCTCGATCGTCAGGCTCTGCGGCGCGTGGGGGGCTTATCCACCGAACTTGAGGATGTTTCGGAGGTCGAGTACCGCCGCGTCCGACTGGAGCGGGTGCTGTTAGTCGGTGTGTGGACCTCGGGAACGTTGAGCCAAGCGGAGAGATCGCTGCGAGAACTGGCACAACTCGCCGAGACCGCGGGGTCGGCCGTGGTCGGGGGAGTGGTGCAACGTCGAAATGCACCGGACCCGGCGACGTACGTAGGGTCGGGAAAGGCCAATGAATTGCGCGATCTCGTGCGCAGCAGCGGCGCGGACACGGTCATCTGTGACGGTGAACTCAGCCCCGGTCAACTGCGGACGCTCGAGGACATCGTCAAGGTCAAAGTTGTCGACCGGACGTGGCTCATCTTGGACATCTTCGCTCAGCATGCGCGCAGTCGAGAAGGTAAGGCGCAGGTCAGTTTGGCGCAGATGCAGTACCTGCTGCCCCGTCTACGGGGATGGGGCGAGTCGCTGTCTCGGCAGGCGGGCGGTCGCGCCGGTGGAGCCACCGGTGGCGTGGGAACGCGCGGACCAGGCGAGACGAAGATAGAGACGGATCGTCGCCGGATCAGGTCGCAAATGACCAAGATCCGATCGCAATTGCGCACTATGGATCGCACCAGAGCGACCCAACGACACGCTCGTCGCCGTTCGGGTGTTCCGATGGTTGCCCTGGCCGGTTACACCAACGCGGGAAAGTCCAGCTTGTTGAACCGGTTGACGGGATCGGGTGTGTTGGTGGACGACTCACTGTTCGCCACCCTCGATCCGACGGTTCGCAAAGTCCGGACGCCGGGGGGTCGTGACATCACGGTGTCCGACACCGTCGGTTTCGTGCGTCACCTGCCGCACGAACTCGTGGAGGCGTTCCGGTCGACCCTCGAAGAGATTCGCGACGCCGATGTCATCGTCCACGTCGTTGATGGGTCCGACGACGTACCGAGGGAGCAAATTGCTGCGGTTCGGGAGGTGCTCTCAGAGATCGATGCGCGAGACGTGCCGGAGATCATCGCGATCAACAAGGCCGACGTCGCGGACGAGAATGTCACCGCTGAGGTATTGCGCCACGAACCGCATGCGGTTCTCGTTTCGGCGCGCAGCGGCCTGGGCATCGGCGAATTGCTTGCTGCGATCGACGCAGACCTGCCCCGCACTCTGGTGGACGTGGATGTCGTCGTGCCGTACGAACGCGGAGATCTGTTAGCCCGGGTGTACCGGGAAGGAGATGTGGTCTCGGTCGATCACGAAGAGCACGGCTCCCACCTGAAAGCCAGGGTCGCCGAGGATCTTGCTCGCGAACTCGATTCGGTTGCCGCGGGCTAGCGTGACCGATCATGCGATGAGCGATTCGGTGTCGACGAGCCTGGAGGCGATCGTCGAGTCGATGGGTGGCCAGTCTCGAAGCGGTCAACGTGAGATGGCCGAGGCGGTGATGGAGGCCTTTTCTACCGGCGACAACATCGTCGTGCAGGCAGGCACCGGCACGGGTAAATCCCTGGCCTACCTCGTGCCCGCGGCGCGAATGGCCCGCGAGAAGGGTCCGGTGGTGATCGCGACGGCGACCCTGGCCCTGCAGCGCCAACTGGTCGAACGGGAATTGCCCCGCCTGGCCGAGGCCGGTGCGGACGTTTCCTGGGCGGTGTTGAAAGGGCGTCAGAACTATCTGTGCCGGCAACGAATAGGCGAAGCCGACGGTCAAGAGTCGCTCATCTCGCAAGAGCAGATTGGCTCTCGGGCCCGGGGATCGCTGGAAGAGCAGGCGGCGATGGTTCATGAGTGGGCGGCACACACCCCGACCGGCGACAGGGATGACCTCGATGCCGAGATCGACTCTCGAGTGTGGCGAGCCGTGTCGGTGTCATCGGCAGAGTGCGTGGGCGAGAGCCGGTGCGCGTTCGGTGACGAGTGCTTCTCGGCCCAGGCTCGGGCTCGGGCGATGGAGGCAGACATCGTGGTCACCAATCACGCGCTGCTCGCGATCGACGCGATCGAAGGCGTTCCGGTGTTGCCCGATCGATCGGCCCTCGTTGTCGACGAGGCACACGAGTTGGTCGATCGGATCACGAGTGCCGTCACCGGCGAGTTGTCGGTTGCCGCCCTCGAGCGATTGGTCGGCGAAGCCGCTCGGGTGAGTGACGATCAGGGCTCGCTGGCTGACGCGGTTGATGATGTGGCGATCGCTCTCGACGAGCTCGCGGAGGCGGACGCGCACGCGACAACCTCGGGCCGGATCACCGCGTGGACGCCGGCCCTGTCCTTGGCTCTTGCGCGGATTCGGGATTCCACGCGGGCATTGGCGTCGGCGCTGTCCGCCGACCTGTCCGCCGATCGGACCGCTACGTCGGCCACAGCAAACCAGGACAGCAGCGATGCGGCCGCTCTCCAGCGAGTTCGGGCCGGTGCCGAGGATGTTTTCGCCGTGACAGGTCGACTCATCGCGCTCGCGAATTCTGATGTTGTGTGGTGGTCGCAGGACAGTGGTCGCGGACCGGTTTTGCGCATCGCACCGCTGAGTGTCGGAGACGCTTTAGCCGAGTCGTTGTATCCGGAGCAACCGGTGGTCCTGACGAGTGCCACCCTGAAAGCCGGTGGTTCATTCGCCCCAACCCTGACGGTACTTGGGCTTGCACCGGACACGACGTGCCTCGATGTCGGTTCCGGATTCGATTACGCGCAGCAGGGAATCTTGTATGTAGCGGGGCATGTGCCGCCGCCCAATCGCGAGGGTGCATCGATGGAGGCGCTCGACGAACTCGCGGACCTCATCGAGGCTGCCGGCGGGCGGACCTTGGCGCTGTTCTCGAGTTGGAACGGTGTCGATCGGGCGGCGGACTACCTGCGTGTCCGGCTGGGTTCGCGACTGGACTCCGGTGACCTCGGGACCCTGCTGGTCCAACGCCGGGGGGAATCGGTCGCGCCGGTGGTGCAACGCTTCATGAGCGAGCCCCAAAGCGTGCTGGTGGGAACGGTCGCCCTGTGGCAAGGCATCGACGTACCGGGAAACTCGTTAGTACTGGTGACGATCGACCGGATTCCGTTTCCTCGGCCCGATGATCCGGTGATGAGCGCGCGACAAGCCGCCGTTGACGCGGAGGGACGCTCCGGATTTCGCGAGGTAGCGCTGACCCGGGCGGCTTTGCTGTTGGCTCAGGGTGCGGGTCGACTCATTCGCTCAGAGTCTGATCGAGGGGTGGTAGCGGTTCTCGATTCGCGCATGGCGTCAGCTGGATACGGGGGAGCGTTACGTGCGTCTCTGCCACCGTTGTGGTTCACCACCGACGGGTCGGTGGTCCGTGAGGCCTTGGTCCGGCTCAGAGATGATGGGTGAGTCTCAGCGTCTCGCGACGGGAAGAAACCTCAGCGGATCCGTCGAAGGACGCTGACGACCTTGCCGAGAACGGTGGCGCTATCTCCCAGGATCGGTTCGTATGCCGGGTTGTGCGGCATAAGCCACACGTGACCGTCGCGCCGCTTAAAGGTCTTGACGGTGGCTTCACCGTCGATCATCGCAGCGACGATGTCCCCGTTGTCACACGTTGGTTGGCTGCGAACAACAACGAAGTCGCCGTCGCAAATGGCCGCGTCGACCATCGAGTCGCCGACCACTGTGAGCATGAACAACTCTCCCTCACCGACAAGATCCCGGGGCAAAGGCATGACGTCTTCGGTGTGCTGCTCGGCGAGGATGGGTCCGCCTGCGGCGATTCGACCGACCAGGGGCACCGAAACGGCGTTGCTGGACGCCTGCGACTCGACGTGCGTGATGTCTGCATCCGATGTGCTGGCGGGTGCGCCTGATGGACGTGCCACGACGAGTGCCCGAGGCCGGTGGGGGTCGCGACGCAGGTACCCCAGTTCTTCGAGCGTCTTGAGTTGGTGGGCCACCGAACTCGGGGACGTCAGGCCGACACCGTGCCCAATTTCGCGGACGCTCGGAGGGTAGCCCCGGTCCGCCATGGTCTCCTCGATGACCCGCAAGATGGCCTGCTGCCGGGGTGTGAGGCCTGAATCGTCAGGCTCGCCGTCGGGAAGTTCGCTGACCGTCGATGCCATGGGCCCTCCTGGGCTAGCCGAGGCGTGGGTGTCAGACCCCCACGCCATCCTGCACGTGTGTTCGAAAACTACGGCAGGTGCGACACGAAATCAAACACCTGTTCGATAAATGCAGGGTGTGTCGGGTCGATCATGGTAGAAAACGAACATGTGTTCGATCGTACAGGCGTTCGAATAAGGATTTGGCTCTAGGAAAGGCATATCGATGGATACGCGGACTTCCCCCCGTGGCACTCGGGCACGTGATGGCAGGAATCGAGTAGGCAGGAGCGATCCCGGATTGCGGCTGACGAGGCGTGGCCGGTTGGTCGCCTTCTCCGCGTCCGTTGCGGCCCTGGGTGCGATTGTCATCGGGGCCGGCCAGGTGGCCGGCGCTTCGGGATCAGATTCCGAGGCGTCGAACTCGCCGGTGCCGCAGGTCGTGGTGGTCCAGGCGGGTGAAACGCTGTGGGGGATAGCCCGCGAGGTGGCCCCTGGCAGCGACCCGCGGGGAGTCGTCCGGCAGATTCGCCAAATGAACGACCTCGGCACAACACCCGTGGTGCCGGGCCAGTCCATCGTCGTCCCCGTGCTCGGGTGATACTGAGCAGGTGCCTCGTCGCCTAGCGGTTCTCATCACCGCTCTCGTCGTTTGTCTCACCGGCCAGCAATGGAGTCCGGCGGCTGCGGATGAACCGGGTCCGCGCAAGGACCCGCAATGGTCCACCGGGGGAGATGCCCGGGCGTGCAGTGGTCCGAGGTGGCCGGCCTCGCTCAATACGACCCCCGGACCGGGCCAAGGGCGCCGGGTGCTGGTGATCGGTGACTCGTTGACACGCAATGGACGAAAGCCGTTAACGCGCGCGCTACGCGAGGACGGATGGACCCCCACGGTGCGGTGCTTCGGCGGGAAGCGGCTGGACTGGGCGATCGCGCAAGCCAAGCGTGCGAAGGAACTCGATCAGCTGCCGGCGACAGTGGTGGTCGCCATCGGAACCAATGACATGCGGTGGATTGACCGAGGAACAACCGCATCTCGAATGAAGGAACTCATGCGGGTGCTCGGCCCCAAGCGCACGGTGATGTGGGTGGATACCTACGCCAGCGGTGGTGATCGGTTCACGCGAGAAAAGGAGCGGTGGTTCAACCGGCAGGTCAAGCAGCTTGCGGCGGACAGGAACAATCTGCATCACATTCGCTGGGGCGCCTGGGCAAGAGACCGCAAGGTCCCCTTCGCTGACGCCTTGCACTACACGACGCGAGGAACGAAGAACTGGGCATCGCGGGTCGCTGACGAAGTCTCCCGAATCGCCGGCTGAGCCGAGCAACACGCCCAAGTAGGCCAAATTCCCGAGGACGCTTGCGCCCGGCGTCCGCTAGCCCTACAGTCTGACCCCTAGATGTAGTAGTCACACGCGTGTGATTCGTCCACAGGTTGTGGTACTACTACACAGTTCGTCCACAGGATTTCCCCACAAATCCCCACAGACGACAGTAATGGCGATACAGATGTGACGAGAGTGACGGGAGGAACACATGAGGTGTCCTTTTTGCCGTGAGGAAGACTCACGGGTCGTCGACTCGCGCACATCGGAGGAAGGCAGCGCCATCCGGCGTCGCCGGGAATGCCTGAGTTGCGGCCGGCGTTTCACGACGTCGGAAACTGCTCAGTTGAACGTGGTGAAGCGGTCGGGTGCCAGCGAGCCTTTCTCCCGCGCAAAAGTCGTGGCGGGAGTACGCAAGGCGTGTCAGGGGCGACCGGTCGAAGACGACCACATCGCGATCCTGGCCCAGCAAGTGGGGGACGCGCTTCGCGCCACCGGTAATGCAGAAATCCCAGCCGAAGAAGTGGGGCTGGCCATTCTTGGCCCGCTCCGCGCACTCGACGAGATCGCCTACCTGCGATTCGCGTCGGTCTACCGCAGCTTTGATTCGCTAGAAGACTTCGAAGCAGAGATCACGCTGCTTCGTGCAGAAGGGGAGCCAACGGCTCATGAGCCGCCTCGCCGCGAGCACGCCGATGTCACACCCGCACGAGACTCTTCCCCGACTTAGAACCAGAAAGAACCGTCCGTTCCACTCAAGCAAGAAAGGCACCACCAATGTCCCAAACAATCAGCACACCCGCACCGTTCGTGCACAACACTCTCCAAGGCCCCGGCCTGACGATGGAGCGGCTCTACACCACGGCGGGACAGCATCCCTACGACGACGTCACCTGGGAGCGCCGTGACGTGGTGCAGAACAACTGGAAGACCGGGGAGGTGGTGTTCGAGCAGCAGGGTGTTGAGTTCCCCGATTTCTGGAGTGTGAACGCGTCGACGATCGTCACGACGAAGTACTTCCGCGGGGCAGTGGGCACCGAATCTCGGGAGTGGAGCCTCAAGCAGTTGATTGATCGCGTCGTTTTGACCTACACCAAAGCCGGACGGGACAACGGCTACTTTCGTTCGGACGAGGACGCGGAGATTTTCGAGCACGAGTTGACCTACATGCTGTTGCACCAGGTCTTCAGTTTCAACTCACCGGTGTGGTTCAACGTCGGTACCACCGCTCCGCAGCAGGTGAGCGCCTGCTTCATCCTCAGTGTCGACGACACGATGGACTCCATTTTGAATTGGTACAAAGAAGAGGGCTTCATCTTCAAGGGCGGCTCCGGAGCCGGGCTGAACCTGTCCCGCATTCGCTCGAGCAAGGAGCTCCTGCGTTCCTCTGGTGGTACGGCGTCCGGGCCCGTGTCGTTCATGCGTGGGGCAGATGCCTCCGCGGGCACGATCAAGTCTGGTGGTGCTACTCGTCGGGCTGCAAAGATGGTGGTGCTCGATGTCGATCACCCCGACATTGAGGAGTTCATCGAGACCAAGGTCCGAGAAGAGGACAAGATCCGTGTTCTGCGCGATGCGGGATACGACATGGATCTCGGTGGCCAGGACATCACGTCGGTCCAGTACCAGAACGCCAACAACTCGGTGCGAGTTTCCGATGAGTTCATGCGGGCACTGGAGGCAGACGAGGACTTCGGGCTGCGGGCGCGTACCGACGGCGACGTTGTCGAGACGGTGAGCGCCAAGGGGCTCTTCCGGACCATGGCGGAGGCCGCTTGGGCATGCGCGGATCCGGGAATTCAGTACGACGACACCATCAACGATTGGCACACCAACCCGGAAACAGGGCGGATTAACGCGTCCAACCCCTGCTCGGAATACATGAGCCTGGACAACTCCTCGTGCAACCTGGCGAGCTTGAACTTGATGACCTTCCTGAAGGAAGACGACACGTTCGATGCGGAGAGGTTCGCCAAGAGTGTGGAGTTCGTCATCACCGCGATGGACATCTCGATCTCCTTCGCTGACTTCCCGACGCAGGCCATCGGCGACACCACTCGCCGGTACCGCCAACTCGGCATCGGGTACGCGAATCTCGGTGCGCTGCTCATGGCGACTGGTCTTCCGTACGACTCCGACGCTGGACGCTCCTTCGCTGCTGCCATCACATCGCTGATGACCGGGACCGCGTACAAGCGCAGCGCGGAGCTCGCCGGGGTCGTTGGCCCCTACGACGGCTACGCGCGGAACATCGACGCCCACAAGCGCGTCATGCGCAAGCACGCATCAGCCAATGACGATGTTCGGAGCGTGTCGAGCTTGGACGGCGACGTTCTCAAGCTCGCGGTGAAGACGTGGGAGGAATGCCTCACCACGGGTGAGAAGAACGGGTGGCGAAACGCGCAGGCCTCCGTCCTCGCTCCCACCGGCACCATCGGGTTCATGATGGACTGCGACACCACGGGAATCGAGCCGGACTTCTCACTGGTGAAGTTCAAGAAACTCGTGGGTGGTGGCTCCATGCAGATCGTCAACCAGACGATCCCGCGCGCACTGCGCAAGCTGGGCTACACCGAAGAGACGATCGAAGCCATCGTCGAATACATCTCGGAGAACGGTCACGTTGTAGACGCGCCTGGGCTCAAGACCGAGCACTACGCCATCTTCGACACCGCTATGGGAGCCCGGTCTATCTCCCCGATGGGTCACGTTCGGATGATGGCTGCGGTCCAGTCGTTTATTTCCGGTGCTATCTCCAAGACGGTGAACATGCCGGAGACTGCGACCGTCGAAGAGGTGGAGGAGATCTACTACGAGGGTTGGAAGCAGGGCCTCAAGGCACTCGCGATCTATCGCGACAACTGCAAGGTCGGCCAGCCGCTGTCCGATGCAAAGGCCACGAAGGTCGACGCCCAGGTGGAAGCGGCTATCGAGGGAATCGGTCAGCCGATTCGACGTCGTTTGCCTAAGTCACGGCCGAGTCGAACCACCAGCTTCTCGGTGGCAGGTGCCGAGGGCTACCTCACGGCGGGGAGTTATGAGGATGGAGAGCTGGGCGAGGTTTTCCTCAAGCTCGGCAAGCAGGGTTCGACGCTCGCGGGCGTGATGGATGCCTTCTCCATCGCTATTTCGATCGCACTGCAGTACGGCGTGCCGTTGGAAGCCTTCGTGTCCAAGTTCGTCAACATGCGTTTCGAGCCGGCGGGCATGACCGACGATCCAGACATCAGGATGAGCCAATCGATCATGGACTACATCTTCCGTCGTTTGGCGTTGGATCACCTGCCGTTGGACAAGCGTGAGGCGCTCGGGATCTTCACGGCTGATGAGCGCGCGGCGACCGTCACCCAGCAGTACGAGACGCCGCAGGTCGAGGCTGCCCCGGCAGTCGACCTCGCGGTCGATGAGCAGTCAGCCCCGGCGGGGGATATGCCTGCCGCCAGTAGCGCCCACTCGAGCGCCGAACTGCTCGAAGAGATCACCGGAACCGCGTCCGATGCTCCCTTGTGCATGACCTGTGGCATCAAGATGCGCCCGGCAGGGAGCTGCTACGTCTGCGAAGGCTGCGGGAGCACATCCGGCTGTAGTTGATACGACCACACCCAATGCGGCGTCGAGCACAGATTCGGCGCCGTATTGGCGTCCTGGGGCCCGGCACGCGTCTTGTGTGTTCTCTCCGATTCCCGGCGCGCCAGGGTGGCAAAAACGCGGCGCGATCGTGCTCATCGCGTTACGCTTTCGTGACGAAGTCCCCAAGGGTGCGACGGAGGGTCGATATGCGAGGAACGCGGAAGTTGATGGCGGTCGCAGCGAGTTGCGTCCTAGCGTTCAGCCTGGCGGCCTGCGGGGGAGGCGATGAGGAGCCAGCGGCGGAGGACGTGACCCCCAGCGAGGCACCCTCGGACGCCCTGGACGTGGAAATCGACGAGGCCATCGAGGTCATCCCCGCGTGTACGAGCTACTTCACCCTTGACCTCAAGTTAAGCGAGATCAATTCCAAGCCGGACGCGAAAAAGAAGGCGAAGAAAGAGATGCTCGCGGAGTTGAAGGGCCTGACCGACACGCTGGTCACGGACGCCGAAGAGGCGTACATCTCCGGCGATCTGCCCGAACGCGTGCTGGTCAATGCCAACCGCATCCAGAAGAATCTCAGTCGCGTCGAGGCCGACGAAGGCACCGATGGCATCAAGAAGAAGCAAATGCGACGAATCGAGAGGTCTGCGTCACGCATCGAACGAAGCTGCGAAGCCGCGGGAGACATGCTGCCTCAGGAGAACTTGGACGCACGCACCGCGTGATGTCGCGCCAGCGGCACCGGTGACCCGTCCCGATCCGTCGGAGCCGGTGACTAGGCCTCGTTGAAGACATCCGGGTTCGGACCCGTGCGACGTGACGGGTCCTCGAGGCCTTCGATAGCGATGAGGTCATCGGCGTCGAGCTCGAAATGGAACACGTCGATGTTGCTGACGATCCGCTCGGCCGTGACCGACTTCGGCAGAACGACATTCCCGATCTGCAGGTGCCAGCGGATCATGACCTGAGCGGCGCTCTTTCCGTGCTTGCTGCCGATGTCGGCCAGGACGGCGTTGTCGATGAGGCCCCCTGAAGCGAGCGGTGACCAGGCCTCCGTGACCACTGCGTGCTCGTCATCGGCCGCCCGTACCTCTCGCTGGGGCAGCCATGGATGGAGCTCCACCTGGTTGATAGTGGGAGTTACGCCCGTCGCATCGATGATGGTGCGCAGGTGGGTCGGGTGGAAGTTGGAAACACCGGCGGAGAGCGTCTTGCCCTGCTCCTTGAGTTCCAGAACCGTTTCCCACGTTTCGACGTACAGACCTCTGTCGGGCGTGGGCCAGTGAATGAGATAGAGGTCGACGTAGTCCAGGCCCAACCTGTCGAGGGAGGCCTGCATCGCGTCTGTCGTGCGGGCACGCCCATGGTCGGTATTCCACACTTTGGTCGTGATGAAAAGCTCGTCTCGGGATAGCCCGGATGCTCTGATGGCCCGGCCCACGCCCTCTTCGTTCCCGTAGAGCGCGGCTGTGTCGATGTGCCGATAACCGGCCTCGAAGGCTGTCAGACATGCCTCGGTTGCCACATCGTCGGGCACCTGCCACACACCCAGACCGATCTGGGGGATCGATCGATCGTCATTCATTGTTACGTGCGGAATATTCGACACGTGCGCTCCACTCTCGCCGATAACTGCCACAATTCAGTCATGGATATCGCCCCACACTACTTGCCCGATCCCGATCGGTACGACGGTCGGATGCCCTATCGCAGATGCGGTCGCAGTGGGCTTGATCTACCGCTGATCAGCTTGGGGTTTTGGCATAACTTCGGCGACGACAAACCTCTGGCCACGCAGCGAGAGATCATGCATACGGCGTTCGATTTGGGAATCACCCACTTTGATCTCGCGAACAATTACGGTCCACCATTCGGGTCGGCTGAAATCAACGCCGGACGTATCTTGCGCGAAGATTTTGCCCGGTATCGAGACGAACTGGTCATCTCATCCAAGGCCGGGTGGGATATGTGGCCAGGGCCCTACGGGGATCTCGGGTCTCGCAAGTACATGCTGGCCAGCCTGGACCAAAGCCTCGAGCGGCTTGGTCTGGAGTATGTCGACATCTTCTACCACCACCGACCCGACCCGAATACGCCCCTCGAAGAATCGATGGGCGCCCTGGCGACGGCCGTTGCCCAGGGTAAGGCGCTGTATGTGGGTATTTCCTCGTATGGGCCCGCACGCACCCTTCGAGCGGCGGAGATCCTGGCCGACCTCGGCGTTCCGCTGCTCATTCACCAGCCGTCCTACTCGCTGTTGAATCGATGGATCGAAGACGACGGTCTGCTCGACGCCCTGACAACGGTGGGGGCTGGATCCATCACGTTCAGCCCACTCGCTCAAGGAATGTTGACCGATCGCTACGTCGACGGAATCCCCGAAGGCTCCCGAGCGACAGAAGGCAAGTCACTGGACCCGGCTTTTCTTAGCGCCGAGAACGCAGAACGCCTTCGCGCCCTGGCGCACATAGCGCGCGAGAGGGGCCAAAGCCTGGCCCAGATGGCCGTGGCGTGGACGTTGCGGGATGCGCGGGTCACGACGACCCTGGTGGGTGCGAGTTCGGCCGACCAACTCCGCGAGACCGTCGGAGCTGTGGACAATCTGGCGTTCAGCGATAGTGAGATTGCGGCTATCGACGAAGTGGCTGTCGAAGGTGGGATCGACCTGTGGCGGGAGCAGTCCCGACTCCCGTAGTCGGGGAGTGGGGGCAGATCAAGCGATCGGTGTGGGGCCCGCAGGTGCGAACCGAACGGACCTAGTCGATCCTGACAGGCCCGTTAGGAGTCCGAAAAACGACAGCGGATACCCCCGGCTCGTCGTCGTCGACCCAGGCCACTTTGGTGTCGTCGAGCCCGACGTCGGATCCGACCACTTCGACAACCGATGTTTGGTCCCCGGATAACTCAATCGTGTCGACGGCGATGGACGTTCCTGTTCGACCGGTCGCGCTCGGGTGCTCGGTGTCGGGGCAATCCCAGTGCACGAAGAAGGGAACTTCCGGCCGGTCCAGGGTGTTCAGGATGCCGATTTGCTGCCAACATAATTCGACGCCGTCGGGACGGATACGTTTCCCCGGCGCTGCCTCCCGTCCGAAGCGTTGCTCGACCGGGCCGATGTCATCGACGGCGAGAACCCAGCTGAGCCATCCGCCGCCATGCTCGGCTCGACGATGAACGGCTTGACCGAAGGGAGCCTTCAGAGCTGCGGGGTGGTCAAGCGCACTGACGACCTCGACGTAGCAGCCGCCGGCCAGCGGGAGAATGAAGTTCCGAGTGCCGAATGAAGGGTGGCGGCCGCCATCGATGAACGTTCCTCCCAGGTCTGACCCGATGCGCTGAACAACGTCTGCGATTTCGCTCGTGGTGCACGCGTAGGACAGGTGGTCAAGGCGCATACCTTCATCATGCCCAATGACTCGTGCTCAAGATCCGGGGGGTGGGGGTATGGCAGGCTCGAGGTATGCGGGACGATGTCGATGACTCCGCGGCGGACCGCGGGGGCGACTCGCAGCCGCCCGAGATGCCACAGGCAAGGTTGGACCCCCGCAAGTCCATCGCACTTGGAGCCCTCGGCTTAGGCGTCATCGTTCTGATCTTTTGGCAGGTCATTCCGCAGATCGGCAGTTATAGCGACGCCGTCGAAGCACTTCAGTCGATGTCATGGATCGCCGTGGTGATCATTGCTGTCACCGTCGTCGTGTACTTGGCGATGTACGGCTTGATCTTCATGGCTGCCGAACCTCGCTTGCGGTATTGGCAATCCCAGCAGGTGAAGCAGGCCAGCTTCACCATCAGTAATGGCGTGCCCGCCGGCGGAGCGGTCGGATTGGCCGTGCAGTTCGGCATGCTCGCGAGCTACAAAATCCCGGCTACATCGGCCACGGCGGCCATTACCGCCGTGAGCCTCTGGAGCACCTTCGCCAGCCTCGGATTCCCCATTCTCGGCGTTCTGGCCTTAACGATCGTGGGAGCAGCCGACGGGGTCGCCTGGATGGGCCCCGTTGGCCTGGGGATACTGATCCTCGTCATTGCGGTGTTCGTGTCCATCATGCGCTCCCAGGCCCTTGCCGAGCGCCTGGGAGCCTGGGGGAACACCGCTGTCAGGCCGCTTGCTCGGCGAATCCGACGCCTCAAGGATCTGGACATCGCCGCCCCGATCATGAAGTTCCGTCGGGAAATGTACGACCTGCTGAGAAGGCGATGGTTGTGGCTCACGCTCGTCCAACTCGGAATCACCAGCAGTCAATTCCTGATCCTTTTCGCGGCACTACGCGGAGTCGAAGGCTGGGATCAGCCGGGCACGAATCCGATCGCCGCCTTCGGGGCCTTCGCGGTCAGCCAAATCATGCTGATGGTCCCCATCACACCTGGCGGACTGGGAACGATGGACGCCTTGATGATTCAGCTTTTGGTGAGTTCGGGTACCGACAAGGGTGCGGCAACCGCGGCGGACCTGGTTTGGCGAGCAACCTCGTACGTTCCGCAACTTGTCGTAGGCCTCATCGCTCTGATCACGTGGTATCGACGCGCAGGCCGGGCGATTGCCAACCGGAGTGTCGGTGCTGACGGTGGCGATGGCACGCACTAGTGTTCTATTCGACCTGGTCGTCGCGGGAGGGGAAGCCTTCGGCGGCCAGGTCCTTCACATTCCGGTGCACGTCAGATTCCGGTGCACGGTGTTGCCGCCGGACAATCTTGGCCCGGTGTTCATCTTTGATTGCTGACACATGCGGACGTGGGCGATGATGTCGGTGTGATCGCGGATCGACCACCCTTCATGCGTTTCGTCGCAGTGGGTGATTCTTTCACCGAGGGATTGAACGACGAAATCCGCGGCGATGGTCGGCATCGCGGGTGGGCGGACCGCGTGGCCCAATTGCTCGTCACCCGACAAGACATCGAAGAACTCTCGTACGCCAACCTAGCTATTCGGGGTCGGCTTATGCGGCAGATCATGGACGAGCAGGTGCCCCACGCCCGAGCCCTGAAGCCTGACCTCGTGTCGGTGGGTGCGGGGGTCAATGACGCACTGCGGAGTAGTTTCAGCCTCGACGCGCTGTGCACCGACCTCGAAAACAGCGTGCGGGAACTCACCACGGGTGGATCGCACGTGCTGTTGTTCGCCTACGGAGATCCGTCGAGGAGGAGTAAGGCCCTGCGCCGAGTAGCGGACCGAATGCGTGGCTACCGAACGGCGACGCTGGATATTGCCTCTGCCTATGGATGCACCGTGGTCGACTTCTGGGGGATCGCTCTCTACGACGACACCCGACTGTGGTCCGCTGATCGGCTCCACCTGTCAACGATGGGACATCGATTGACGGCGGAGGCAGTGATGGACGCTCTGGGCCTGGGGGGTGATGCCTGGCGGTCACCGGTGTCCGATCCACCGCGTCCGGGATGGAGTCGGCGCCGTGGCTCTGATGCAGCGTGGTTCGTCGCGCACGCAGGACCCTGGGTGACCCGACGGATCAGAGGCGTCAGCTCGGGAGCCGGGTTGGTGGCTAAGGACCCCATCTACCGAACTGTCCACAAGGCGGGAGCTTCGTTGCCACCGTTGCCGTAACGGAGTCTGCAATCGTGTCGTGCCGGTTCAGGCTTTGGGTATGTCGACGTCGCCCACGCCTTATCCATTGCCTGATCGCAGTGATTTCACGCTGACAACGGCCGCCCAGATTGGGGCTGCGCTTCCCCATCTACTCGGCTTCCATCCGGAGCAATCGATCGTCTGTCTGTGGCTCAAACGTCGTCAGCTGGTGGTGACCCAACGAGCGGATACGCCCGACGACGATCCGGCGGCGTCCGGCGTGCGGTTCACGGATTATGTGCGCGCTCTGTTCGCCCCGGTGTGGGCGCTGGATGTGGACGAGGTCATCGTCGTTTACGTGGCCCGAGAACCGGACCTCCCCGACGGACTTGTGCGGGGTGTTGCTGAGAACTGCCCGGTGCCCGTGCGCGTCCATCTGCATATGCGTGGCGCCCGAATCCGTGAGTGCACTCCGGATCATGATCACGGCGCGTCCTGGCGGTGGATCGGCACCAAGGAGCGGCAACAGGCAGCCGCGTACTTGACCGCTCCACACGCGCCCCGGCCGGCGCGGACGAGGCAGGCCGTGGCCGAGGAGCTGTCGTATCAGCGACGTGATGGCGAGGTCGACACCGATGATCACTCGCGGCATCGAATCCCACTGGACGATTTGATGGCCGCGTTGATGTGTTCGCCCCCACGGGTGTCCGCCGATGTCCTTCGGGACAGTGTGCGTTCCGTGGCTGCCCGCGATGCCGTTCTATGGAGTGCGGCGCGAATGACCATGAACGACAGACGTGCGCTGCTCGGTTGCTTGGTTGATGCGCTCGCTCAAACACCACCGGGTCGAGCTGCCACCATCGCCGCCGCGACCGGCGTAGTCGCGTGGCTGTGCGGCGATGGAGTCCGCGCCAATGCCGCCATCGACCGTTGCTTGATCGAAGATCCTGACAACTACATGGGGACGTTGATCGCCGGAATCGCCCGTCATGGTGTGCCGCCCAGCGAACTCGAGTCGCTGCTTCGTGAGATGCCCGAAGAAACGCTCAACAGCGGTGAGTGCCACGTGGACGAGGTTCGCCCTAGCCGCTATAGTTCCAAGTAGGTCAAGAGTTCCAGCGTTAAGCCCCGGCTAGCTGGACGGCAACCCTCCAACCGCGGTGGGGTGCTCCGGTGGAGACCTGGCCCTTTACGGGCAAGTGCGGTCTTGCGCAGGGCAAGGCCCCGGATGAATGCGAGGTCTGACATGCGCTGTACCTGTCCCATCTAGTGATCCGGCGCCACGCCCTGCGGCGGTGTGCGCCATCAGCACCCTTCTATCGGCGTCCCGAACGCCCGCCGAACCCTTGTGCGGCTCGGGGACAACGGGCTAACCCGATAACCGCACGACAAGCACAACCACACGTATACGAAACGCCTCACCAACGAAACTCAAGGAGAATCACATGAGCGAGGGCTGGTCCTTCGAAACCAAGCAGATCCACGCGGGGCAAGCGCCCGACGGAGCTACCAACGCGCGCGCGCTGCCCATCTACCAAACGACGTCGTACACGTTCAACGACACGACGCACGCAGCCAACCTCTTCGCGCTGAAGGAGTTGGGCAACATCTACACCCGAATCATGAACCCGACGCAAGCGGTTGTCGAAGACCGCATCGCTGCCTTGGAAGGTGGCGTCGGTGGCCTCCTCGTTGCCAGCGGCCAGTCGGCAGAGTTCCTCGCGATCATGAATATCGCCGAGGTGGGATCGCACATTGTCGCCAGCCCCAGCCTGTATGGCGGGACGTTTAATCTGTTCCAACAGACCTTGCCGAAATTCGGAATCGAGGTCTCGTTCGTGGACGATGCGAACAATCTCGATTCGTGGCGCGCGGCCGTGCGACCGAACACCAAGGCCTTCTTTGGGGAGTCCATCGCCAATCCGCTGAGCGAGATCCTCGACATCGAAGGAATCGCGGGAGTTGCCCACGAAGCCGGCGTGCCCTTGATTGTCGACAACACCGTTGCCTCTCCGTACTTGATCCGCCCGCTGGAATGGGGAGCGGACATCGTTGTCCACAGCGCGACGAAGTACATCGGCGGACATGGCACGGCAGTCGCCGGAGCCATCGTCGATGGTGGCAGTTTCGACTACAGCAAAGATCCCAGCCGATTCCCAGGATTCAACACTCCCGACGATTCCTACAACGGGCTCGTGTATGCGCGTGACCTCGGGCCCGATGGTCTGTTCGGGGTCAATGTCTCGTTCATCATGAAGACGAGAGTGCAGCTTCTACGTGATCTCGGCGCGGCCGCAGCACCGTTCAACGCGTTCTTGATCTCCCAAGGGCTGGAAACATTGAATCTGCGCCTGCAGCGCCACAGCGACAGTGCGTTGAGTGTGGCGAAGTGGCTCGAGGATCGAGACGAGGTTCTCTCGGTCAACTATGCGGGCCTGGAGTCAAGCCCCTGGCACGACCTCGGTAAGAAGTACGCACCCAGTGGAACGGGAGGCGTATTGAGCTTCGAAATCGCCGGTGGACTCGAGGCGGGCCAGAAGTTCGTCGAGGGACTTGAGTTGCACAGCCATGTGGCGAACATCGGTGATGTTCGGTCGCTGGTCATTCACCCTGCCTCGACAACGCACTCCCAGTTGACGCCCGAGCAGCAATTGGCCGCGGGCGTGACGCCGGGTCTGGTTCGCCTGGCCGTCGGATTGGAAGCACTCGACGACATCCTGGCGGATCTCGACGCCGGCTTCCGATCGGCCAAGCAGGCCTGACCTTGTCTGTACCGGCAGATTCGATCAACTACCAGGGCCCCCCTCCCGCGAGCGCAGCCTGGCGGGAGGGGGACGACCCTGGTGATCGCAAGTTCCTGACGATCGGCGAGTTCACCACCGAGTCCACGGTCGTACTGCCGAACGTCACAGTGGCGTATGAGACGTGGGGAGCTCTGGCGCCGGACGGTCACAATGCGATCTACATCTGCCATGCCCTGACCGGTGACTCTCACGTCACCGGTCCGGCTGGACCGGGACACCGGACGTCCGGATGGTGGTCGGGACTGGTCGGTCCAGGTATGCCCATTGATACGAATCGCTGGTTCGTGGTGTGCGCGAACGTTCTCGGGGGATGCCAAGGCACCACGGGTCCGTCGAGTATTGCCCCCGACGGCCGCCCGTGGGGGAGTCGCTTTCCCACCGTCACGGTGGCCGACATGGTGGACGTCGAGCGTGCGCTCGCTGACCACCTAGGGATTGATCAGTGGCTGCTGATGTTGGGTCCGTCGCTGGGCGGCATGCGCGTTCTCGAGTGGCTCGTGCGGTACCCGGAACGCGTGCGAGGCGGCTTGGTGCTCGGCTCCACGGCCGCGGTGACCGCGGACCAGATCGGCACACACGCAGCACAGATCGAAGCCATCCGAGCCGATCCCGCATTCAACAACGGTGACTACTACGACGCACCGGCCGGTGCCGGCCCGCACCGTGGCATGGGCGTGGCGCGGCGCATTGCGCATTTGACGTACCGCAGCGAGACCGAGCTTGATCTGCGCTTCGGGCGCAGCCCGCAGCAAGGCGAAGATCCCTATGGCGCCGACGGGTCGCGCTCACGGGGCCGGTTCGCCGTCGAGTCCTACCTTGATCATCACGCGGATAAACTCACCCGACGTTTCGACGCAAACACCTATGTTGCGCTGACCGAGGCGATGAGTCTGTTCGATGTCGGTCGAGGCCGAGGGGGAGTTGCGAGCGCCCTGTCGACCATTCACGCACCACTCACGGTGGTGGGAATCGACAGTGACCGACTGTTCCCACTGCGGTTGCAATCGGAATTGGTAGAACTCACCCCCGGTGCGGATGAACTTCACGTCCTTCGATCCCCCTACGGCCATGATGGGTTTCTCGTGGAGGACGAGCAGGTGGGGGCGTTCATTCACCATGCGATCGAGCGCGCAACCTCTGGTCAGCGCGGAAACCCTGGTCCCTGAGCGGACGCACTCATCCACAGGCGTGTTGCGACGGGTATCCCGCGTAACCGCCATGGACATACTGTCGAGAGGTGCCACACCGAGCCCTTCGAGGCGACCTGATGAGAGGCGCCAGTGTGGGGGCTGGCGTCTGCACGGCCATTGGTCTCGGTCTGGGCCTCGGTGTCGGTTTGAGCGTCTCCGAGGGGTCGCTAGCTGCCCGGGCGGTAGAGGTGGGTGGCGTCGACATCGTCGGGGACGACGAGGCTGATCGTTTCGTCGGATCTGGGGCGGTGTTCCTACCGTCGACGGTGTCTGTGGCTCGTCGGCAGCAGGCAGCCTGGTGTCACGGATGCCGATGGAAGGTCACCGCCCCGTGTCTGCGTGAGGACGAGCACAGCGACGCTGGATGCCGAGGCAGTGTTTTGGGCTGCCCCCAGGGGCGGGAGATAGGTCGAGCCTGGCTTGCTCGCCCCGGTGCAGATTTCGAGCCGGTGGGCTTGTTCTGTCCCCACGACGGGGAGGTGACGTCGGTAGCGGACATGAGCACTCGCATCCGAGGCGACATCGTGGAGAAGGTGCCCCCGCTGTCCCCGGCATGCTTGCCGGCGCGGGGTGCAGTCGTGGGCATCGACCTGCACTGTCGATCGGGCCAGTCATCCGCTCGGCTCGGATGGTCCTCCACGGTGGTCGGTCATTCGGTCCTCGCCGAGGCGAGCGCGACGTGGTCCTGGGCCTTTGAGCAGAGGGCTCGAGCGGGCGTGAGTACGCCCACAGCGACGAGGGAGTGGGTCCACACCGTCGGCTTCCCTGGAGGGGTGTATCCCGATAGGGGAATTCGGCAGGCGTTCACCGATGTCGGACGGCACCTTGTACGAGTGCAGTCAGCATGGCGCGGCCGTTACTGGGTCGATGGTCTCGGGCCTTTCGACGTGCAGGATCCGGTGCGCCAAGAGCACGCCTGGGAGGTGGACGTGGGGTCCGCGGTGGGGGTCCTCATGCACTAGCGGGTCAGGCATGGCAGACTTCGGCTACGCCCGACGAGCCGGACACGGCTTGACTCGGGCTCTTGTCGTGGCTCTCAATCATGCCCCAAGGAAAGGTGCGCCCACTCACAATGGCAACAACCGCAACCAAGGCGAAGAAGGCGCCGGCCAAGAAGACCGCCGCGAAGAAGGCGCCGGCCAAGAAGACCGCCGCGAAGAAGGCGCCGGCCAAGAAGACCGCCGCGAAGAAGGCGCCGGCCAAGAAGACCGCCGCGAAGA
>WLWL01000135.1 GCA_012103605.1 Candidatus Nanopelagicales bacterium
TTCCGGGGCGTAGAGGTGTTCTCGGCAAACCACAACGCGCTGTCTGTCGCGTCCAGACGATCCACCCTGACCCCTTCCCAAGTACCCACAAGTGTTACATGCCCGCTCCAGGAATGGTGGAAGCATCTACCGATCAGCCGCCGAAAGATGGGGTTTAAGGTCGCCGAATGATTTACGGCAGGTTAATCCGGACGAACTGAGATGCGAGTCCGGATCGTCGTCATGGCCCTGCCTGGCTCAAGCCGACAATTGCACGTCCACGTGTTTGTCGATAGTGCCAAAGTTGCGTCGCATTCTCGATAGGGACGACGCCTCCGAAAATAGGGAGCCGCGTTCAACGCACGTCCTGACTCCGTCATCAAAGGCCAGCGGATGCACAGGGAAATCAAGGCCGACCTCGTTGATGAGTCTCTTCACATTAGATTCCACGCCCCGTGATCTTCGGGACACTTGATTCACCACCACATCCACACGCAAGTGCGACGTCAACGCGAGGACGTCGGGCAGGTCTTCCACGAGGCGAGCCAGTCCGACTACATCTGGCCGCGTAACGGCTACGACAGAATCACATACCTGAAGTGCGCCCACCGCGGCACAGTCGCGGCGCAACCCGAGGCCGTTGAAAGGATCATCAACCTCTTCAGTTCGCAGAAGCCCTCCCACGTCAACGATCACACGATCGAAGTGTCGCGTGCACTCAGCCCAAATCAGATCAAGGGCGGAAGGGCGAGCCTGAGACCACCTATCTGCAGACCCGATTCCGGAAAGAACCCACAACGACTCGGACAAGGCCCGGCACGCAGCACCTAAAGACCGGGCATCGAGAACCCCCTGCTCTGCGTACCGGGCAGCAACCAGGAGGCCACTGACGTCCTCGGTCATGCCGATCAACAGTGCCAGGGAGGGAGAGATGGTGTCTGCGTCTACCAGGCATGTGCGGTACCCAGACGCCGCGCAAGACTCCGCGAGCCCCAGGGCAACCGTGCTTCGACCGGGGGCACCATGAGGGCCCCACACGACCACGAGCTTGCCTCGCTGAGCATCCACGCCAGTCGTTGTGTCTCGGCTCTCGTCATCAATCGGAAGTGCTCCCGACGGCACAGTGTCGAGTCCTTCCTCACCCGGATTGTCCGCAGAGGCATCGATCGCTGCCTGTATCAGGTCAATCACGCTACGCGGGCTTTTCGCACGTCGAATATCGAGGACCGTTCCGGGTGCAAGGCGAGATATCGACTCTGCACGCGTCAAGTCATCGTCACTGTCCGCCAAGTAGGCAACGACGCAGCGCTGATCACTCGCCACATGAGCGAGGGTGTCGGCGCTCAAACGCGGTGCGGAGACATCAATGACGAGGCCGGCGTGGCGATCGATCCCAGCGGCGGCAATGAGTTCTGCCACATCCAAACATCTGCGAATGACGGTGAACCCGTGTGCTCCTGCGTCGACGAGCAACTCCGGCTCGTCGGCCCTCCCCGGGGTGCACCAGATGATGTCTGTCACGATCTGGATCCTTGGACTGGCACCTTGATGAGGTCGATGGTCCCCGACCGTGAGGCCTGGACGAGGTCACCAACACGCTCCGGAGTCACGCGCAGAACCACGGCTTTGCGGCCTCCGAGCGAGTCGCTTTCCACGCGCTCCACCAACACTGATTCAAGGGCAAGTTGCGGATTCGGTGCACGGTCACTCGCCGGACTATCGGGCAGGAAAGTGGAGCTCGTTGGCGTGGACCAGACATCAACACGATCTCCCGGTGCAACATCCACCGGGGCATGGAACGGGTCAACCCCCACCGTGATGACTCGACTTGGTTCCTGTTGGGACCCCGTCATCGCCGACCGGGGCAAGAGCTCCCCCGACTCGACAGGAAATCGCAGTCTGCCTTCGGGTGTCTCTTCCACAGAGAAGTAGTCCCCCCGGGCTTGCCCTAAGGCGACAGTGATGGGCTTCAAGTCGATCGCCTCGGCTCCTGCCGACAGGTCACGGCTTACTTGCCAGACCGTTATCGCCTCCGACTCCTGGGACAGCAGTTTGGCTCCAGCAAACATCGACACGACCAACAGCAGCAAACCGATCCACAACCGGGTATCGCCCCAACGGGGAGTGCGAAAGCGCCGGGCTGGAGGAGAGGCCCCAAGCACGTTCTGCTGCGATGCTGCCTTCGACGGAAAGCTCGATCGCCCACGACGCAAACGAGCAGGACTTAGGCGCGAAAACCGCATGACTCCAGGGTGCTCGACGCCACGGCCATCACGCCAATGACTTTCCACAGGGGGACCTCCGCCAACGACGTCATCCACAGAGTGACGTGGTGATCGATATTTCGGGAACTATTTGCAACGATGTGACCGTGAGTTCTCGCTTCTTGACCTTGGCTGACGTCGCCGAGACCCTCAATATTTCTGCCTCTCAGGCGTACGCCTTGGTGCGTTCTGGAGAGCTCCCAGCGATCAAGGTTGGCGGTCGGGGCCAATGGAGAGTGGAGACGGCGGAACTTGAGCAGTACATCCAGCGCATGTACGCGCAAACAAAGGACTTCATCTCACGGAGTCCCAAGCAAGAAGTGAATGAAGACTACGAGGACGCTCGGTAGTCGAAACGCACCACGTCGATGGATGACCACATGCAGGTGAGTGAATCTCTCTCCGCACCGATCGATATGTGATCTCGGCCCACCCAATGTAGATAACCGGCAAGACTCTCCCCGTTAATCTCGATACTAAGCTCGTGCCCAATGAGGCGTCGAAGTAGCGAGTTCCAGGACAATTCACGGCCGAGTGGCTCCGGCCGATCGACGCGCAAGGCATGCGGCAGATCGTGCATTATGGAAATTGCGTGGGACGGAACGAGTATTCGCTCAAGGGAATCAACACCCGGACTCAATACGATGTAGTCAGCGGCTTGGCTAACGAGCCTTCCCGACACCCAACGCCGACCGCGAACAGCAAGCCGCATCGAGTCCCCGGCCAACACCGCCCGACGTCGATCGATGGCGGTGACATCGCTCATCTCCGCGATCATCAATCCGCGCGCCTCCATCAGGACATCAATGTCCTGATCCGCCTGAACCCGTCCAGCCGCCTCTCGCCACAGATCCTCAGAGACTTGGTTTTCGTCGCCATTCATGACGCCGGTATTCCCACACTCGAGCTAGCCCAATCAGGCTTGGCACGAGAGCATCTGTGACGTAGACCACATGACCAGCTCCGTTTGGAAACCGCCCAACATGGGAAGAACATCAATGTCCACACCCTGTGCAGGAATCCAGCCCGGACCTTGACAGCGCACGGTCACTTCACGTGATAATGCCAAATACTGTTAAACAACTGCGAATAGCATTAAATTGCTTCAAAGAAAGGGATAGAAGGGTCGATCATGGGCACTGCCTCCGAAGAGAACCAGATTTCCGAAAGAGCCGACGAGACCAGCACGTCACGCAGACCGCACCTGCGGGTCGTGTCGGGGCACTTGGCCACGGCTCAGACGCAACCCGCGTCGAGTCGGCAACTCGCCCTGCCGCTCCAGTGGCATGCCGGGGGAATCCCCGCGCACCCGTCCACACCTGACTACCTGCGCGTCGTTCCCGACGAGGACGATCGGGAAGAGCTAGCCGAACTGGGAAACGGGCGCCCCCATCCAGTCGCGTGGGCCGCGCAAATGTCTCGGGCAATCTTCGAGGTTGCCTTAGGAGAACGACCAGCTACTCAACTTCGCAAGCACATTGCGGCGGATCAACTCACCACCTTGGCGATCAGGGGGACTGCTTATGCCCGACACCCGGCTGCCCGGTCAGCAACAGGCATGACGCGATTGAGAAAGATCCGCGCCGTCCGCTGTTGTCTGGTCGCACCCGGAACGATCGAAGCATCTGCCGTCGTCGTCGGTGCGGCACGATCGCATGCAGTCGCCCTGCGGATGGAGTCTCGGCCCGGAGCCTGGCTGGTCACAGCCATCGATTTTCGCTGAGAACGGTTCAGCGACGCTTCTTTTTCGAAGTGTTCTTGCGATTGCTCCGCTCCGCACGGCGCCGCTCGGCACGAGAGGCGTTCGGGTCCACCTCCACGATGCCGTCCTCGTCAGCGTCCATCTCTCCATGCATGATTCCGCCGGATTCATCGGGCGCGGAGTACTCCATATGGTCAGGTCTCGAGGGACCCAACCCTGCAGCCTCGATCGTCG
>WLWL01000136.1 GCA_012103605.1 Candidatus Nanopelagicales bacterium
TGGAGATCATCGATGACGGTCGCGGTCTGGGTGACATCATCTCCGGGATGGGATCGCAGCGGATGGCAGCCGTTGGTGCGTTGAGCCTGACGGCCCACACGGGGGGCGGGACTGCGTTGACCGTCGCCGTGTCGAGATAGTGGGGTCATGACCAACCCCGTTGTGGTGCGCCGTGCCACGGGAGATGATCTGGCGACGGTGGCCCGGATCAGTGTCGAGGCATACCTCGGCGCCGGACAGCTCGACGACGGCCCGGACGGCTTCTACGGCACGGTGCTCGCCGACACCGGATCCAGAGAGAGCGACGCGCTACTGCTGGTGGCTGTTCGGCAGGACAAGGTGGTGGGAACGGTGACGATCTGCCCGCCGGCATCACCGTTTCGGGAGA
Source organism: Candidatus Nanopelagicales bacterium (assembly GCA_012103605.1). Taxonomy (GTDB): domain Bacteria; phylum Actinomycetota; class Actinomycetes; order S36-B12; family S36-B12; genus S36-B12. The sequence continues at coordinate 389 of WLWL01000136.1, forward strand.
TTGGCCGCGACGGAGAAGTCGAGTTCCGCTTCCTGGCTGTCGCGCCCGAGGCGTGGGGGTACGGCGTGGGCAACGCTCTCGTGGCGGCGTGCGAGGAGCACGCGCGCTCGACCGGGTCGAATCGACTCGTGATTTGTGTCCGGGACATCAACGCAGCCGCGATGACGCTCTATGCACGTCACGGCTTCCAGCGCTTGCCCGATCGCGACTGGCATCCGGTTCCCGACGTCGCCCTCTTAGCCTTCGAGAAGAACCTGACCTGACAGGTCAGCTCGCCTGCCGCGGTTACGCCTCGGGCGTGCGAGCCAGGTGACGTTCCCGCACCGCCAGGAACAATGGAAACGTGAACGCGATAGCGGTGACGAACGAGGCGACGACGTACACCCAGTACCAGCGAATCCCCAGGCGACGACCCTCGATGATGATGAAGATCGACGCGGCAGTCGCGACGATCAAGAGATCGATCGACAGGGAACTGACCGCGGGGTTCGCGAACCACGCCGCGAAGAACGTATCCCCACTCGGTTCGACGACGCTGCGAATGTTGAACCACGCGGTCCCGATCAGGCCGATAGCGGCGACAACGAGGTAGAGCCAGAAGACCCCGGGCGGACGCGCGGGCGGTGTCGAGCCGCCATCAGCAGATGCGTTCATGTCACGCGAGTGTAGGTGGTCATGGACTCCCGTCGTGAGACCCGCAATCCAGAATCACATTCGAGATTCACCGGCGGCAATCTCGGACGGGAATCAGCAACCACGATCAACCCTGCAGAGACTGCGAGACCTTCGTACACTGCAAACATGGGCGCGGTCTTGGTCTTCGATGGCGACTGCGGTTTCTGCACCGCGTGCGTGGAATTCACTCGGCGGTGGATCCGACCCCAAGTCGACATTCAACCGTGGCAATTCCTCGATCTCGCGGACCATGGATTGACCGAAGAGCAGTGCGCGGAGGCGGTGCAATTCGTCACCGCCGATGGCCGCATCCACTCGGGGAGTCGCGCGGTGACCGGCATGCTGCGAACAGCCGACCGCCCGTGGCCGTGGATTGCCGCACTCGCCGACGCCCCGGGAATAGCGCCCATCGTCGCGTCCGCGTACCGCCTGGTCGCCCGCAACCGCTACCGACTCCCCGGGTCCACACCTGCCTGCGCCGTGTCACCTCGATGAGTACCGCCACCGACGACGCGAGTCGCTTCGGTGGCGTATCACCCGTGGCGCCCCCGGTCCCGGGGCCATTCATGTTCGACCAGCAGTGGGAGTCGGTCTTCTTCTTGCATTGGCCGGTCGATCCATCCGATGTCGCGCCCCTCATGCCACCGGGAGTCAGACCAGATGAGTTCGACGGTGCGACCTACGTCGCGCTTGTTCCCTTCCGCATGTCGGGGGCCGGCCTAGGGCGAGGACACCCGATGCCCTGGTGGGGGACGTTCGTGGAGTGCAACGTGCGCCTGTACTCGGTCGATGACGAGGGCAATCACGGCGTGGTGTTCCGAAGCCTGGAAGCCTCCCGGCTGGTCACCGCCCTCGCAGCGCGCTGGGGTTACCGGCTCCCCTACACATGGGCGTCGATGAGCGTTCGCCAGCGCGGTGATCACTGGTGGTGGCGATCTGAGCGACGTCATCCGCGCGGGGGAGGGTCAATGACCCTTGAGGCCCGCGTCGGTGAGCCGGTGGAGCCAACCGAGCTGGAGGTGTTCCTCACCGCGCGGTGGGGATTGCACTCTCACGCGGCCGGTCGCACCTGGTGGACCCCCAACCAGCACGCACCGTGGCCCCTACACGCAGCCGAGGTGCTGCACCTGGACGAGAACCTCGTCCACCGCGCGGGGTTCAAGACGCAGGCGGAGTTGATGCTGCGCCCGCTCTTCTCACCCGGCGTCTACACCACCTTCGGCCTGCCGCGCGCCCTGTGATGAGTAAACCCCTGGTTCATGGGGTGTTGGGACCACGGCAACGTGCCCAGCCGCGCGTATCCAGCCGCGCGGCGACGGGATGCCGCCAGCTAGCCGCGTGGTCGGGGTGACTCGGGGTTACGCAGTAAAGGCGGAGATCAGCGCGTACGCGACACCGACCTGCACGATGATGGCGAGACCGAAGAACACTGGCCACGGGTTCTTCTTGAAGTCACGCGCAAAGGGAGTGTCTTGCTCCTCCTCAGGGATGCTTTCGGACAACAACTGAAGGCGGCGGATGGTGCCCAGCGATGCGACGAGCAGCCACAGACCGATAACCACGGCACCGACGATGCCGGCTGTTTGCGCCTTCCCGTCTAGCGACGCGGCCGCCATCAGTCCGAGGGTGAAAAGCAAGATGGTTGCGATCGTCGTCACGCCGATAAAGATGACTTGGTCGCGGATGTAGTGCACGAAGGAACTGGAATTCATGGTGTTCTCCCAATCGAAAGTCAACGGCAGGCCGCCGGTGGTCACCACAGTAGTTTTCTAGGGGATATGCGCGAGGGCCTTTGGGTAAATCGAGCTCGAGCCACGTATCCACCAGAATCACGAAGAATGCGAGAGGGAGTGCCGAAACCATGACGGCACCGTCGTCAGCGCACCAATGAGCACTGATCACTGGGCAGCGGGCACCGAGCAACTCCATCAGTCGGCCAGTCGCACGACCTCTTCCCACTGCTGATTTCCGTCGAGCTTCTCGCAGTACTGCTGCACACCCGACCAGGCACGCTCCCAATCGGCTGAAGTTTTGCTCGCGCGATGAGCCCCCGACGCACGAAGCGGTGTTCGAATCGCGTACCCGTCGATCGTGATGGGTTCGCCGGTGGCGGCTTCGACGGCCAAATCCCACGCGCGCGCCGATTGCGTCCACGGCCTGTCTGCATCGGTGATGAACTGATTGGTCCGCTGCGCGGCCTCATCTCGGAACTGCTCAAGTTCCATAACGCCCGAGTCGCAGACGACCATCCGCAACTCGACCGCCGATGCAGCGGCTCGCCGCTGACTGGACTCTTGACCCTGCCACTGCCATAACAGGAGAAGAACAATGACGGCCAAACCCGTCACCATGCTCGCCGCGGCAAGGACCACGAGCCACGCTCGATCCTTCATGGGGCTCCTCGCACGAAGCGGCACTGGTGAGAAGCCCTGAACCTAACGCCGCCGCACGGGGCTTGCTCGTCGAGCTCGTCCAACTGAACGCACTTGGCACGACCAAGTAGTTCGCGCCGACACAGGCGCTCTGCCCGTCCGGGAAAGTCAGCCGCAGCCGCAACCTGAGCAGCCGCAGCCGCCGTCGTTGGCTAGCTCCAACTCGTCTTTCGCGTCTTCGGTTTGAGTCTCTGGATTCGTCATGCGCTCCAGGGTACGGCACAAGTGGCTCGGTCGCGTGGGCACGCGTGCGGAGATGGGCAAGACGAGTCGCTGCCCTACTCGGAGCGCTAAATGGGCCAAATGAGCGCAAACATCACCAAAGCCGACGCCCCCAGGCAGGCAACGGTGCGAACGGAGTTCCACGTGGTCCAGCGAGGTCGATACACCTCTCGCCAATAGCGGTGTGTCTCAGAGCTGCTGGAGTCCATCGGGTGCAATGCCTGATTCAGCGGCACATTTCGAGCGGCGGTGGATACGAAGCACCCCAGCAGGTAGAGCACGCCAGCGCCGATGATCATGTAGGAGCCAGGGGCAGAGCCCCAACCCATCTCATGAACGATCAAGAGAAGTGAGACGGGCGCCATTCCAATGAACAAAGGCATGAATAGGGCGCGAAAGACTTGGTGATTTATCGCCTGCATGGTGTCTACGCCGGCGGGTTCACCCACGCGGT
>WLWL01000137.1 GCA_012103605.1 Candidatus Nanopelagicales bacterium
CCTGCAAAGCCGCGTACACGGGTTCGAATCCCGTCTCCACCTCGCTGACAACTGAATGCTCGAACGAAGGACCCCGAGGGCGATTGGCGCAGGGGCTAGCGCGCTTCCTTGACACGGAAGAGGTCACAGGTTCGATTCCTGTATCGCCCACCAATGGGACACCCCGCTATGTCGGCGGCACAGCGGGATATGGCCATTCACTCATCACTGCTTCGGGTTCGTTGTGCGCCACTTGGACGGAACCGACCAGCCGCGAAGCCCCTCATTCCCTCATCAATTGGCGTGACTAGCGGGTGGACCAGCAAGACGAGAGCGATCTCGGCATCAGCCTTGTGACTGCTTGACTCCAAGGATGGTGCATTCTCCCAGCGGGGAGTCCGCGTCACAAACTCTTCCGGTTATCCATTGGGCTGCCTGGAAGTTCGCGCCGGAAATGGTTGCGCTCGAAAATCCCTGGGCGTCCGAAAGGTCCGCGATCGTGCAATCAGCCGACGACAAGTTCGTACCGGAAAGGATCGCGGTAGCGAAATGTGTGTTGTAAAAGTTCGCGCTACTGGCATTCACATCCGTCAAGTTAGCGCCATAAAAGTTCGTATTTGAAAAGTCCCCGCCGGAGAGGTTGGCCCCGTGCAGTTCCACCAACTGGAAGTCCGTGTCGCTCTTGTCACAGTCATGCCAGTCGACATACGGCGCCGGTGGTAGGTCGCAGCGCGCCTTCGATGGGTCCGAAGGCGTACTCGTCGGCAACGGCGTGGGGGTAGGCGCCGAGGTTGGTATCACCGGGTCCGGCGTCGGTTTGGATGGTGGGTCCGGAACGTGGTGAGGCGGCCCCCAATTGGCCACCAAGGTCGGTGTCGTGCCCGAATCCAAGCCCGAACTCGACACTTGTGAACCCGGTGCCACCGTGGGCGCTGCCGAGGGCGTGGGGTCTTGCCCCTGCGATGGTGTGGGTGCTGCTGGCGAGGGTGTAGGCGAGGGGGCATCCGAGTCTCGGCCCTCCAGTATTCCGGCTGATCGGGCGGCGGCACCGCGGTCTGTCTTCAGATCCCATCCCTGGAGCACGTGGCCAGGCGGTGTGCACGGGGCGTGATGGGCAATGTGGTGATCCGCTTTGTGCACAATGGCTGGGCTCGTGCGCTGATCTACGGGCACGTTGTTGCCCGAGTGATCCAGGCACTCGTCATCTCCATGCACATTCGCGTTATAGATGATTTCCACACCTTGCGGGATCCACACCGCTTTCAGAGCCGTGTCCTCCACGACGGCGGCTGATTGACCAGCCGCAACCACGGGTACCCGAGCCTGTTCGCCGGGCAAATCCAGCACATGTCCGTGTGACCATCCCGCCAACGTGTACTTCGGTCGGTGGCATTGGAACGCGCCGGTGCCTTCGGTCGGCAAGGTGTAGCTGCCTCCGGCGGGAACAGTGATCTCCATCCCACCGAAGCACACACCGCCATGGGGATCAAAGGTTACGCGGAATCCGGACTGGGCATGCGACGTCGTCCACGAGCCCAGTGCGCCCACGACCAACGCAGCCGCCGCACTGACAATCACCGCTGTACGCATCATGCACCCGCCCCCAACACCGATCCTGCGCAAACACAACATGTCGCCGAGCGACGAGCATATCCCTGGACCGCAAGGGAAAATCGCAATTCCTGGCTGGGAGAATTCTGGCTTCCAAAACAGCGCAGCCCCATGGCGATACTCCACCGGGGGCAACGTCGTGCCACTCAGAGTGGCGAACCGGTAGCCAATGGTGAGCCAGAAGGTGAGCCGCCACGCAGGACAAAGCCCCACAACGGACACTCATCCCCACGAATCCACGGGGTCGCACGGCCACGAACTACGTTGACACGGGAGAGGTCACAGGTTCGATTCCTGTATCGCCGACCAGAAGAATCCACGTACCGCCCACTGCACTGAAGGACAGACGCTGACGCCGGACAGTTCTGCGCCCCGACCGGCATCAAATCGTGATCGGGCCCCGGGAGGCGGGGCGGTAGCACTCCTATCGGGCGCCGTTCGTGGGCACCTAGCGCGTCGTGATGAACAATGCGGGAATGGAACCGAGACAGAACCGAGTCAGATCGAAGGCACTGGTGCGAGCCGGCCGCAAAGCGGCCGTGGCAACCGGAACAGCCGTGGCGATGGCGGCCAGCTTGATGACCGTTGCACCGGCAGCACACGCCAATTTCATTGACCTAAGCGTGAGTTCGCAGGTCTTGTTCTCAACTCCAAAGATCGTCGATGAGGAACTCGCGCTGACGACGGGGGCCCGTCGAGAGCGTCTTGTCAACGCGTCGCTCCCCATGGTGACCGGGACCACCACGTTTCGAACCCAGTTCCGCCCCGGCGCCAACTTCACCTGGGACAAGGTGGTGATGCAGATTCTGCGATGCCCCACCGCATCGGCTTCTCAGCGCCAGTGCACTGTCGTCAGTGACAAGGAGCTTCCTGGACCTTTCACGCCGTTCGCACCGTTTCCGATGATCTGACCGTTGAGATAGACGACGATCTCTACGGGCGGATACTCATGCCAAACCTGGAGGTCCACTACAGCGGCATTTCACTCAACGTTGGTGGACAGAAATACTTCGCCGCAATGCAGCAGCCGAAAAAGACGCTTGGCCCGACCCCTGCAGGGGTGAAAGTCGGTGACAGCCTTATCGGCGCAGTCGATGAATTTGATGTGTCCGCAACCGGGGCTGACGCTACGGTTGAAATCTACGCGTTCCACTGGACGCAGAATCTTCCCACCACGAACGAGGGTTATCAGCGACTAGTCAGGCGCTGGGTTTGTGACTCACCCAATGCCAGTCAAGTGCAGTCCTACGAATGGGATCAAACCGGCTGCGATTCGCTGGCCGGAATCGGTGCCTTGAATGACAGGCCATTGTTTTACGAAACCCAAGCCGCTGACTACTCCGATCACGTTGGTCGTTATCTCGTCGTTCAAGACAAGATCTCCTACTCGTCTTTAGTAGCGGGAGGCGTGAGTGCCGTCACGCGGTCGACACCTCTACTCATCGTCGACTCCGCGCAACCAGAGGCAAATAACCCCGGTCAGCAGCAGAACCAGGGCGCCGGTCAGCAGCAGAACCAGGGCGCCGGTCAGCAGCAGAACCAGGGCGCCGGTCAGCAGCAGAACCAGGGCGCCGGTCAGCAGCAGAACCAGGGTGCCGGTCAGCAGGCGTTCGCCGCCGCCGCCCCGGCGGGCGCCGCCGCGGTGCGGCTGCGCACCCCGCAAGCTCCCCTGGTCAGCTCCACAGGCACAGGATCCGCATCCGGCACCGACCTCACCGTGCGATCCCCAGCAGTGCAAAAACGCGGCAAGCGCAAGAAGTCCTACCGCGCGATCGTCGATCCCCAGTACCGGGGCCGGGTGGCATTCGTGCTCACGCGCACCACGCCCAAAGGCAAGATGATTGTTGCGAAATCCCGCGTCAAGAACACCAACAAGAAGGGCCGAGCCAAGATCCGCTGGAAGTTCGCCAACAAGAAACCCCCGGGCACCTACACGTTGTATGTGTCCTTCATACCCAAGAAGCGCTACAACAAGCCCGGACTCACCGTCGCCAAACCCGTCCAACTCCGCTAACACGCACGACCCTGCGCGCCTCCACTAGGCAAAGAGGAACGGGACTCACGTCCATTTGGCCGAGACTGGCAGCAAGGTGACCCAGTGAATCGTCTGACCTGCACGTCGCGCCGATGTACCTTTCCTCTTATCGCCTCTGATGGATCGTTTCGAACGGACCCGGCAAAGCGCCTCATTGCCGGGACGGTCGTTACGTGCGCGCTGATGGTGTCGGGTTGCTCTGGTGAGGTAGCTGATGACGCTCTCCAACGTCAGCTCAGCGAAGACATTCTCGTCAATGCTGATATCTGGGACGAAGAACCCAAGATCCTGGGCGCCGGATTGGGGTTTACCGACATCAATGGCGTGCCCGGCTTAGATGTCGACGACCTAGAGACCAGCGAACGACTCACTCGGCTTGCCGGTGGCGCTTGGAGTGATCCGACGTGCACACCGGATGAAGAACCGGCCATCGGGCACTACACATCGACGATCACTCCCGAAGGGGTTGCGCTCACGTTTGGCGAGGAGACGTACTTTGCGGACGGATACCCCGTGGAGTTCAGTTGGCCGTACTT
>WLWL01000021.1 GCA_012103605.1 Candidatus Nanopelagicales bacterium
CGCTCGGCGCACTCCAGGCCAAGGTCGAAGCCGACGCGCCGACCTCAGGGTCGACTGCCGAGGCCCCAGCCGCCGAGGCCCCAGCGGCGGAGGACACTTCCGCTGATGGCCAAGACGTGGCTGACCAGCAGGACGCTGTTCAGGAAGAAGCCAGTCAGGAAGACGGAACGTCGCACGACAGTTCACCAACCCCCGACGCACCGGAGGCCGACGCTGAGCCGGCCGCCGAGGCGGAGGAGACAACCGAGGGCTGATGCCCACCCGGCCCTCGGCCGGAATGACCGAAAGGACGCCACCATGGCGAAGATGAGTACCGAAGAAATGTTGGACGCATTCAAGGAGATGTCCCTGCTCGAACTCAGCGAGTTCGTCAAGGCCTTCGAAGAGACCTTTGAGGTCACCGCTGCCGCTCCGGTAGCGGTTGCTGCGGCCGCGGCCCCCGCGGCCGGCGGAGGAGACGCTGGAGCGGCCGCTGCGGAGGAGAAGGACGAGTTCGACGTCATCCTCGAAGCCGATGGCGGGAACAAGATCGCCGTCATCAAGGAGGTCCGTGGACTCACCAGCCTCGGACTCAAGGAGGCCAAGGATCTCGTGGAAGGCGCTCCGAAGCCCATCTTGGAGAAGGTCAACAAGGAGAAGGCCGAAGAGGCGAAGGCCGCCCTCGAAGGCGCCGGCGCGACGGTTTCCCTCGCGTAGATCTCTGCCGCACCCATCCCTCAACGGGGGGCCGAGGACAACTCGGCCCCCCGTTGTGTGTCCGGATTCAGGGGGAATTCGGTCACGACCGGGACACAAATCCCCCGACCTGCCCCTTGCCTGCTTGACCTTTTGCCCATACCGGGCCACCATCTATGCACGCACACACCCGGTGCGGATCCGTCGGAACGAGGATCGAGTCGGGGCCCGCAGGGGAGCGGTTCGCTGTCACCCCTCATCAGGGACCGATCCGGTCGAGGGACCGTCGGGGTTCCCCCGGGTTAGACAGCGGCGTGCCCCGTGGGTATGCTGCTACTTCGCGCTGCCCTCACTACTCCCGGATTCCGGCCAATTATTCGCACTCGCGTGTGGATTTGACAGGCTGGGGTGCGTAGGCGTGCTCGGGGTCGGCGCGGACGACGCAGCAGCGCCCCGGAAGGAAACGTCTTGGCAGCAAAGACTTCGGTCAGCACCCCTTTGTCCCCGGGTTTAGCCCGGCACTCGTTCGCGAAAATTCGCGAGCCCCTCGCGGTTCCCGATCTACTCGCCTTACAGAAGGCCAGTTTCGACTGGCTCTTGGGTCGCGAGGATTGGCAGGCGAAGGTCGCGGCGGAGATCGCCGCAGGCAATACCGAGATTCCTCAGATGTCCGGCCTGACCGAGATCTTCGAGGAGATCAGCCCCATCGAGGATCTTGCCGGAATGATGTCCCTATCGTTCCGCGATCATCGTTTCGAGCCTTCGAAGTACACCGTGGAACAGTGCAAGGACAAGGATTTCACCTACTCCGCGCCGCTGTTCGTGACCGCCGAGTTCATGAACAACGAGACCGGTGAGATCAAGTCCCAAACGGTCTTCATGGGTGACTTCCCTTTGATGACGGATAAAGGAACGTTTGTCATCAACGGCACCGAGCGCGTCGTAGTCTCGCAGCTCGTGCGCTCCCCCGGGGCCTACTTCGAGCGCTCCATCGACAAGGCGACGGACAAGGACGTCTTCACCGCCAAGATCATTCCCAGCCGCGGCGCGTGGCTCGAATTCGAGATCGATAAGAAGGATCTCGTCGCCGTTCGTGTCGACCGCAAGCGCAAGCAGCCGGTGTCGGTTTTGCTCAAGGCCCTGGGCATGACCACCGAGGAGATTCGCGAACGATTTGGTCAGTACGAGATCTTCATGGCAACGCTGGAGAAGGACACCATCGAGAGCCAGGACGATGCGCTGCTGGACATTTACCGCAAGTTGCGGCCGGGTGAGCCACCCACGTTGGAGAACGCACGCAACCTGATCGACAACTTCTACTTCAACACCAAGAGGTACGACCTCGCGAAGGTGGGTAGGTACAAGGTCAACCGCAAGCTCGGTCTCGATCTCCCGTTGAACCAAAGTGTCCTGACCCTCGACGACGTCCTCGCGACGATTGAGTACATCCTGCGTCTGCATGCAGACATGCCGACCATGGAGGGGCCGCGCGGTGAGGTCGTCGTGGAGACCGACGACATCGACCACTTCGGCAACCGTCGCCTTCGCACCGTCGGCGAGCTCATCCAGAATCAGATCCGTACGGGCCTGTCCCGAATGGAGCGAGTGGTTCGCGAACGCATGACCACGCAGGACGTCGAAGCAATCACACCGCAGACGCTCATCAACATCCGCCCTGTCGTCGCTGCGATCAAGGAGTTCTTCGGCACCAGCCAGCTTTCGCAGTTCATGGACCAGACGAATCCGTTGGCGGGGTTGACGCACAAGCGTCGACTATCCGCGCTGGGGCCCGGTGGCCTCTCACGCGAGCGTGCCGGTTTCGAGGTTCGCGACGTCCACCCGTCCCACTACGGACGCATGTGTCCGATCGAGACGCCCGAAGGTCCAAACATCGGTCTGATCGGCTCTTTGGCCACCTACGGTCGGATCAACGCTTTCGGATTTGTCGAGACTCCCTATCGCAAGGTTGTGAACGGCAAGGTGAGCGACCAGGTCGACTACCTCACCGCTGATGAGGAAGACCGGTTCGTCATTGCACAGGCAAATACGCCGCTGAAGGACAACGGTGCGATGTCCGAGGATCGCGTGCTTGTTCGACTCAAGGGTGGCGAAGTCGAGTTCGTGAAGCCCAACGACGTTGATTACATGGACGTATCGCCGCGTCAGTTGTGGTCCGTGGCTACCGCCATGATTCCCTTCCTCGAGCACGATGACGCTAACCGTGCGCTGATGGGCTCGAACATGCAGCGCCAGGCGGTGCCGCTCCTGAGGGCCGAGGCTCCGCTTGTCGGCACCGGCATGGAGTTCCGGGCCGCCTACGACGCGGGTGACATGGTTCTGGCAACCAAGGCCGGTGCGGTGACCGAGGTCTCCTCTGACGTGATCACTGTCGCGGAAGACGATGGCGAGTACACGACGTACGCGCTGGACAAGTTCACGCGCTCCAACCAGGGAACATCGATCAACCAGCGCCCGATCGTGACCGAGGGCCAGCGCATCGAGGTGGGCCAGGTTCTGGCGGATGGGCCGTCCACCGATCAAGGTGAACTCGCCCTCGGCAAGAACTTGCTGGTCGCCTTCATGTCGTGGGAAGGCCACAACTACGAGGACGCGATCATCCTTTCCCAGCGGCTCGTCCAAGATGATGTGCTCTCCAGCATTCACATCGAAGAGCATGAAATCGATGCGCGGGACACCAAGCTCGGCCCGGAGGAGATCACTCGAGACATTCCGAATGTGTCCGAAGAGGTTCTTGCCGACCTGGACGAGCGCGGCATCATTCGCATCGGTGCCGACGTCCTCCCCGGCGACATTCTCGTTGGCAAGGTGACGCCGAAGGGCGAGACCGAACTGACGCCGGAGGAGCGATTGCTCCGGGCGATCTTCGGCGAAAAGGCCCGCGAAGTTCGCGACACGTCGCTCAAGGTGCCGCACGGTGAGTCGGGCAAGATCATCGGCGTTCGCGTCTTCGACATCGATGAAGGCGACGAGCTTCCGCCGGGCGTGAATCGCCTGGTGCGGGTGCACATCGCGCAGAAGCGGAAGATCACCGAAGGCGACAAACTCGCCGGGCGTCATGGCAACAAGGGTGTGATCGCCAAGATTCTTCCCGTCGAAGATATGCCTTTCCTGAACGACGGAACTCCCGTCGACATCGTGCTCAACCCGCTCGGTGTGCCCGGACGCATGAACGTCGGCCAGGTTCTCGAGACGCACCTGGGTTGGGCGGCCGCTGCCGGATGGGAAGTCGACTCGTCCGATCCACGGGTGGTGAATCTGCCTAAGGAAGTCCAGTCTGTGGAACCACGGTCGCGCATCGCCACCCCGGTCTTCGACGGGGCGCGCGAGGACGAGCTGTCCACGATTTTGGAGTCGACGCGTCCAACAGCCGATGGCCTGCACCTGGTCAACGCCAACGGAAAGGCCAACTTGTTCGACGGTCGATCCGGAGAGCCGATTCCGGGCGAAATCTCCGTTGGCTACATCTACATCCTGAAGTTGCTGCACCTGGTGGATGACAAGATTCACGCGCGCTCCACCGGGCCGTACTCGATGATCACGCAACAACCGCTCGGCGGTAAGGCGCAGTTCGGCGGCCAGCGCTTCGGTGAGATGGAAGTGTGGGCGCTCGAGGCATACGGCGCCGCATACGCCCTGCAAGAGCTGCTCACCATCAAGTCCGACGACGTCCTAGGTCGAGTCAAGGTCTATGAGGCGATCGTCAAGGGAGAAAACATTCCCGAGCCCGGCATCCCCGAGTCGTTCAAGGTGCTAGTCAAGGAAATGCAGTCCTTGTGCCTGAACGTCGAGGTCCTCTCCAGCGATGGCGTCGCCATCGAGATGAAGGACAGCGACGACGACGTCTTCCGCGCGGCGGAGGAACTCGGCATCGACCTCTCCCGCCGCGAGCCCAGCAGCGTCGAAGAACTGTAGACGCGACAACACATTGACGACCGGAAACTAACGAAGGAAATCCACGTGCTAGACGTCAACTTCTTCGATGATCTGCGTATCGGCCTCGCGACGGCTGATGACATCCGCACCTGGTCTCACGGCGAGGTCAAGAAGCCGGAGACCATCAACTACCGGACGCTGAAGCCGGAAAAGGACGGCTTGTTCTGCGAGAAGATTTTCGGGCCTACGCGGGACTGGGAGTGCTACTGCGGGAAGTACAAGCGGGTGCGCTTCAAGGGCATCATTTGTGAGCGTTGTGGCGTCGAGGTGACGCGCGCCAAAGTTCGCCGTGAGCGCATGGGGCACATCGAACTTGCCGCTCCGGTTACCCACATCTGGTACTTCAAGGGTGTCCCCAGTCGTCTGGGCTACCTCCTGGACCTCGCTCCGAAGGACTTGGAGAAGGTCATCTACTTCGCCGCCTACATGATCACCTGGGTCGACGACGAGGGGCGTCACGAAGCTCTTCCGAATCTCGAGAAGCAGTTGGGCGTCGAAAAGAAGCAGATCGCCTCGCGTCGGGATTCCGACGTGGAGGCTCGGCAGCAGAAGTTGGAAGCCGATCTCGCTGAACTCGAAGCAGAGGGCGCGAAGTCAGACGTCCGCCGCAAGGTGCGCGAATCCGGTGAGCGGGAGATGGCGGCTATCCGCCGGCGAGCCGATCAGGAGATTGACCGTCTCGATCGGATCTTCGACCGATTCCGCACGCTGAAGGTTCAGGACCTCGAAGGTGACGAGATGTTGTTCCGGGAGATGCGTGATCGCTACGGACGCTGGTTCGACGGTGGCATGGGCGCCGAAGCCATTCAAAAGCGCTTGGAGTCCTTTGATCTTGCCGGTGAGGCGACTGCGCTGAAGGAGATCGTCACGACGGGCAAGGGTCAAAAGAAGACCCGTGCGCTGAAGCGTCTGAAGGTCGTTGCTGCATTCTTGAACACGACCAATTCGCCGCGCGGCATGGTGCTTGACGCCGTGCCGGTCATTCCACCGGATCTGCGTCCCATGGTTCAACTCGACGGCGGCCGGTTCGCGACGTCGGACCTCAACGACCTCTACCGTCGTGTGATTAACCGCAATAACCGGTTGAAGAGGCTGCTGGATCTCGGTGCGCCAGAGATCATCGTCAACAACGAGAAGCGCATGTTGCAGGAGTCCGTGGACGCGCTGTTCGACAACGGCCGCCGCGGCCGTCCGGTCACGGGTCCAGGCAATCGCGCCCTGAAGTCACTGTCCGACATGCTCAAGGGCAAGCAGGGTCGATTCCGTCAGAACCTGCTCGGAAAGCGCGTCGACTACTCAGGCCGATCGGTCATCGTGGTGGGGCCGCAGTTGAAGTTGCACCAATGCGGTCTGCCTAAGCAGATGGCACTCGAGCTCTTCAAGCCCTTCGTTATGAAGCGTCTTGTCGACCTCAATCACGCGCAGAACATCAAGAGCGCGAAGCGCATGGTCGAACGCTCGCGGTCGATCGTGTGGGATGTGTTGGAGGAGGTCATCGCCGAGCACCCGGTGCTGTTGAACCGTGCGCCGACCCTGCACCGTTTGGGTATCCAGGCGTTCGAGCCGCAACTGATCGAGGGCAAGGCCATCCAGATTCATCCGTTGGTGTGCACCGCGTTCAACGCGGACTTCGACGGTGACCAGATGGCAGTTCACCTCCCGCTGTCGGCAGAAGCTCAGGCCGAGGCTCGCATTCTGATGCTGTCCACGAACAACATCCTGTCTCCGGCGAACGGGCGACCGATTGCCACACCAACCCAGGACATGGTGCTGGGCATCTACTTTTTGACGACTCAGAACGGAGCGAACACCCCGATAAAGGATGAAGAGCTCCCCTCCTACGCGAGCGTTGCCGAAGCTCTGATGGCCTTCGATGCGGGCGTGCTGGATCTGCAAGCACGCGTCAAGATCAGAATTGAGAACACCGAGCCGCCGCACGGGTGGCCGGTCCCCGAAGGTTGGGAAGCCGGACAGCCCTTCACCCTCATCACCACCCTTGGGCGGGCCCTGTTCAACGAGGCGCTCCCAGCGGACTACCCCTTCGTGAACGACCAGGTAGACAAGAAACTCCTGGGTGCCACGGTCAACCGACTTGCCGAGCGGTACTCCAAGGTAGAGGTCGCCGAAACTCTCGATCAGCTGAAGGCGCTCGGGTTCCGTTGGGCGACGCGTTCTGGTGTCACGATCTCTTTCTCCGACGTCGTCGCCCCTCCGGCCAAGGCCGAACTTCTGGCTTCGGCGGAGGAAAAGGCAAGCAAGGTGCAGCAGCAGTACGAGCGCGGTTTGATTACCGACTCTGAGCGCCGCCAAGAACTCATCGAGATCTGGACGCGAGCCACCGACGAAGTTGCCCGTGCCATGCAGGAGAACTTCCCGGAGACGAACTCCGTTCACATGATGGTGGACTCTGGTGCGCGTGGTAACTACATGCAGGTTCGACAGATCGCCGGAATGCGCGGTCTCGTGGCCAACCCGAAGGGTGAGATCATTCCTCGCCCGATCAAGTCCAACTTCCGGGAAGGACTGTCCGTCCTCGAGTACTTCATCTCCACGCACGGCGCCCGTAAGGGTCTGGCCGACACCGCTTTGCGTACCGCAGACTCCGGATATCTGACACGTCGTCTCGTGGACGTGTCTCAGGATGTCATCGTCCGCGAGGTGGACTGTGGCACCGAGCGGGGCAGCGAGATCGCTATCGGCGAGAAAGTCGATGGAGTCCTGCGCCCCGTGGACAACCTCGACACCTCGGCCGCCACGCGAGTTCTCGCGCGCGATGTGGAAGTTGACGGAACCGTCGTCGGAAACGCGGGGGAGCAGCTCGACGTGCCTCGCCTCGAAGCTCTCGTCGCGAGTGGAGCAGAGACCATCCGGGTGCGCACCGTGCTCAACTGCGAGAGCGCGGTTGGCACCTGCGCGATGTGCTACGGACTATCGATGGCTACCGGCAAGTTGGTGGACGTCGGCGAAGCAGTCGGCATCATTGCGGCGCAGTCCATTGGCGAACCGGGAACGCAGCTGACAATGCGTACCTTCCACACCGGAGGTGTCGCGGGTGAGGACATCACGCACGGCCTTCCCCGCGTGGTCGAACTCTTCGAGGCTCGCACCCCCAAGGGTGTAGCGCCGATCGCCGAAGTCAGCGGACGGGTTCGAATCGAAGACACTGAGAAGGCGCGCAAGATCATTGTCGTTCCGGACGATGGCGCCGAGGAAGTTGCCCACCAGGTCAGCAAGCGTGCGCGTCTGCTGACCGAGGACGGCGCCCACGTCGAGGTCGGCGAGCAGTTGACGGTAGGAGCTGTCGACCCCAAGCAGGTGCTGCGGATCCTCGGCCCACGGCAGGTGCAGTGGCATCTCGTGGACCAGGTCCAGGAGGTCTATCGCTCGCAGGGCGTGTCCATCCACGACAAGCACATCGAGGTCATCGTGCGCCAGATGCTGAAGCGGATCACGATCATCGACTCTGCGGATGCACCTTTCCTTGCTGGAGAGCTCGTCGAGCGGAGTGTCTTCGAGGCGCAAAACCGCCGCGTCGTAGCCGAAGGTGGAACGCCTGCTTCGGGACGTCCCGAGTTGATGGGGATCACCAAGGCCAGCCTCGCGACAGAGTCGTGGTTGTCGGCTGCTTCCTTCCAGGAAACGACCCGCGTGCTCACCGATGCCGCCATTCACGCGCGATCTGATTCGCTGCTCGGACTGAAGGAAAACGTCATTCTGGGCAAGCTGATCCCCGCCGGTACGGGTATGCCGCAGTACCGCAACATCCGGGTCGAGCCGACCGAAGAAGCGAAGGCTGCGATGTACGCGACGTTCACCGGGTATGACGAGATGGACTATGCCGCGTTCGGAACGACGGGGGGAGCCGCTGTTCCGCTCGAGGAGTTCGACTACCGCGGATACTAAATCCGTCGATTCGCTCCTCGTGGGCTAGTTGCTGGCGTGTAGCCACCGGTGCAGTTCGCTGATGGAGTGAACGGGAAGGTCGCCGGTGGCACCCCGCACCCCGACGGTGCGCATGCCCGCGGCGCGGCCTGCGGCAATACCCACATCGGTGTCCTCGACGACGATGCAGTCGTCGGCTGGGATGTCGAGCAAAGCAGCGGCGCGCAGGTAGCCATCAGGGGCTGGTTTGCCGTTGGCGACCTGGTCTCGGGTGACCAGAACCTGTGGCGTTACGCCGGCGGCCGCGAGACGCACACGGGCCAATTCGGCGTCTGCGCTGGTATAGATGGCCCACGGCCACGACTGCTCGTCGAGGAAGCCCAGAAGATCAACTGCCCCGTCGATCGGTTGGATCCCTTCCACGTCGTCGTATTGCAAGCGAAGTTGCTCGGCGGCCAGTGAGGCAACGTCGTCGGGTGATGCGTCTGGAAACCAGCGTGCGACGGTGACGTCGGCGGGCAAGCCGTGGACTTCAGCCAGCACCGGCCCTGGGTCGAGACCGTGCAGAGTCGCCCACCTGGCCCACGCGCGATCGACATTCGCATGAGACTCGATCAAGGTCCCGTCCATGTCGAACAGGAGTCCGGCCGGCCAACGCGTCACGGTGACATTGTTCCTGATCCGATTGTTGCCCATGCCAACAGTTGGCGTTCCGTGACATGCTGGACCCATGACCCAGCCTCCCGAGTCCGGTAGCGACAACACGAACGAACAGCCGACGCCCGATTCAACGGGTCCCGGAGAAGAGCAACAAGTCCCCGCGGCCACCCCCCAGTGGCCGTCGCCGCCACCGTCTGGACCGGGGGAGAGCGTCCCAGGCTCCGCCGAGGCGCCGGGATACGCGGGTCAACCGGGTCAGACCAGCCAGCCGGGCCAATCGGAGTACCCGGCGTACCCGCCGTATCCCCCGCCGCCTGCGTACGGGCCGGCCCCACAAACCTCCAACAACGCGGTCGCTGCGCTCGTGCTGTCGATTGTGTCCTGGGTGTTCTGCCCGATCATCCCGGCAATCATTGCGCTCGTGTTCGCTAGCAAGGCCCGCCGAGAGATCCTCGCGAGCAACGGCTGGGTGACCGGCACCGGTCTGGTCACCTCCGCGAAGATCGTCGCCTGGATCAACATCGGATTCTGGGCGGCGATGACCATCGTTTGGATCTTCATCCTCGTTATCGCCTTGATTTCCGGGGCTATCAACACGTCCTGACGGATGCCGGAACCCGGGAATCACAAGCCGGGAACCAGGCCCGGGCGCCAGGCCCGGGACCGGCACCTACTCCGCTCCAGCGGCAGACCGCCCGTGGGGTGGCGAGGGGGATAGTGGACCCCGGTTTTGACGGGAAATCGACCCCCGGGTACTGTTTCTCCTCGTGCCCGGCCCCGGGCACATCCTGCTGCGTGCGGCTTCCCCTCGAAGAGGTGCGCAGGCTCCCTGAGCGGTAGTTCGGGAGTCGGGATCCAACCACGATGAGTCGGTTTCGTCGTGCGCCCACAAGGCGCGACACACCCGACCGCGTGGGTCGGACTCGCAGGAGGCAAAACGGAACGAAAAGAACGAAGAGTAGGAGAGGCGCCTCGTGCCCACCATCCAGCAGCTGGTCCGTAAGGGCCGCCAGGACAAGGTCTCCAAGACCAAGGCACCTGCCCTGAAGGGCAGCCCGCAGCGTCGCGGCGTGTGCACGCGCGTCTATACGACGACCCCGAAGAAGCCGAACTCCGCTCTTCGCAAGGTGGCCCGCGTCCGCCTGACCTCGGGCATCGAGATCACCGCGTATATCCCCGGTGTCGGGCACAACCTGCAGGAGCACTCCATTGTTCTGGTCCGCGGAGGTCGCGTTCGCGATCTTCCCGGTGTCCGTTACAAGGTGATCCGCGGCTCCCTCGACACCCAGGGTGTGAAGAACCGGAAGCAAGCCCGGTCTCGCTACGGCGCGAAGAAGGAGAAGGGCTAATGCCACGCAAAGGTCCCGCGGGTAAGCGGCCAATCGTCAACGATCCGGTGTACGGGTCGCCGGTTGTCACCCAACTCATCAACAAGGTGCTTCTCGACGGCAAGCGTTCGAAGGCCGAGTCGGTCGTGTACGGCGCACTCGAAGGTTGCCGTGAAAAGACTGGTACCGACCCAGTCCAGACCCTTAAGCGCGCACTCGACAACGTTCGCCCCACCCTCGAGGTGCGCTCACGTCGCGTCGGCGGCGCCACGTACCAGGTTCCCGTCGAGGTGAAGCCCGTTCGGAGCACCACCCTCGCAATGCGTTGGTTGATCGGTTTCTCTCGGCAACGTCGCGAGAAGACCATGACGGAACGTCTCATGAACGAAATCCTCGATGCTTCCAACGGCCTGGGCGCCAGCGTCAAGAAGCGCGAAGACGTACACAAGATGGCGGAGTCCAACAAGGCCTTCGCTCACTACCGCTGGTAACCGCCCACAAGGCCTGAGAAAGCAACGGAGCTCATAGTGTCCACCGCACTTGGTATCGACCTCGCCAGGGTCCGCAACATCGGCATCATGGCGCACATCGATGCTGGCAAGACCACGACCACCGAGCGGATCCTGTACTACACAGGAATCAACTACAAGATCGGTGAAGTCCACGATGGCGCGGCCACGATGGACTGGATGGAACAAGAGCAGGAGCGCGGCATCACCATCACGTCGGCTGCCACTACCTGCCAGTGGAAAGACCACACGATCAACATCATCGACACCCCAGGGCACGTGGACTTCACGGTCGAGGTGGAGCGCTCGCTTCGTGTCCTCGACGGTGCGGTTGCGGTTTTTGACGGCGTTGCCGGTGTGGAGCCTCAGTCGGAGACGGTGTGGCGTCAGGCAGATCGCTACAGCGTCCCGCGGATGTGCTTCGTCAACAAGCTCGACCGCACCGGAGCCGACTTCTACATGTGCGTTGACATGATCGTCTCCCGCCTCAATGCAGTCCCGCTCGTACTGCAGTTGCCGATCGGTAACGAAGCCGACTTCATCGGCGTGGTTGACCTGGTCGGCATGCGCGCCCTCACATGGCGCGGGGAAACGGCCATGGGTGAGGACTACGCGGTGGAGGAGATCCCCGCCGACATGCAGGCCAAGGCCGACGAGTGGCGCGAGAAGCTGCTCGAGACTTTGTCCGAAAACGACGACACGGTCATGGAGAAGTACCTCGAAGGTGAAGAGCTCTCCGAGCAGGAGATCAAGGACGGCATCCGTCGCGCGACCCTGGCTGCCTCCGTCACCCCGGTTTTGACCGGAACAGCATTCAAGAACAAGGGCGTTCAGCCCATGCTCGACGCAGTGATCGACTTCCTGCCTTCCCCCATCGACGTTGAGGCTGTCGAAGGCCACAAGATGGGTAACGAGGAAGAGGCGATGACCCGCAAGCCCAGCGAGGACGAACCCTTCAGCGCCCTGGCCTTCAAGATCATGTCTGATCCCCATCTCGGCAAGCTCACCTACGTGCGCGTGTACTCCGGAACGCTGCAGACCGGAACGCAGGTCCTCAACAGCACCAAGGACCGCAAGGAGCGGATCGGAAAGATTTACCGAATGCACGCCAACAAGCGCGAGGAAATCGACGCCACCGGCGCCGGCGACATCGTTGCTGTCATGGGGCTGAAGGACACCACTACAGGAGACACTCTGTGCGATTCGGGTAACCCCGTCGTTCTGGAGTCGATGACCTTCCCGGAGCCGGTCATCTCCGTGGCGATCGAGCCGAAGACCAAATCCGACCAGGAGAAGCTCGGCACGGCCATCCAGCGCCTCGCGGAAGAGGATCCGACGTTCCGTGTGAGCACGAACGAGGAGACCGGCCAGACCATCATCGAGGGCATGGGCGAGCTCCACCTCGAGGTGCTCGTCGACCGTATGAAGCGCGAGTTCAAAGTCGAGGCGAACGTCGGCAAGCCACAGGTCGCCTACCGTGAAACCCTGACCAAGCCGGTCGAAAAGGTCGAGTACACGCACAAGAAGCAGACCGGTGGTTCCGGACAGTTTGGCCGAGTCATCATCGCCGTCGAGCCCAATTCCGAAGAAGGCGGCGGTTACCTGTTCGAGAACAAGGTGACTGGTGGGCGTATTCCGCGGGAATACATCCCCTCGGTGGACGCTGGCTGCCAAGAGGCGATGGAGAACGGCGTTCTCGCTGGATATCCCATGGTCGATGTCAAGGTCACACTCCTCGACGGCGCCTACCACGACGTTGACTCCTCCGAGCTTGCGTTCAAGATCGCCGGGTCAATGGCGTTTAAGGACGCTGCCAACCGCGCCAAGCCGGCGCTTCTCGAACCGATGATGGCCGTCGAAGTCACCACGCCAGAGGACTTCATGGGCGACGTCATCGGTGACCTGAACTCTCGACGTGGTCAAGTGCAGGCGATGGAGGAGCGTTCTGGCGCTCGCGTCGTCAAGGCACTCGTTCCGCTGTCGGAGATGTTCGGCTACGTGGGCGACCTTCGCAGTCGCACGCAGGGCCGAGCGAGTTACAGCATGCAGTTCGACTCCTACGCCCAGGTCCCCCAGGCCGTGGCAACGGAGATCATCGCGAAAGCTCGCGGCGAATAGTCGCGGATCACAACAACAGAAGAGAACCAACCGCAATAACCGATCCGCGCAACGCCGGACGGCACAAGACAAGGGAGAACGCACGTGGCCAAGGCCAAGTTCGAGCGCACCAAGCCGCATATCAACATCGGCACCATCGGTCATATCGACCATGGCAAGACGACGCTGACTGCAGCCATCACGAAGGTGCTGCATGACCGCTACCCCGAGGTCAACCCCTTCACACCTTTCGACGAGATCGACAAGGCTCCGGAGGAGCGGCAGCGCGGTATCACCATTTCTATCGCGCACGTCGAGTACGAGACCGAGGCTCGCCACTACGCACACGTGGACTGCCCCGGTCACGCCGACTACATCAAGAACATGATCACCGGCGCCGCGCAGATGGACGGCGCCATCCTCGTGGTCGCGGCCACGGACGGACCGATGCCCCAGACCAAGGAGCATGTGCTCCTGGCCCGTCAGGTGGGCGTGCCGGCCATCGTTGTTGCACTGAACAAGTGCGACATGGTGGACGACGAAGAGCTCATCGAGCTCGTCGAGATGGAGGTTCGCGAGCTCCTCAGCAGCTACGAGTTCCCCGGAGACGACGTCCCTGTGGTCCGCGTTGCTGCCTTCCCGGCTCTCCAGGGAGACGAGAAGTGGGCCGACGCGATCATGGAGCTCATGGGTGCGGTCGATGAGTACATCGCCACTCCCGAGCGTGAGATCGACATGCCGTTCCTGATGCCGATTGAGGATGTCTTCACGATCACCGGTCGCGGCACTGTTGTCACGGGTCGCATCGAGCGTGGCATGGTCAAGGTGAACGAGGAGATCGAGATCGTCGGAATTCGCCCAGGCGAGGCGCAGAAGACGATAGTCACCGGCGTCGAGATGTTCCGCAAGTTGCTCGACGAGGGCCAAGCGGGCGAGAACGTCGGCCTCCTGCTGCGTGGCACCAAGCGCGAGGACGTTGAGCGAGGTCAGGTCTGCTGCAAGCCCGGGTCGATCACCCCGCACACGGAGTTCGAGGCACAGGCGTACATCCTTTCCAAGGATGAGGGCGGCCGGCACACTCCGTTCTTCAACAACTACCGTCCGCAGTTCTACTTCCGGACGACCGACGTCACCGGTGTCGTGCACCTGCCCGAGGGCAAGGACATGGTTATGCCGGGTGACAACACGGACATGCGCGTCGAGCTCATTCAGCCCGTCGCCATGGATGAGGGTCTGCGATTCGCGATCCGTGAAGGTGGCCGCACTGTCGGTGCCGGCCGCGTCACGAAGATCCTGAACTAGGAGACTGCCGCTGCTTCGTGGTGGGCGGTGCGACCCACCGCCCACCACGGAATGCGACACCAGCAAGACCTAACTCGCGTAGTTGGGGCACCAGACATCGACGCACGAACGAGAAGAAGGACGGCAAGCCACCATGGCGGCACAAAAGATCCGCATCAGGCTCAAGGCCTATGACCACGAGGTGATCGACTCCTCGGCGAAGAAGATCGTCGAGACGGTTACCCGTACCGGTGCGCAGGTGGCCGGACCCGTTCCGCTACCGACCGAGAAGAACGTTTACTGCGTCATCCGCTCTCCGCACAAGTACAAGGACTCTCGCGAGCACTTCGAGATGCGAACGCATAAGCGACTCATCGACATTCTCGACCCGACACCGAAGACCGTTGATTCACTTATGCGCCTTGACCTGCCGGCTGGCGTCGATATTGAGATCAAGCTGTAGGGGATAGGTCATGTCGAGAACAATCAAGGGCGTCCTGGGCTCCAAGCTCGGTATGACGCAGATCTGGGATGACAACAACCGTGTCATCCCGGTGACCGTCGTTCAGGTTGGCCCGTGCGTCGTGACGCAGGTGCGTACCCCGGAAACGGACGGATACGACGCCGTGCAGTTGGGTTTTGGGGCCATCGATCCGCGCAAGGTGAACAAGCCAATGGGTGGTCACTTCTCGAAAGCGGGCGTCACCCCGCGCCGCCATCTCGTCGAGTTGCGGACAGCCGATGCCTCCGAATACACCCTCGGGCAAGAACTCGGTGCGGATACGTTCGAGGTTGGCCAGCGGGTCGATGTTGTCGGGACTACCAAGGGCAAAGGCTTTGCCGGCGTCATGAAGCGTCATGGCTTCCACGGGTTGCGTGCATCGCACGGCGTGCAGCGCAAGCACCGGTCACCTGGTTCGATCGGTGGCTGCGCGACTCCTGGGCGTGTTTTCAAGGGCATGCGGATGGCTGGTCGCATGGGCTCTGATCGTCAGACCACGCAAAACCTGTCGGTTGCGGGGGTGGACACCGAAAAAGGTCTGCTGCTCCTTAAGGGCGCTGTCCCTGGCCCCAAGGGTGGTCTCGTTCTCGTCACGACGGCCGCAAAGGAAGCCATGAAGGAGGTCAGCGCATGACGTCGGTAGATGTTCTCGACCCGGCAGGCAAGAAGTCGGGCTCGGTCGATCTCCCCGCGGAGGTCTTCGACGTTCAGGTCAACGTCCCCCTGATCCACCAGGTGGTTGTCGCCCAGCTTGCTGCAGCCCGACAGGGATCCCACGACACCAAAACGCGGGCTGAGGTCCGCGGCGGTGGACGCAAGCCGTACAAGCAGAAGGGAACGGGCCGTGCCCGTCAAGGGTCGATCCGGGCGCCGCAGTTCACCGGCGGTGGCACCGTGCACGGGCCATCCCCTCGTGACTACACCCAACGCACTCCCAAGAAAATGAAGACCGCCGCCCTTCGCGGCGCTCTGTCTGATCGAGCCAGGGACGGACGCGTGCACGTTGTTACGACCTTTGCCTCGGAGGACATCCCGTCCACGAAGGCTGCGGTAGCAGCGCTCGCTGCACTCGGGGTTGAAGGTGGCTGCTTGGCTGTCGTCACCCGTGACGAAGAGGCATCGTGGCTCAGCCTTCGCAACCTGCCGGAGGTCATGGTGGTTGCACCCGATCAGTTGAACACCTACGACGTCCTGGTGAACGACGGTGTCGTCTTTACCCGGGCGGCTTTCGATGTCTTCGTCTCCGGACCCGCATCCGGCAAGGGCGCCAAGGCCGTCGCATCCGAAAGCGAGGTGGGCGCATGAGGATCGCCGACCCCAGAGACGTACTCATCTCTCCCGTTGTCTCGGAGAAGAGTTACGGCTTGCTCGATGAGAACAAGTACACGTTCATCGTCGCCCCAGACGCCAACAAGACGCAGATCAAGCTTGCGGTCGAGCAGGTGTTCGGTGTGAAGGTGACCGGCGTGAACACCAACAATCGTGAAGGTAAGCGGGTGCGTACCCGGTACGGGTGGGGGCGTCGTGCAGCGACAAAGCGCGCGATCGTCACTGTTGCTGCTGGCGACCGCATCGACATCTTCGGAGGACCGGTCTCCTGACCGGCGTGAATTGACGAGATAGAAGGAACGGACACACCATGGCAATCCGTAGGTACAAGCCCACGACCCCCGGTCGTCGCGGCTCGAGCGTTGCCGATTTCGTCGAGGTCACGCGGTCAGAACCCGAGAAGTCTCTGCTGCGGCCACTGTCGAAGTCGGGCGGTCGAAACAACTCAGGAAAGATCACTACCCGACATAAGGGCGGTGGTCACAAGCGCGCCTACCGGCTCATTGATTTCAAGAGGGCGGATAAGGACGGCGTGCCTGCCAAGGTCGCTCACATTGAGTACGACCCCAACCGCACCGCTCGCATCGCTCTGTTGCACTTCGCCGACGGTGAGAAGCGCTACATCATCGCTCCGGAAAAGTTGAAGCAAGGCGACCGCGTCGAGACTGGTCCCAGTGCTGACATCAAGCCCGGCAACAACCTGCCTCTGCGCAACATTCCGGTGGGAACCGTTATCCACGCGGTGGAGATCAAGCCGGGTGGGGGAGCCAAGATTGCTCGATCGGCCGGCGCCAGCGTGCAGTTGGTCGCGAAGGACGGCCCCTATGCGCAGTTGCGTATGCCGTCGGGAGAGATTCGCAACGTTGACCTGCGTTCTCGTGCAACGGTCGGTGAGGTCGGCAATGCCGAGCAGTCGAACATCAACTGGGGTAAGGCTGGCCGCATGCGATGGAAGGGCAAGCGCCCGACTGTTCGTGGTGTGGCCATGAACCCGGTCGACCACCCACACGGCGGTGGAGAAGGAAAGACCTCCGGCGGCCGTCACCCCGTCAATCCGAAGGGCCGCCCTGAGGGTCGCACTCGCAAGGCCAAGAAGGCCAGCGACAAGTTCATCGTCCGCCGCCGCAAGACCGGCAAGAAGCGCTAGGGGATCAACAGATGCCACGCAGTCTGAAGAAGGGTCCGTTCGTCGACGACCACCTCATCAAGAAGGTGGACGCGCAAAACGAGTCCGGTTCCAAGAACGTGATCAAGACGTGGTCGCGCCGCTCCATGATCGTGCCGGCCATGCTCGGACACACGATCGCCGTCCACGACGGGCGCAAGCACATTCCCGTGTTCGTCAGCGAGAACATGGTGGGACACAAGCTCGGTGAGTTTGCACCCACGCGGACGTTCAAGGGACACGTGAAAGACGACCGCAAGTCCAGACGTCAATAGGTCGCCAGCACACCAAACCAACTACCAGTCACGACGAGCGAGCAAGGGGAAAGCAATGGAAGCCAGGGCCCAAGCGCGGTACGTCCGCGTCACGCCCATGAAGGCACGGCGCGTCATCGACCTCATCCGTGGGATGCAGGCGGGAGACGCGCAAGACGTGCTGCGGTTCGCTCCACAAGCTGCGAGTGAACCGGTGGGCAAAGTGCTCGCGAGTGCGATTGCCAACGCCACGAACAACCACGGCATGCAAGCCCGCGACCTGGTGATTGCCCAGGCTTTCGTGGACGAGGGCCCCACGCTCAAGCGCATTCGCCCTCGCGCGCAAGGACGCGCCTACCGAGTTGGCAAGCGGACCAGCCATATCACCGTCGTTGTTTCTGACGGCGTCGTTATTGAGCAGGATGTCCGCCCGGCGAAGGCTAAGGCGGCGACACCTCCGGAACCCAAGACCGCCGAGGAACCGGCCAAGAAGTCAACAGCGAAGAAGTCGACCGCGAAGAAGACCTCGGACACGAGCGCGGCCACAAAGACGACTGAGAAGAGCACCGCAAAGAAGTCGACCGCTAAGAAGTCCACTGAGAAGAGCACCGCGAAAAAGTCGACCGCTAAGAAGTCGACAACAAAGAAGTCGACCGCCAAGAAGTCGACAACAAAGAAGTCGACCACCAAGAAGTCGACTACGAAGAAGACGACCGCCAAGAAGGAAGAGGGCTGATCGTGGGACAGAAAGTTAACCCGCACGGCTTCCGGCTGGGCGTGACCACCGATTTTACCTCTCGTTGGTTCGCCGACGATGTCAAGAAGGGTCAGCGCTACCGCGACTACGTCGAAGAGGACGTGAAGATTCGCAAGCTGCTGAGTCAGGGCATGGAGCGAGCTGGAATCGCCAAGGTCGAGATCGAGCGGACCCGGGAGCGAGTCCGGGTGGATATCCATACCGCGCGCCCGGGCATCGTCATCGGTCGTCGCGGCGCTGAAGCGGACCGGATCCGTGGCGACCTCGAGAAGCTGACGGGCAAGCAGGTGCAGTTGAACATCCTCGAGGTGAAGAACCCCGAGATCGAGGCCCAGTTGGTTGCCCAGGGCATTGCTGAGCAGCTGTCGAGCCGGGTGTCCTTCCGGCGCGCGATGCGCAAGGGGATGCAAAGTGCGATGAAGGCGGGAGCCAAGGGCATCCGTGTTCAGGTCTCCGGCCGTTTGGGCGGCGCGGAAATGTCCCGGACCGAGTTTTATCGCGAGGGACGCGTTCCGTTGCACACGCTGCGAGCCGATATCGACTACGGCTTTTACGAGGCCCGCACGACGTTCGGTCGCATCGGTGTCAAGGTGTGGATCTACAAGGGTGAAGCGCTTGGCTCACGGGCGGAAAGGGAAGCC
Source organism: Candidatus Nanopelagicales bacterium (assembly GCA_012103605.1). Taxonomy (GTDB): domain Bacteria; phylum Actinomycetota; class Actinomycetes; order S36-B12; family S36-B12; genus S36-B12. Next base: position 19,035 of record WLWL01000021.1, read on the forward strand.
GCCGCCGCGGCAGCTCGTTTGAGCGGCCAGCGCTCACGACCGGAGCGGCCGCGACGAGGTCGCCGGGACGACGAAGCACCCGCCACCGCAGAAGCACCGGCAGAAGCCGCTGCCACCGATGAGTCGGCGGCATCGGCGGAAGCAGCGCCCGCAGGACAGGAGGGCTGATCGTGTTGATACCTCGAAGGGTCAAGCACCGTAAGCAGCACCACCCCAAGCGGTCGGGTGCTGCCAAGGGTGGCACGCGTGTCACTTTCGGTACCTACGGCATTCAGGCTCTCGAACCAGCCTACGTAACGAACCGGCAGATCGAGGCGGCCCGTATTGCGATCACCCGTCACGTCAAGCGTGGTGGTCAAGTGTGGATCAATATCTACCCGGATCGTCCGTTGACCAAGAAGCCAGCGGAGACTCGCATGGGATCCGGAAAGGGATCCCCTGAGTGGTGGGTAGCCAACGTCAAGCCTGGACGCGTCATGTTCGAGTTGTCCTATCCGGACGAGGCATTGGCGCACGAGGCGCTCATGCGGGCGGTGCACAAACTTCCGATGAAGTGTCGGATCATCCGACGCGATGAAGCAGGTGAGGACTAATGGCAGTGGGTATAGCAGCAGGCGAGCTGCGCAACCTGACGCAAGAAGAGCTTGTGACCAAGCTCCGCGAGTCGAAGGAAGAACTCTTCAACCTTCGATTCCAGGGTGCTACTGGTCAGTTGGAGAGTCACGGCCGTCTTCGCGCCGTCCGCAAGGACATCGCTCGCATCTACACGATTATGCGGGAACGGGAACTCGGAATCACTCCCATGCTTGAGATGTCAGACGATGCCGGTGACGGCGAGGAGGGTGCCGCATGAGCGCCACGCAAACGCAAGCCCGGGGCTACCGCAAGGTCCGCGAAGGCCTCGTCGTGAGCGACAAGATGAACAAGACCGTTGTCGTTGCCGTCGAGGATCGCTTCAAGCACCCGCTGTACGGCAAAGTCGTTCGTCGCACCAGCAAGTTGAAGGCGCACGACGAGCAGAACTCCGCGGGTGTGGGAGACCGCGTCCTGCTCATGGAGACGCGACCGATGTCGGCCACGAAGCGGTGGCGCGTGGTCGAGGTTTTGGAGAAGGCCAAGTAGACAAGCCGACCGCAAACAGCAGTCGGAGGGGTTCCGCCAGGCTCGAACAGAGAACCGGCAGACGATCAGGAGAGAAGCAGTGATCCAGCAAGAGTCGCGATTGCGAGTCGCCGATAACACCGGTGCCAAGGAGATCTTGTGCATCCGGGTACTCGGTGGCTCAGGACGACGTTACGCAGGGGTCGGAGACGTCATCGTCGCCACCGTCAAGGACGCTATCCCCGGCGGCGGAATCAAGAAGGGCGAGGTCGTCAAGGCCGTCATCGTCCGCACCAGGAAAGAGCGCCGTCGCCCGGACGGGTCGTACATTCGCTTCGATGAGAACGCTGCGGTGATTCTCAAGGGTGAGAACGAGCCTCGCGGAACGCGCATCTTCGGGCCGGTCGGCCGGGAGCTGCGCGACAAGAAGTTCATGAAGATCATCTCTCTTGCCCCGGAGGTGCTGTAGCCATGAGCAAACTCCACGTTCGCAAAGGCGACACTGTCCAGGTGATTTCGGGCAAGGATCGCGGACTCACCGGCAAGGTCATTGAGGTGTATCCGGATTCTGACCGGGTGATTGTGGAAGGTGTCAACCGAATCAAGAAGCACACGCGAGTGGGCCAAAACGCCCGCGGCGCGAAGACCGGCGGCATCGTGACGACCGAGGCACCAGTTCATGTCTCCAACGTCATGGTTGTCGATCCGGAAGACGGCCGGCCTACCCGCATCGGGTACCGCAAGGAAAAGGTTGAGAAGCGTCGCCCAGACGGCTCCACCTACGAGTCGGAGCGCAACGTGCGGATCTCCAAGCGCACAGGGAAGGATCTGTGATGGCCACCGATACCAAGGCGCGCCTGAAGGCGCGCTACCGGGAAGAGATCGTTCCGGGTCTGCAAAGTGACTTCGGTTACTCGAACATCATGCAGGTCCCCACGGTCACCAAGGTTGTCGTGAACATGGGCGTCGGTGAAGCCGCACGGGACTCGAAGTTGATCGAGGGCGCCATCCGAGACCTCACGGAGATCACCGGTCAAAAGCCGCAGATCACGAAGGCACGCAAGTCGATCGCTCAGTTCAAATTGCGTGAAGGTCAGCCGATCGGTGCTCACGTGACGTTGCGTGGGGATCGGATGTGGGAGTTCCTCGACCGTCTCCTGTCGATCGCTCTCCCGCGAATTCGCGACTTCCGTGGTCTGTCACCCAAGCAGTTTGATGGGAATGGCAACTACACATTCGGTTTGAGCGAGCAATCGGTTTTCCACGAAATCGACCAGGACAAGATCGACCGTACGCGGGGCATGGACATCACCGTCGTGACCACCGCAACCAATGACGACGAGGGGCGCGCGCTGCTTCGGCTGCTGGGCTTCCCGTTCAAGGAGGCGTAGGCCATGGCGAAGAAGGCGTTGATCGAAAAGCAGCGCAAGACCCCCAAGTTCAAGGTGCGGGCGTACACCCGCTGCACCAAGTGCGGGCGCCCGCACTCGGTGTACCGCAAGTTCGGCTTGTGCCGTGTGTGCCTTCGCGAGATGGCCCACGCGGGTGAGCTACCCGGAGTCACGAAGAGCAGTTGGTAACGACGTCGCAGGTCCTCAGCAAGAGCAGGGGAAACCACGGCGAGGAAGGCCGGTAGGCCATGACAATGACAGACCCGATCGCGGACATGCTTGCCCGTCTGCGCAACGCCAACTCGGCGTACCACGAAGACGTTGCGATGCCGCACTCCAAGATCAAGGCGAATATCGCTGAGATTCTGAAGTCGGAGGGCTACATCGCCGGCTACGACGTGGCGGACGCTGAAGTCGGCAAGACACTCACGTTGCAGCTCAAGTACGGCCCCTCACGCGAGAGGTCGATCGCGGGGTTGCGCCGTGTCTCGAAGCCCGGATTGCGCGTGTACGCCAAGAGTACGTCGTTGCCCCGGGTTCTCGGTGGGCTCGGCATCGCCATCTTGTCGACGTCGAACGGATTGCTGACGGACCGGCAGGCTTCGAAGAAGGGCGTAGGTGGGGAAGTCCTCGCCTACGTTTGGTAGGGAGGAGCGCCATGTCACGTATTGGCAAGATGCCCATCCCCGTTCCCTCGGGTGTCACGGCATCCATTGACGGTCGATCGGTGACGGTGACCGGGCCTAAGGGATCCTTGACCCTCGATGTCGCCGATCCCATCATCGTTGCCGAGGAAGACGGCAGCCTGGTTGTCCAGCGTCCAAACGATGAGAGTTCTTCGAAGGCGCTCCACGGCCTGACGCGCTCACTCGTGAGCAACATGGTCACCGGGGTGACAGAGGGCTACTCCAAGACCCTCGAGATCGTCGGCACTGGGTACCGGGTGATGGCCAAAGGCCAGGATCTGGAGTTCGCTCTGGGTTACAGCCACTCAATCACGGTGAAGGCCCCCGACGGAATTTCGTTCGCCGTGGAGAGCCCGACCCGCTTCTCTGTGACCGGAATCGACAAGCAACTGGTCGGTGAGACAGCGGCGAACATTCGCAAGTTGCGAAAGCCGGAGCCCTATAAGGGTAAGGGTGTTCGGTACGAGAACGAAGTCATCCGTCGCAAGGCCGGAAAGGCGGGCAAATAGCGATGAGCACGAGCACATATGGCGTGAAGTTGGGCTCCGGCAACAAAGTTGCCGTCGGGCGCAAGCGTCGCCACATTCGAGTCCGCAAGAAGGTTGCCGGAACCGCGGAGCGGCCACGGCTGGTCGTGACTCGATCCGCGCGACACATGACGGCTCAGGTCGTCGACGACGTTGCTGGCCACACACTCGCCTCCGCTTCCACCATGGAGTCCGAGATGCGCGGGCTTGGTGACGACAAGACAGCAAAGGCTCGCAAGGTCGGCCAATTGGTCGCTGAGCGGGCGAAAGCCGCCGGCATTGGAACGGTTATCTTCGATCGTGGGGGAAACCGGTTCCATGGTCGTGTCGCAGCCCTTGCTGAGGGTGCGCGCGAAACCGGCCTGGACTTCTGAGACGACCGAGAGCGAAAGAGGAAAACATGTCAGGAACCGACCGACGCGGAGGCGGCGAACGCCGTGACCGCAAGGAGCGGACGCCGCGCGAGGAGAAGTCAAA
>WLWL01000138.1 GCA_012103605.1 Candidatus Nanopelagicales bacterium
ACATCATCCACCGTCGCACGCCACGAACGCTCGCTCGCTGCGGATCAGCCGTGACCGCCATAGTGCTTGCGGCAAGCGGGCTCGTCGCCATCGCTCCGGCAGCCTCCGCGGCGTTGAGTACCGGATGTCAGGCCGTTGATGACAAGGGCTCGTACACCGGATCCGACGACTACTGGCAGCAGGTGAGTGGGGGGTTCACGTTTTCGACGGGAGAAACGCTGAAGATCACCTTCAGTAATCCCACGCGAACGCCTACGACCGCACACATTCTGGCGGGCACGTCTGCCGCCCCGGGCGTTCCTGCCTCCTTCTCGTCGAAGACATCCACGACTACTTTTCCGGCGACCCTGACCTACACGCTTGACCAGGACTACACCTATGTGAAATTCGCGATTGACGACGGAAACGTCGACATGGAATACGAATGCGGGATCGCCCAAACGATCACGTTCGCGAACCCGGGTGACCAGGAACTGCCTACGGGAGCGGTCAGCCTCACGGCCACCTCGGACTCGGGCCTGGCAGTAACCCTCACTTCAACGACGCTACCGGTATGCACCGTGGCCGGCACAACGCTGACACTCGTTGATGAGGGAGCCTGCACAGTGGTGGCCAGCCAAGCGGGGGCAGGCGACTATCTGGCGGCTGCCGACGTCACACGGTCCCTGACCGTGAGCAAAGCCACACAAACGATCACCTTTGCGAACCCAGGCTCGAAGGCATTGAGCCTGGGAACCTTCAACGTGACGCCGTCCGCAGACTCAGGCCTGACAGTGACCATGGCATCAACCACGGTCCCCGTGTGTTCGGTGACAGGTTTCACCGTGCGCCTCATCACATCCGGGACCTGCACGCTTGCCGCAAGTCAAGCAGGAAATGCGAACTACGACGCCGCACCCGGAATCTCACGCTCGTTCTCCGTGACAGCCGCAGCTTCGGTACCAGATCCGGTACCAGCTTCGGTACCAGATCCCGTACCAGATCCGGTACCAGAGCCTGCCGTCACCGACACCACCGCGACCGTTCTCACGTGGAGTCCTGATACCGACCGGGACAAGTACGTGTCCAGTGGTTCGGGAGTTGAGATTTCCGCTGAGGCGCTTGACCCCTCCGGTAGCCAACGAGAGGTCGATAACGAGGACGCGTTAGCGCTGGTCGATGGAGACGATGTTGAGTTGGATATTCGGGGCCTCGCTGACAACAGCACGCTGACGGTGTCGTTCACGTTCGCGGACCCCGATCGCTCAGATTGCGTCCTCGAATCCCGAGACATCGAGATTGGGTCAGGAGCAAGCCTCACTGAGTCCTCAATTCCCTTCGACCCAGACAACCAATGCCTGGGCGGGTGGACGATGACCCTGCAGGGAGAAACTCGTGCATCAGGCCGCTTCCAATTCACCACGCCAATCAAGCTTCGATCACGAGCGATTGTCACCAGAACGCTCAATGCGAAAAGTTCGTATTTCTTCAAGGGACGCTCTCATCGTTTTCACTCAAAATCAAAACGAAAACTCACGCAACTGATTCGCAATGTTCCACCAAGATCTTTGGTCACTATCCAGGTGACTGGAATATCGGTCTCAATGAAGAATAAGAAAGCAAACACTCGCCTGGCAAAGAAGCGCTGTGAGCGCATAGAAAGGTACTTGAAAAATGCGTTACCAGGCCGAGACCTTAACTTTGACACTGTCACGGCTGGTGCCCGACAACGTGGCGCTGACGTGACGACCAAGTACCCTGTGGTCCGCGATAACAATCGCAAACCGCTAACCACGGTCTCAGTTTCCTACACCAAAGCCGGCTGATATGCCTTCATCAAGGGTTCCTGTGCTTAACTGCAGACATGAAGTCACTAACTCGTACCATTGCAACCCTCTCGGCTACTTTTCTTTTCGCCACGAGTCTCGCAGGCCTCAGCGCACCCGCCAACGCACAGGCGAACTCAACTGGTGAGGTCACCTTGACGGTGACCGAACTACCGGGTCAGGTCCGATTGATGCCCGGAGAGAAGATCGACTTGACGCTCCAGACCAACCGCACTACCGGGTACCAATGGTCAGCGTCAACGACGGGGAAGAAGAAGGCCATCAAGGTGAGCAAGGGCGAGTACACCCCCTCGGCCTCCGCCCTCGCCGGAGCACCCGGCACCACCACCTGGATGATCACCGCTCGCAAGCCAGGCACGGCCAAGGTGAAGATCTCCGCCACACCGCCAGGGGGCGGGGATCCGGACATCTCGACATTGACGGTGATCGTGATGAAAGAGTCCTGCGAGGAGTAGAGCGTCGCTCGCACGAGTTCTTGGTGCGGGCCGCTAGTGGCCGGCACCGGTGAACTCGTGAACAACGTCGTCGCTGTCGGCGATTTGCCATAACGAGCGAGCGATTCGGTCCGGATCGAATGCCGTTCCGGGAGCGATGCTTCCGCGGATGGTCAGCGTCCGCACCGCAATCGTCGTCTCGCGCAGGTCCTTGTCGAGCGCGATGGCGAGATTGCGAAGCGCCGCCTTCTGCAGCCCGAGCCCGATGCTGGCCACGATCGGGGAGTCCGCCGTTCCACCTCCGGTGAACAGGATGCGCGGGGACGACCGGGTGGCCATGCGCGGAACCACCGCCTGGGTCATCGCCAGAGCCGCGACGACTCCGGCATCGAGCCCGGAGCTCACGGCATCGAGATCACTGTTGAGACCTCCCGGTACCCAGGCGGACACGTTGAACAACGCGCAGTCGATTGCCGGGTCACACGCGTCGGCGTAGGTGGCCACCGTGTCGCGGAGCGCCGTCGGTTGCGACGCATCGACAACCAGGGTCGTCACCCGCCCACCCTCGGGGCCGAGATGCGACACCATCTCATCGAGTGTGTCCGCTGAACGAGCAGCCAACGTGACGTCCGATCCACCCGCGAGGGCGCGGCGAGCGAAGGCCATCCCGAGTCCGGGTCCTGCCCCCACGATGAGGACATGACCGGCCGACGGGCCCGACGGCATCTCGCTATTCGTGGTCACAGTTTCTCCCGATCGTCCACATTCTTGGTCATCTCGTCACCAGAGGCGACACGGCCCCCACCTCGGGTTGGAGGCACAGCAAAAAGCGCCTCCCGGCGAGAATTTCCGCCAGGAGGCGCTTTCCTTACCGGGGTTACAGGTGACGGGAGAAAATCGCGTCGATCTCCTCGACGTGGCTTGAGCCGTAGGGCCCTGCCAATTCCCGTTGCTTGCGCCACTCGCGCTCGACGGCACGTCGGCTGGTGGCTTCCTGCGAGTAATACGCGCGAATGCGCTTGAACAGCTGGCCTTACCTTTCTCGCCCTTGTGGGGCCCTCGTTGTGTTGTGCGCCGGGGGTCGCCCTGCTCCTCAATTGTCTCACGCCATTGATGACGTGGACGTTACGCAGAGATGTGCCCGCCATGACATTTGCACGGCGCGTCGGATCCGTAGCAACCATCAGTCCAATTGGCGAAATCAGACTGGCCAACGATTGGTCGGTGCTAACGGTTGCCATTTCGTGAGGGGTTCAAGCGCCTGGATTGAGTAGCTCTAACCCACATTCCTAATTCTTCTGGCCCTGGCCGAGGGTTGCTCGGATGGGGACCTGGGCTTAGGGCGCACGGCGTTGCTGTCTGGCCCACCTCTTGGGTTCGAATTAGTCCAGTAGGCCACGTCCCAAACTGGCGCAGCGGTGAACGCGGCTCGATAGTCGGCATGTGCCTGCTGCTGAAGGGTGATGTGCGCGAGCTGGCCATCGGACAGGGCCAGGTTGGCAAGCATGCTGTACTGCGCAGCTACGTTGAATGTCGCGTTAGCCCTTTGTTCCTTCGCGCCTTGTCGTGAGAAACACCATCGCCTTGTCAATGCCCCACAGCAGTAGTGCGAGCACGCAGCAGGCAAGCAAAATGACGGCGAGGTTTGTCGAGACGGGCCCGTAACCGAGTTTGACGACGTTCACGAAAGGGTAGGGGTACGCGTCGATGATGGCGCCTCGAGTCATCGTGAGAAGGATCCACGAGAGCGGCAGAATGAAGCTGGCCATGATGAGTTTCAGGGAGATCCACTCGCGAGGGCCAACGATCAGCCAAGCGAGAACGAACGCAAGTGGCGTCAAGATGTGATTGCACGCGTTGCTGA
>WLWL01000139.1 GCA_012103605.1 Candidatus Nanopelagicales bacterium
ATCTCGCCGTCTGAAGCGGGAGTCGACTCCCATCGAACGCTCGTAGGTTGCGCATCAGAGTCCACGACGAGTACCGGGAAGGACGCTTGGCCACTGGCGAGCGTCACGAGCGGCTCGAGCGTGACTGCCTTGACCGCGGCCGGCTGTGGGCGCCAGGTCACGAGCAGGATGGCTCCGACCACGGCGAGCACCACCACCATCGAGCGGAGCATGTCGCCGACGCTTTGCTTCAAGCCGCGGTTGCGGCGCCCGGTCGGCTCGGGAGTGCTCACTTGGTCATCATGCGGCATTTCGGTAGTTCCCGCGACAGAGGTGCCGCTGGGCAGCATGGGTGGCTGGCCCGGATGACTAGCACGGGCACGATGCGGCTCACTACGCTGAACGAATGAACGAGCGAGCCCCCGAGGCGCCAGATCGCAACCTGGCTCTCGAGCTCGTCCGGGTCACCGAAGCTGCCGCCATGACCGCGGCCCGTTGGGTTGGCCGTGGAGACAAGAACGGCGCCGATGGCGCCGCAGTGAACGCGATGCGAACACTGGTCAGCAGTGTGTCGATGGACGGAGTCGTCGTCATCGGTGAGGGCGAGAAGGACGCCGCCCCCATGTTGTTCAACGGTGAGCGCGTCGGAGATGGCAGCGGTGCAGAGGTCGATGTCGCGGTCGACCCCATCGACGGCACCACTCTCGCAGCAAAAGGGATGCCCAACGCCATCTCCGTCATCGCGGTAGCCGAGCGCGGTGCCATGTTCGATCCCAGCGCGGTCTTTTATATGCAAAAGCTCGTCGTCGGGCCTGCCTGTGTCGACACGATTGACATCACGGCTCCGATCGAGTGGAACCTGCAGCAGATCGCCCGAGCCAAGGGTGAGCGGGTCGCCGATCTGACCGTGTGCATTTTGGACAGACCCCGCCACGGCTCGCTCGTCGATGACGTTCGAGCGTCCGGCGCGCGCATCAAGTTCATCGTGGATGGAGACGTCGCCGGCGCCGTCATGGCGGCTCGGGAGGGAACGGGTGTGGATGTGCTCGCCGGCATCGGTGGCACTCCCGAGGGAATCATTGCGGCCTGCGCGATGAGTTGTCTCGGCGGAAGCATTCAGGGTCGTCTCTGGCCCCGCGACGAGACCGAGCGACGCGCCGCCCTCGAGGCCGGCCATGATCTGGATCGGGTGCTCACCACGGCCGATCTTGTCTCCGGCGAGAACATCTTCTTCTGTGCAACCGGCATCACGGACGGGGAGATCATGGAGGGGGTTCGTTACACGCGCGACGGACCCACGACTCATTCGATCGTCATGCGCAGCAAGAGCGGCACCATTCGTGACGTCCGCAGTGAGCACCGCCTCGCGAAGTTGTCAACGTACGCCGCCGTAGATTTCGGTGGTCGTGGTGACTGACGCCACCCGATCGGCTCACTGATGGGCCTCCACCCACACGTCCGCGGGCTTACGCTGGCGTCGTGACGGATTTCTCCTACACCGATTTGCTGCCCCGAGAGTCCGGCGGCAGCGAAACCCCTTATCGGCTTGTCACCGCCGAGGGAATCAACGTCGTTGACGCCGGCGGGCGCTCGTTTCTCTCCATCGAACCCGAAGTCCTTCGACTGCTGACCTATGAGGCGTTCCACGACATCTCGCACCTGCTTCGCCCCGATCACCTGGCACAACTCGCCTCCATCCTCGATGACCCCGAAGCCAGCCCCAACGATCGCTTTGTCGCCCTCGATCTGCTGAAGAACGCCAATATCTCCGCCGGCGGGGTCTTGCCGATGTGCCAGGACACCGGCACGGCGATCGTCATGGGCAAGCGCGGTCAGAACATCTGGACAACCGGGCAGGACGAGGAGCACATCAGTCGTGGCGTCTTCGACGCGTACCGAAATCTCAACCTGCGGTACTCACAACTATCACCGCTGAGTATGTGGAAGGAGCGCAACACCGGCAGCAACCTTCCCGCGCAGATCGAGATTTACGCAGACACGCGCACCGGGCACGAGAACACCTACGAGTTCCTGTTCATCGCCAAGGGCGGTGGCAGCGCCAACAAGAGTTTCCTGTTCCAGGAGACAACCGCGCTCCTCAAGCCGGACACCTTCGCGGCCTTTCTCGACGAGAAACTCCGCATGATCGGGACCGCAGCCTGCCCTCCGTACCACTTGGCGATCGTCGTCGGCGGCACTAGTGCCGAGCACACACTCAAGACAGCCAAGTTGGCCAGTGCGCACTACCTCGACGATCTGCCCATCCACGGAACTGACGCCGGGCATGGCTACCGCGATCTCGCCATGGAAGCCGACGTCCTGCACATGACGCAGCAGTTCGGCATCGGGGCTCAATTCGGGGGCAAGTACTTCTGCCACGACGTTCGAGTCATTCGACTGCCGCGGCACGGGGCATCATGTCCCGTCGGTATCGCGGTGTCCTGCTCGGCGGATCGTCAAGCACTTGCAAAGATCACGGCGGAAGGGGCGTTCCTGGAGCAACTCGAACCGGACCCCGCGAGATTCCTCCCCGACATCACTGACGACTACTTGGACGACGACGTCGTACGTTTGGATCTCAACGAACCCATGGATCGCATCCGCGCGACCTTGTCGACACTGCCGGTGAAGACACGGGTGTCACTCACCGGCCCACTCGTCGTCGCCCGCGACCTTGCGCACGCTCGAATCAAGGAGATCTTGGATCGCGGCGAGCCACTACCGGACTACCTCAAGGACCACGCGGTCTACTACGCCGGCCCGGCGAAGACTCCCGAGGGCTATGCATCGGGCTCCTTCGGCCCGACAACGGCCGGCCGGATGGACTCGTACGTCGATCAATTCCAAAAAGCTGGCGGTTCCTTCGTCATGTTGGCGAAAGGAAACCGCAGCCCCGAGGTGACCACCGCGTGCCACGAGAACGGAGGCTTTTACCTCGGTTCTATCGGCGGCCCCGCGGCTCGTCTCGCGCAGGACAACATCACCAAGGTTGAGGTGCTCGATTTTCCCGAATTGGGTATGGAGGCCGTGTGGCGCATCGAGGTTGTTGACTTTCCCGCGTTCGTCGTGGTGGACGACAAAGGGAACGACTTCTTCGCCGAGACACTTCGGCCGATCGCCACGTCTATCCCCGTGGGGCCACCCGGTAGCCGCTAGTTCGATTTGTCGACAGAGCGCAGTCGGGTCGAGCGCGGTCGGTGCAACAAAACCGCGTCAGCAACCCCAGGCACCGCCGCGCCAGTGGAAGGCGCCTTTGCCTTGACGCCAAATGGTCCAAAACGCTCGGTCCTGCCAATAACGGTTCCATTGCTGCGTCGGGATCTTGCGCAATCGCTTGAGAGCCTGGACCCCCGGCTCGCCCAACTCTTTGCGGACTTCCTTCATCATCGTGTGCGTCGAACCAATGGCTAGCCCGCGGTTCATCTGGTACGCGCCCCGGTACACCCCACCCGCGCTCACTGCGCGATAGGAGTTATTGGACTCTCGGTCCATGATGCAGCGGCGACGCTCTTCCTTTTTCGGCATGAACCACTTGCCCTGGTACAGCGACGGTTCGTACCCCTTCATGTCCTGAGACTGTTTTGATCCCAGCGCGTGACTCAGATCGCCCGAACCGATCGCGCCGCCCTCGGCCTCGCCGGCCGGGGCCTGGGCGTCGACAGCGTTCTGTCCGTCGCCAGCGGGCGCACCGGGATCCTCGGACACCGGGATCGGGTTGCCGTCCATGTCCACCACCGTCGCAGCCTCGACGCTCAGAGATGGATCTATCTTTTCGTCGGCGTGGGCAGTTGTTGCCATCACCGCGGGGAGGAGCGCTGCGACGAGGACCGTCGGAACGGCGATCCGCACGGCGAGGGCGAGCGGTCGAACGGCAACGTTTCGAACGGTGTGACGCGAGGCGTGACGCAAAGTGAGCACAGACATCTGCCCTACCGTGCCTAACGATTTCGAAATTGTCACGCCGGAACTCGCCGTCGATTTCCGGCAAATGGGGCATTCCGGGTGCCTCAGGACCGACGTGACGTGAGGTGTGAAGAAAGTCACTCACCCTCGTAGCGACGCTTAGAGGGTTCCGTCTTCCAACAGTTCCGTCACCAGGGCGGCGATCGGCGAGCGCTCGGAGCGGGTCAACGTGACGTGTGCGA
>WLWL01000140.1 GCA_012103605.1 Candidatus Nanopelagicales bacterium
CACCAAGCTTGGCTTCATCCGCCCAAATGGCGTCCTGGAGCATGCCGACTCCGTAATCCGCGTAGTTGATGACGTTGAAGTCATCGGCGGTGTACAGCTCACCGGTGTCCGGGTTCACTGCTTCGAGCAGCTGGGCGTACTCGTTGTACGTCATCGCCTCAGCCGCATCGATCTCGCGGTTCAGCAGGGCGACCATGTCGAACTGCTGCTGGACGAGCTCCACGTCGGAAGCCGGGTCGAGGCCTTCCTTGCCGAGAGCTGCGAAGATCTCGTACTCGTTGCCGAAGCCCCAGTTACCGATCTTCTTGCCCTGGAAGTCCGCGGGGGACTCGATGCCGGAATCGGCCCATGCCACCTGCAAGGTGCCGGAGCGCTGGAAGACCTGGCCGATGTCGACGATGCCGGCTCCCTGCTCACGCGATGCGAGCGCCTTGGGCACCCATGCGAGAGCGAAGTCAGCGCCGCCCTGTGCGAGAACGGTCTGCGGAACGATGTCCACGCCGCCCTCCAGGATGGTGACGTCGATGCAGTTGTCCTCATAGAAGCCGAGGTCCTTGGCTGCGTAGTACCCAGCGAACTGGGCCTGGACGAACCACTGCAGTTGAAGACTGGCGGGAGTCAGTTCCGCACAACCCTCGTCGGCAGCAGGCTCCTCGACCTCAGCTTCTTCGGTTTCCTCTGGTTCGGTGTCCTCTTCGACTGCCGGTTCTTCCACTGCGGTTTCCTCCGCAGCGGTCTCCTCAGAGCTCGAGTCCGAGCTGCTGCAGGCCGACAGCGCGAGCACACCGACTGCGGCGAGACTCACAACTTGAGTCCACCGACTGCGTGCGATGTTGCGCATACTTCCTCCTTCTTCGTGTCAGGCCGAACGTGCTCTGCCTGTCCAGGGTGTTGTCCATCGCTCGATGGCCACGACGATCAAGTAGAACGCCAGGCCGACGATGATGGCTGCAACTACATATGCCCACGCTCGTCCGTAGGCGGTGTTGGCTGCCGAACTTGCTATTCGAGAGCCAAGTCCTTGTTGAGGGCCGCCGAAATACTCGGCGACCAGTGCCGCGATGACGGCAAGGGGGGCCGCGACCTTCATTCCGGTGAAGAAGAAGGGGACGGCGTTGGGGATGCGCAGGACGCGCAGCACGGTTCGTGGCTGGGCGTTCATCGAGCGCATCAACTCCAGTTGCACCGGTTGCACCTGAATCAGTCCGCGGGTGACGTTCACGAACATCGGGAAGAACACGATGATCGCGGTCACGAGCACCCGTGGGGTCCGACTCGTGATGCTGAACATGTTGTTCAGTATCGGTGTTAGAGCAATGATGGGCACTGCCGCCAGGCCGGCGGCAAGGGGAGTGACCAAATTGTTAACCACGAAGAAGCGCTGGGCGAGAAGCGCCATGACCAGGCCTACCATTGTTCCGAACACAAGTCCGAGGAATGCCGTCGTTCCGGTGTAGAGGGCGGTCTCCCACATCAGGGCGATGTCGCCGAAGAAGTTCTCGGCAATCAGGGAGGGAGCCGGGAGCAGGTAGGGCTGAATATCTCGGACCACCACGAGGAGCTGCCAGGCACTCAGGAAGAGCACCGCGATGAGCAGCGGTGGCCAAATGAACTTCAGCCGATCGGCCGTCTGGGTGGACATCAGACTTCGCCCACCTTGGCGCGCGCATCCGAACCTCCCACGCGGCCGCGCAGGGCCTCGCGGACCGCGGTAACGGCGTCGAAGAAGGCGTCGGCTTCGCGGGTGTCCTCGTCGCGGTTGTCTCCCAGGGGCACCTCCACGATGTCGGTGATGCGCCCGGGACGGGGCGACATGACCACGACACGGTCGGACAGGTAGACGGCCTCGGGGATCGAGTGGGTGACGAACACGATCGACTTGCCCGTCTCCTTGCGGATGCGCAGGAGTTCGTTTTGCATGCGTTCGCGCGTCATCTCATCCAGGGCGCCGAACGGTTCGTCCATCAGCAGAATCGTCGGGTCGACTGCCAGCGAACGGGCGATCGCTACGCGCTGTTGCATGCCGCCGGATAATTCCCACGGCCGATGTTCGGCGAAGTCCGCGAGCTGCACCATGTCCAGGAGTTCCAGGGCGCGGGCTTTGCGCTTGGCCTTGTCCCATCCCTGCAACTCCAGGGGGAGCTCCACGTTGCGTCGCACCGTTCGCCAGTCGAAGAGTGCCGCTTGCTGGAACGCCATCCCGTAGAGCTGCTGCTGGCGAGCCTCGTGGGGAGTGTGACCGGCGACGCGCATGTCGCCTTTGGTCGCGTCGGTGAGGTCGGCGATGACGCGTAGCAGGGTGGACTTGCCGCAGCCGGAGGGCCCGATGAGCGAGATGAACTCCCCGGACTCGACGGTCAGGTGCACGTCCTGCAGCGCTGTTACCTCGTTGGACTGGCCCTCGTTGAAAATCTTCCAGATGCCGTCGGCGTGGACTGCGTGCTCGGTTGTCGCCGTGCTCATGCGCTCTTCTCCTTGGGCAGGTTGCGGGTCAGGTAGACGTCAAGGGCGGTCACCAGGGCGGCCACCACCAATCCAAGGGCGATAGCGCCGAAGACGGCGACGTAGACCTTGGCTGGTTGGGAGGTGATCTGGCGCGCGTACTCGATGAGTAAGCGACCGATGCCTCCGCGGACGCCGGTGGATATCTCGGCGACCACCGTGCCGACAACAGAGGCCGCGGCGGAGACCTTCAGTGCTGGAACGATGTAGGGAATGGACGATGGGAAGCGGAGCTTGCGCACGGTTTGATTGGGCGTAGCCGCGTAGGAGCGCATGAGTTCCAGTGACGTCGGTGTCGGTGCCTGGAGCCCGCGCAACGCTCCCACGGACAGCGGGAAGAACGCCAAGTACGCGGCGATGAACATCACCGAGTAGGTGGTTGTCCACTTGATCGGTCCGATCTCGACCTGGTTTCCGATTCCGACGATGAGCGGTGCGAGCGCAATCAGGGGGACCGTTTGAGAAGCGATAACGAACGGGAGCAGGCCTCGCTCGGCGAACAGGAACCGCTGCATGATCACCGCGAGAAGCAACCCAACCGCCACACCGATGAGGAAGCCGCCCAAGGCGAGAAGTAGCGACCGAAACGTCGCAGAGATAACCGCGTCGAGCACGGTGGTCTCGGAGCCGCGAACTTCCGGCTCACCCATCGCCGCGAACATGGTCCACACGTGCGGCATGGTCATGTCCGAGGTGTTCAGCGGCAGCGGGATGACGTTCCCCAGCGCCTTGACGAGCTCCCACATCACGATGACGAGGCCGACGCCGGCAAGGGCCCAGAGCAACGAGATGCCCCCGTTGCGGGCTCGCCGGGCGAACGTGCGCGATCGCCCGGCACCCACCGAAGCCCCATCCGCAGAGGTGGGCGGATCGGCGATCGCAGTGTCGGTCACCGGCGCTTCCCTTCGATGTCGATGTCGCCGCGGATGGGTTGGTTGCGTGTCGTCAGGGTCAGGACTTCGCGAGCACCGTCTCCTGGATGGCCGGGATGACCTTCTCTCCATATTCGGCCAGCGTGTGGTCCTTGTTGTCGTGCTGCAGGTACACCGCGAACTGATCGACCCCGAGTGCGCGGAGTTCCTCGAGGCGCCGCACGTGGTCTTCGGGGGTTCCGATGATGCAGAACCGATCGATGATCTCGTCCGGAACGAAGTCCGTGTGTGTGTTGCCAGCCTGCCCGTGCTGGTTGTAGTCGTATCCCTGGCGGTTCTTGATGTAGTCCGTCAACGCTTGGGGGACTGCACCGCTGTCGCCGTAACGGTCGACGATGTCGGCAACGTGGTTGCCGACCATGCCGCCGAACCAGCGGAGTTGATCGCGTGCGTGTGCGTTCTGCTCATCGGACCCGTCGGTGATGTAGGCGGGCGCGGCGACGCAGTTGTAGACCGCGTCGGCAGCGCGGCCGGCCTCGGCGGCGGCTGCGCGGACCGATCCGATGGTCCACTCGGCGATCGACGGATCGGCCAACTGAAGGATGAAGCCGTCTCCGACCTCCCCGGTGAGCGCCAGGACTTTCGGTCCGTAGGCGGCTACCCACACGTCACAGCGGGAGTCTCCCGCCCAGGGAAGGCGCAGGGTGGAGTCCTTGT
>WLWL01000022.1 GCA_012103605.1 Candidatus Nanopelagicales bacterium
TCAGGGGGCCGTCGTACACCGGGTTCGCGTCTGCGTCCAGCCGATACCACAGCGGCAGCGGGACGCCGAAGAAGCGCTGACGGGAAATCAACCAGTCGCCGTTCAACCCTTCGACCCAGTTCTCGTAGCGAACCTTCATGTGGTCGGGATGCCAGATCAGTTCGCGTCCGCGCGCCAGCAACTTCTCGCGCAGCTCACCGTCACGGCCACCGTTGGTGATGTACCACTGACGGGTGGTGACGATCTCGAGCGGCTTGTCTCCTTTTTCGAAGAACTTCACCGGATGCGTGATCGGCCGTGGATCGCCGTCGATGTGCCCGGTCTCACCGAGGATCTCCACCATCCGCTCCTTCGCGGTGTGGGCGGTGGCTCCGGCGATCCGCTCGTAGAACCCCGCGGCGTCGGGTGTCGCTATCCACGCGGGCGTTTCTCGGATCACGCGACCGTCCCAGCCGATGATCGGCCGGGTGGGAAGCTGCAGCTCCCGCCACCAGGTGACGTCGGTGAGGTCACCGAACGTACAGATCATCGCGATCCCCGAGCCCTTCTCGGGATCGGCGAGTGCATGCGCGACGACCGGCACCTCCACATCGAACGCTGGTGTTCGCACGGTGCTGCCGAACAGCGGTTGGTAGCGCTCGTCGTCGGGGTGCGCCACGAGGGCGACGCATGCGGCGAGCAATTCCGGTCGGGTGGTTTCGATGAAGATCCGCTCGGGGTCGTCCTGACTCGAGATGGGAAAACCGATGCGGTGGTACGCGCTGTCGCGTTCGCGATCCTCAAGTTCGGCCTGAGCGACGGCGGTGCGGAACGTCACGTCCCATAGGGTCGGCGCCTCAGCCTGATACGCCTCACCGCGAGCAAGATTGCGCAGGAAGGCCAGCTGGCTGGTGCGCTGGGCGTTGCGGTCGATGGTCTGGTAGGTCTGCGTCCAGTCGACACTCAAGCCCATCCGACGCCACAGTTCCTCGAACGCCTTCTCGTCCTCAACGGTCAGGCGCTCGCAGAGCGCGACGAAGTTGCGGCGACTGATCGGTATCTGGTTCTTCGCGTCGGGCTTCTCGGGCGGCTCGAAATCGGGGTCGTAGGGCAGTGACGGATCGCATCGAACGCCGTAGTAGTTCTGCACGCGGCGCTCGGTTGGCAGGCCGTTGTCGTCCCAGCCCATCGGGTAGAAGACCTCGAAGCCGCGCATCCGCTTGTAGCGAGCCATGCAGTCGGTGTGGGTGTAGGAGAAAACGTGCCCGACGTGCAGCGACCCGCTCACCGTTGGCGGGGGAGTGTCGATCGAGTACACCTGGTCGCGGGTCTTGCTGCGATCGAACCCGAACGTGCCCTGCTCCTCCCAGGCCGCTGACCATTTCGCTTCGATCCCATCCAGCGTTGGCTTGTCCGGCACCGTCGACGAGGCCGAGGCAGCAAAGGATGACGTCGAATCGGACATGATGCTTCATCCTAAGAGCACCGGCGTTTGGCTACGCTCGCGTGGTGGACCTTCCCCAACTGTGGGCCGAACTCGAATCGCGGTGGCCGGAATCGATTATTGATCCGTCGTTGACGCGAATCGTGTCGGTGATGGAACTGCTCGGTGATCCACAGCGTGCCTACCCGGTCATCCAGGTCGCGGGCACCAACGGCAAGACGTCCACCGCACGCATGATCGAGTCGGTTCTTCGCGCCTACGGTCTTCGCACCGGCCTGTTCACCTCGCCGCACCTCGTGGATGCCCGTGAGCGGATACGACTCGACGGCGAACCGGTGACCGCCGAGCGCCTGCTGGACACCTGGAACGACATCGAGCCGTACGTACGACTAGTGGACAAGAACTCCACCGACGCAGGCGGTGTTCCCCTGTCCTACTTCGAAGTGATCACATCGCTGGCCTACGCGGCTTTCGCCGACGCCCCCGTGGATGTCGCCATCATTGAAGTCGGCATGGGCGGCACCTGGGATGCGACATCCGTGGCCGCCGCCTCAGTCGCGGTCATCACCCCGATCGGTATGGATCACGCCGAGTATCTCGGCCACACAATCGAGCAGATAGCCCGCGAGAAGGCCGGCATCATCGCCCCCGGGTGCACCGCCCTCACCGCTCGCCAAACCGACGACGCGCGATCGGTCGTCGCGACCCGGGCGCGTGAAGTCGACGTGCCGCTGAAGATCGAAGCGGAGGACTTCGGGTTGCTGTCTCGCGACGTTGCGGTCGGTGGACAGTTGGTGTCGATGCGGGGGCTTCGCGGCGACTACGACGAGGTCTTTGTGCCGTTCTTCGGCGAGCATCAGGCGTCGAACGCGTGTCTCGCCCTCGCGGCGGTCGAGGCTTTTCTTGGATCCGGCGATGAGCCTCTCGACGTCGACATCGTGCGCGAGGGATTCGCGTCGGCGGATAGTTCGGGTCGGTTGCATGCGGTGCGCCTGGATCCCACGGTGCTGGTCGACTCCGCGCATAATCCGCACGGCGCTCGCGCCCTGGCTGCGGCGATCCACGACTCGTTCACCTTCGATCGATTGATCGGTGTGGTGGGTCTGCTCTCGGACAAAGATGCCCACGGTGTGCTCGAAGCCCTCGAGCCGGTGTTGGATGAGTTGATCGTGACGACCCCGGCGTCCCCTCGAGCACTACCGGCGGACGATCTCGCGCGAGTGGCGGAGAACTACTTCTCCGGCAAGGACGTTGTCGTCGAGGATGAAGTGCTCGACGCCGTCGACCGTGCGATGGGAATCGCCGACGCTGACGGGGATGTCGGGGGATCGGGCGTGCTGGTGACCGGATCGGTGGTCCTCGTGGGTGATGTTCTGCGCTTGTTCGCCCGTGAGATGGGGCGGCCCGACATGCCCAATGCCGCTGACGACGACAGGATGGAGTGATGCGCGTCCTCGGCTCGACGGTTCTGGTTCTCGAAGCGATCGTCGTCTTTCTTGCGGCGCTGGTGGCCGCCGGCACCGGTGCGGTCGACGGCATGGGCCGCTCACTGCTCATCGGCGGGCTGCTGGCGCTCGCCTTGATCGCCGGCGTGGGAACACTCGGGCGCCCATTCGGGGTCACCGTGGGGTGGGTCTTGCAAGGTTTCGTTCTCGCCTGGGGTCTGTGGGTGCCGTCCATGTGGATCGTGGGCGGCATTTTCGTCGTCTTGTGGTTCTTCGCCGTGCGCAACGGCAGCCGAATCGACGCACTGCGGGCCGAGCGCGCCGCCGAGTCCGATGGCACCGGTGCGGACAACTAGGCTCCGGGACACACCCACCCTGTGGAAGGAAGAGTCGTGACCGAGCGCACCCTCGTTCTCATTAAGCCCGACGGCGTTCAGCGTGGACTCGTCGGTGAAGTCCTCTCGCGCATCGAGCGCAAAGGCTTCGCTGTTATCGCCCTGGAAATGCGCACCCTCGAGCGTGCCGTCGCCGAGGAGCACTACGGCGAGCATCAGGACAAACCGTTCTTCGCCGACCTCGTCGACTTCATCACCGGTGGGCCGCTGGTGGCCGCGGTCATCGAAGGCCCCGAGGCAATCGCGTCCTGGCGATCGATGATGGGTGCAACCAATCCGGCTGCTGCGGCGCCCGGAACGATCCGCGGTGACCTGGCGACCGAAACACAGATGAACGTCACGCACGGCTCGGACTCACCGGAGTCGGCTGCGCGAGAGATCGCGCTGTTCTTCCCCGCATTGGGTTAGTACGTCTGGGTTCGTAGGTCTGGACTAGCAGGCACAGGTGCGCATCATCGGGCCCTCCTTGATGGAGTGGCCGAGTCGTGTGCGCACGTTGTTTCCCGTTGCCCTCGCCGGACTCGGTGCCACGACCGTCGTCGGTCCGCCCCTGTTGGGTTGGTCTGCCCTTTGCCTCGCACGCTCTGTTTCCGCCGCAGGCAGCGACCGTGCTCGGGCATCGAACGTTGGCGTGGGCATAGGCGCGGGCGTCGCGGGCGTCGCTGTGGCGGGCCTGGTTGCCGGATCCGTCGTCGCGCGCCGGCGCTTCTTGACCAACACCGCGAATGCAGCCCGTGACCTCGACCCTGGTTTTCGCGAACCTCCGGTCAGCCCCCTGGTGTCGACCGGGCCTGGATCTCTCGTCGATCCGCGCGGGGTGGGCCGCGAAGGCGCGCGATACGTCGGAACCGCCACCACCGGTGACGACGTCCGCTTCGTCACCGGAGCCGATCCCATCGCCGAACCCATTCGCGTGTTCGTCGGGTGGGACGCCGGGGCCAGCGTGCAACAGCGGGTGGATCTCGCGATGGCGGAACTGCGACGAACGGGTGCGTTTGACCGCTCCCACCTCGTCATTCAGGCGCCCGCCGGAACGGGCTACGCGAACGCCACCCCGGTCGACGTCGTCGAACTCCTATCCCGAGGTGACTGTGCTTCAGTGGCTGTGGGTTACGGGTTGCTACCGAGTTTCTTGTCGCTGAACCGGGTCGACCTTGCTCGCCGCACACAACAGGCGTTGCTGGAGGCCATCGCTGCCGAGTGCGATTCGCGAGGCGGGCGATCTGCGGGATCCGCGGGATCCGGGCGACCGCGACTGCTGCTGTACGGGGAGAGCCTGGGGGCGAAGGTGCAACAGGCCGCTCTCGCGACGGGCATCGCGGATCTCGATCGTTTCGGTATCGACGCAGCGTTGTGGGTCGGCACACCCGGGGGCGTCGACTACGACGATGTTCATCGAGCGTTCGACCCCGTCGCGGTCACGCTGGATAGACCCGAGCAGATCGATCAGGTGCTTCGTGCGCACCCGACACCGCGCGTGTGGTTCCTCGAACACGACGGAGATCCGGTCGTGCGATTTCGATCAGACCTCGCACACACCCGGCCAACGTGGCTGTCGCCGGCCCAGGGAAGGGGGGTGCCCCCGGATATGCAGTGGCGGATAGGCGTCACCTGGGCGCAGGTCCTCGTCGACACCCTGTATGCGACCGATATGAGCCCGGGCGACTTCCGCAGCCACGGTCACGACTATCGCGCAGACCTCGGAGCCGTGGTCACCGAGGCCTTCGGGCTCGCCCCGGTGGATGCCCAGGACGGCTGGGCGGAACGACGCGAGTTCAGGCTCCGCGAACTAGAGGTACGACGGGCCGAACAGGTGAGGGGTAGCCTTGCATCCCAGCGCCCTCGGGCGCCAGAAGCTACTTCCCCCTAGAGAGGTCGCGTTATGGCTGCCAGCACCTCGTTCGTCGGCCGCGATATGGCCGTCGACCTTGGCACGGCGAACACGCTGGTCTACGTGCGTGGCCGCGGCATCGTGCTCAACGAGCCCTCCGTGGTAGCGATCAACAGCAACTCCGGTGGCATTCTCGCCGTCGGCTCGGAAGCCAAGCGGATGATCGGCCGCACCCCGGGAAGCATCGTGGCGATCCGTCCACTCAAGGACGGTGTCATCGCCGACTTCGACACGACCGAGCGGATGCTTCGCTACTTCATTCAAAAAGTCCACCGCCGCCGCCATTTGGCGAAGCCCCGACTGATCGTGTGTGTTCCGTCGGGGATCACCGGCGTGGAGCAGCGCGCGGTCAAGGACGCCGGCTACGCCGCCGGTGCTCGCAAAGTTTTCATCATCGAAGAGCCGATGGCAGCGGCTATCGGTGCGGGACTGCCGGTCCACGAGCCGACAGGAAACATGGTCGTCGACATCGGCGGTGGCACATCCGAAGTCGCGGTGATTTCCCTGGGCGGCATCGTCACGAGCCTGTCGGTTCGCGTCGGTGGAGACGAACTCGACAATTCGATCATCCAGTACATCAAGAAGGAGTACTCGCTGATGCTCGGCGAGCGCACCGCGGAAGAGATCAAGGTGGCCGTCGGTTCCGCGTTCCCCAGTCCGGACGAACCGCACGCGGAGATCCGTGGACGCGACCTGGTCACCGGCTTACCGCGCACGATCGTGGTGTCGGCCGAAGAGATCCGTCGCGCCATGGACGAGCCGGTGAACGCGATCGTCGACGCGGTGAAAGCAACGCTGGATAGAACGCCCCCGGAGTTGTCCGGCGACATCATGGATCGAGGCATCGTCTTGACCGGTGGCGGAGCACTGCTGCAGGGATTGGACGAGCGGCTCAGGCACGAGACAGGAATGCCGATCATCGTCGCCGAGCGCCCATTGGAGTGCGTGGCGCTCGGGTCAGGTAAGTGCGTGGAGGAATTCGAGGCGCTGCAGCAGGTTCTCGTCTCCGAACCCCGAAGATAGTCACGGTAGGCCGCACACTGCGGCTCGGTTGATCGAACGAGGAAAACTCGACACATGCCCTCACGCAGAATCAGGATCACGATCGCGACACTGCTCGTCGCATCGCTGACCTTCGTGATCCTGGACCTGCGCGGCGGCGACGGCCCACTGTCCAGTGCTCGCGCTGCCGCGAGCGCCGTCCTCGGTGTGGTGCAAGAGGGTGTGAACGTTGTTGTGTCGCCGTTTAGCGGAGCGCGCGACTCGTTCTCCACGTGGCGTGATCAAGCAAGCCAAATCGCCGAACTCGAAGAAGAGAACGCCAAGCTCAGCGAGGAGCTCTCCGCCACGTTGTCCGACCGAGCGCGCGCCCGGGCCCTGGATGAGTTGCTGCGCGTCTCGTCGGCCGGGCGGTACCGCATCACGCCGGCGGAAGTGATCAGCGTCGGTCCGGCTCAGGACTTCGCCTGGACCGTGGGCATCGATGCCGGATCCCTCGACGGGATCGAGAAAGACATGACGGTCATCAACGGTGATGGCCTGGTCGGTCGGGTCCTGAAGGTGAACCCGACGACGTCGACCGTGGTGTTGATGGTGGATGTGTCCTCAGCCGTTGGTGGACGGGTGGCGACGACAGAGGAGATCGGCATCGTCTCGGGAACCGGACGGCAGGACGCGATGGAATTCCAGCTTCTGGATCCACTAGCTGAGTTGGTCATCGGGGACGCGCTCGTGACCTTCGGGTCGCGTGGGGGACGTCCCTACGCGCCGGGGATCCCGATCGGCGACGTGGTGGACATCACCGGTAGTGCCGGACAGTTGGCCCGGGTCGCCACCGTTCGTCCGTTCGTCGACGTGTCGCAGTTGAGCGTCGTCGGTGTGATCATCCGGCCCCCGCGAGATGATCCCCGCGATTCCGTTCTTCCCCCGCGAGGTGAGGATGCCGAAGGCGAGAACAACGACGACGGCGACGCGCAGGCTAATGCCGATGCTGGTGATGAGGCGACCGTGGACGACGGGGTTGATTCGCCGGACGCTAATTCGGCAGACACGGAGGCTGAAGGTGCGGATGTGGCAAACGGAAACGAGAACTAGTCGGTGATTTTTCGTCAGTTGGTCGTGATTGGGTCGCTGCTGCTGGCAGCGGTCGTGTTGCAGACGACCGTATTGAGCCGATTGGGCCTGCCGGGCGCGACACCGGACCTCGTTGTGGTGACCGTTGTCGCGGTGGCACTGGCGCTGGGGCCAGGCCCGGGTGCCCTGACCGGGTTTTTGGGTGGCGCGCTCCTGGATATCGCGACGCCCTCGGATGCCATCGTCGGATTGGCGTCGATCGTGCTGGTCGCCGTGGGTTTGGCCGTCGGTGTCTTCATGGATCGCGAGGAGTCAAATATCTGGGTGATGTCGCTGGTCGCCGGTGCGGCCTGCGGCGGCGCGGCCTTGGCCACCGCACTGCTGAGTGCGGTGCTGGGCAGTGAGCGCATCATCTGGGACGTCGTCCCGGGTGTGACGCTGACCACAGTGCTGTACGGGCTTATTCTCGGACGAGTGATGATCCCCCTCGTCGGGCTGCTGTCCCGGCGATTGGTGCCGGAGGCGTACCTGGACTAGGGAACACACCCGGCCGCTGGGGCGTCTGAGGATCAGGGCGCGCGAACGACCGGCGGCCAGCGGTGGACGAGCGGACGAGCGGACGAGCGGACAGGAGGTGTCCATGAGTCAACGGTCCAATGTCCGGCTGTTTGTGCTCGGGGCCCTCATGCTCTCCCTCGTTCTCACCTTGATCGGGCGGCTGTTCTACCTCCAGGTCATGACCGGGGAGGAATACAAGGTCGCCGCGGTGAACAACACCGTCCGTGAAGTCGTCGAACCCGCGGTGCGTGGCCTTATTCTCGACCAAGCCGGCCGACCCCTGGTGTCCAATCGCACGTCGCTGGTGATCACCGTGGACAAGATCGAGCTTGGCCGCGAGCCCGACGGCGGCGAGGCCGTGATCGAGCGATTGGGACGAATCCTGGACCTCCCCGCCGAGGGAATCGCCGACCGCTTGAAGCCGTGCGGGACCGAGGACGCGAAGCCACCGCCGGTGTGCTGGAACGGCTCCCCGTATCAGCCGGTGCCGATCGCTCAAGACGTTGATCCGCAGACGGCGCTCACCATCATGGAACAGGGGCAGGTGTATCGAGGGGTTGATGCGCGACTCGATGCGATTCGCGAATACCCCGCCCCCTTCAACGTCAACGCCGCGCATCTGCTGGGTTACCTCGGTCCGGTGACCGAGGAGCAACTCGACGAGCAAGGGCCGACGACCGCATCCGACCGGCTGCGACGCACCGACGTTGTCGGTCGTTCGGGTTTGGAGGCGTACTACGACGAGGAAGTCAGGGGAAAGCCCGGCGTGACGACCCTCGCGGTCGACACCGCCGGTCGGGTGACCGGCACCCTCGAGCAATTTGATCCCGAGCCGGGGCAGTACCTGATCTCGAGTCTGGACGCCCATCTGCAGTCCGTCGTCGAAGACCAACTCGTACGCGCGGTGCAGCGCGCGCAACGGCAAGGCAACCCCGGTGACTCGGGCGCGGCCGTGGTCGTCGAAGTCGATACCGGACGCATTCTGGCGATGGCCAGTTACCCCACCTACGACCCGTCGATCTGGGTCGGAGGCGTGACGCAGAAACAATTCGAGAAGCTCATGGACTCCGGCTCCCTCGCGTCCAACGCGACCCAGGGCATCTTCGCGCCCGGTTCGACCTACAAAGTGGTCAGCACCCTGGCGGCGGGTAGGCAGGGATTCGACCTGAGCGGCACCTACGACTGCCCTAGTCGCGTGAAGCTCGGAACGCAGGTGTTCCGCAACTACGAATCCGCCGCGTACGGCGATATCTCCCTGGCCCGCGCTCTGGAGGTCTCCTGCAACACCGTGTTCTACGGACTGGCCGATCGAATGTGGGAGCAGGCCGGGGGAGACGACGCGGGGCGTGATGGTGCAGACCCGGTAGCCGATGCGGCCCGTCAATTAGGTCTGGGAGAGGCCACCGGCATCGACCTCCCGGTGGAATCCGAGGGCCGCATCGCGAGTCGCGAATTCAAGGCCGAGAACTGGGAACGCAAACGGGACACCTGGTGCAAGAACGCCGTCGAGGGCTACCCGGAGACCCGCAAGTCCGACCCCGAGCTTGCCGACTACTTCACTGCCCTGGATCAAGAGAACTGCGCGGACGGTTTCCGATGGCGTGAAGGTGACGCGTTGAACGCCTCGATCGGTCAGGGCGACACGGCTGTGACACCCCTGCAGATGGCGATGGTCTACGCGGCGATCGCCAATGGAGGCACCGTCTACGAGCCACGAATGGTCAAAGCGATCATGTCCGCCGACGGCAGCGAGATCCAAGAGATCCCGCCCATCGTCTCCAACGAGATCACCGGAAGCCGCGCCCGGCAATCGATTCGCTTCCTGCAGCGCACGTTGCCCGGCGTCACGACCAACGGCTCGGGTCGCGACCCGTTCTCGGGCTTCCCCCTCGATCAGATACCGGTGGCCTCGAAAACCGGTTCTGCGCAGGTGACTGGAGACAAGGTCTCGACATCGTGGTTCGCCTCGTACGCACCGGCCGATGATCCGCAATACGCCGTCGTCATGATGGTGACCCAGGGCGGGTTGGGATCCAAAACCTCCGGCCCTAGCGTGCGGAAGATCTACGAAGCATTGTTCGGAATCGACGGGCAAGACGTGAACCCTCGGCGCAGTGTGCTCGTGGATGGCAAGCCAAGCTCGGACCTTCCGGTCATCCGAAATGACGGAACGCCCGTCCTGCCGCTCGGTAAGGATTCCGGCCTACCGGAGGCGCGCGAAACGCTGACGGCTCGCGGCGATGAGGGCGGTGGGTAGCGGTGGCGAATCTTTTCCCGACGCAAGCCTCGGATTCTGCGGTGGCGCCCCAGCGCGATCGCGGTGGTGGTTACTGGCGCGACCTCGATTGGATCTTGCTGATCGCGGCGTTCGCGTTGTCCCTGATGGGCTCGCTGCTGGTCTGGTCCGCGAGTCGGGCCGATCTCGCTTCGGAGAGTGACCCACAGTCGTTTCTGAAGCGACACTTGATCAACATCGGCGTCGCTTTGGTTCTCGGATTCATCGCCTCCCGCATCAACTACCGACTGCTCCGGGCCTACACGCCCGTGGTGTACGTGGCGTCGATGGTTCTCTTGCTTGTCCCGTTCGTTCCCGGCCTCGGCGTGACCATTGCGGGTGCCCGAGCCTGGATCGATGTCCCGCTCGGCTTGACGATCCAGCCGTCGGAGTTCGCGAAGATCACGGTGATCTTGATGATGGCGGCGCTGTTGTCCGAGCGGCGCGACCGGGAAGAGGAGCCGTCAGCCCAAGACGTGCTGCTAGCCCTCGTGGTCGCGGCGATTCCGACGGCGATCATCCTCGTGCAAAACGACACCGGGACGGTATTGATCCTTGCCGCCGTATCCCTGTCGATCGTGGCGGTGTCCGGCGTGCGCACGAGGTGGCTCGTCGGCTTGATCGGGGCCGCAATTCTCGGAGTGCTGGCGTCGATCCAACTCGGCCTGCTGCAGGAATACCAGGTGGACCGTCTGACGTCGTTCATCAATCCCGACGAAGATGTCAGCGCCAGCGCCTACAACGCCAACCAGGCGCGTATCGCGATCGGCGGTGGCGGGCTCGACGGCTACGGACTGTTCGAGGGTCCTCAAACACAAGGCAACTTCGTTCCGGTCAACGAAAGCGACTTCATCTTCACGGTGGCGGGGGAGGAGCTCGGGTTCCTCGGCTCCGCACTGCTGATTGCGTTGATGGCCGTCATCTTGTGGCGAGCAGTGCTGATCGCGTGGAAAGCCGATGACCTCTACGGCCGGCTCGTCGCCACAGGTGTGGCCGCGTGGCTGGCGTTCCAGATGTTCGAGAACATCGGCATGACCTTGGGGATCATGCCCATCACAGGAATCCCGTTGCCCTTCGTCTCCGCCGGTGGCACCTCGATGATGGCGACGTGGATCGCGCTCGGCCTGCTGCAAACGGTGCGCCTGCATTCGCTCGCGGTTCAGCGTTCCGAGGTCTAGCGCTCTCGGGGTCGCTACCCTGGAGCGCATGAGCGCCACAGTTTCCGAGCGTCTAAATACTCGAGCATCGCTTCGCGCCGGGCGTGATGTCGGGGCAAGCCACTTCGATCGCCTCGAACCTCTGCTGGCGCGCATCAGCAAGCCGATCCAGTACGTCGGTGGCGAGGTGAACTCCGTCATCAAGGACTGGGAAGACGCCTCGGTGCGGTGGGCGCTGATGTATCCCGATGCTTACGAAGTCGGCGCCCCCAATCAGGGAGTGCAGATCCTCTATGAGGTTCTCAATGGTCGCGAAGATGTTCTCGCTGAGCGCACCTACGCGGTGTGGCCCGATCTCGAGGAACTGATGCGAGAACACGGTGTTCCGCAATTCACCGTCGATGGTCACCGGGCGGTGGGGGATTTCGATGTTCTCGGGTTGTCCTTCGCGACCGAGCTCGGATACACGAACATGCTCAACGCACTCGATCTCGCCGGAATTCCTGTGCACGCGGCAGATCGAGTCGGTGACGAGCCGCTCGTCATCGCTGGCGGGCATGCGGCCTTCAACCCGGAGCCGATCGCTGATTTCCTTGACGCCGCCGTCCTTGGTGATGGTGAGGAAGCCGTCCTGCTGATCACCGGCATCATCGCCGAGTGGAAGCGTCAGGGGCGACCAGGTGGTCGCGAAGAGCTGCTGCTTCGACTGGCGCGGACGGGATCGATCTACGTTCCCCACTTCTACGACGTGCAGTACTTACCGGATGGGCGCATCCAGCGGGTGGCGCCGAATCGCTCGGACGTCCCGTGGCGGGTCAGCAAGCACACGCTGATGGATCTGGACGAATGGTCGTACCCGAAGGCGCCGCTCGTGCCGCTCGCCGAAACGGTGCACGAGCGCATGAGTGTGGAGATCTTTCGGGGGTGCACCCGCGGGTGCCGATTCTGCCAAGCCGGCATGATCACCCGGCCCGTGCGCGAGCGCTCCATCACCGGGGTCGCGGAGATCGTCGAAGGCGGCCTGAAGGCCACCGGCTTCGAGGAGGTTGGCCTGTTGTCGCTGTCGAGTGCGGATCACTCGGAGATCGCCGACATCGCGCGCAACCTCGCTGACCGATACGAGGACTCTCAAACCTCCCTGTCCTTGCCGAGTACGCGGGTCGACGCGTTCAACGTGGACCTCGCCAACGAGCTGTCCCGCAACGGACGTCGCAGCGGACTGACGTTCGCTCCCGAGGGCGGCAGCGAGCGCATGCGCCGGGTCATCAACAAGCAGGTAACCGAGGAAGACCTGATTCGCACGGTCACCACTGCCTACGCGGCGGGTTGGCGTCACGTGAAGTTGTACTTCATGTGTGGGTTACCGACGGAAACCGACGATGATGTTCTGCAGATCGCCTCAATGGCGAAGGAAGTCATCAAAGCCGGTCGGGAAGCGTCCGGTCGACGCGACATCAAGTGCACGGTGAGCATCGGTGGATTCGTACCCAAGCCGCACACGCCATTCCAGTGGGCGTCGCAACTCGATCACGAGAGCACCGACGCTCGATTGGCGAAATTGAAGGATGCGATTCGCTCCGACCGTGAATACGGCAAAGCTATTGGGCTTCGCTATCACGACGGTAAGCCAGGAATCGTGGAAGGTTTGCTCTCGCGTGGGGATCGACGTGTTGGCCGAGTAATTGAGCACGCGTGGCGGGCTGGCGCACGTTTCGACGGATGGAGCGAGCACTTCTCTTTCGACCGCTGGATGGAGTGCGCGCAGTCCGCGCTGACCGACGAGGGGGTCGACGTCGACTGGTTCACCACGCGTCAGCGCGATCGGACCGAGGTGCTGCCGTGGGAGCACCTTGATTCCGGGTTGGACAGTGACTGGCTGTGGGATGACTGGCAAGACGCGCTGGAAGAGATCGCCGTCGACGACTGCCGGTGGACTCCGTGTTTCGACTGCGGCGTCTGCGATCAGATGGATACTCACATCCAAGTCGGGCCCACGGGTGTCACTGAACTACCGATGCCGGGCATAGGTGTCCCGTCGTGCGCGACGCCGCTCGCCACGACAACGCAAGACGCGTCAAAGACCAGCGGTGGGTAATCGGCGTCCACCCGATCGGGACGTCGCGCCGGTCGCCCAGCGCGTGCGCATTAGGTACGCGCGTCGCGGCCGGTTGCGGTTTTCCAGTCATCGGGATTTTCAGCGGGCTCTCGAGCGAGCTATCCGACGGGCCGGCCTGCCGATCGCATTTAGTGCGGGCTTTAGTCCGCACCCGAAAATCTCGTACGCGAACTCCGCACCGACGGGGGCTGCTAGCGAGGCCGAGTATGCGGAAATCGGCTTGACGGCTGCGTGGGATCCCGAGGCCGTCCGCGCAGCCCTCGATTCCGCTCTGCCGCCGGGACTGGACGTGGTCGATGCCGTCGAAGCCCGCACATCGGACTTTGCCCAGCGACTCGAAGCAAGTCATTGGCGCATCGAGCTGGTGGACGTGGAACTCCCGGTTGTTCAGGCGGCCCGGGACGCGTTTTGGGCGGCCGACTACATCGAGGTGCAGCGGATGGCCAAGTCCGGGCTGCGCACCTTCGATGCCCGGGAACCTGTGGCTCACCTTCAGGTCGAACCAGACTCCCCGGCGCCATGTGTCATACTCAAGGCGGTCGTCCGGCACGTCACGGTGACGGTTCGACCCGACGACGTACTAGCCGCGCTGCGGCGAGTGGCCGACCTCGAGCCGCCCGTTCCCCCTCGGGTAACTCGGCTGGCTCAGGGCCCTCTCGACGAAGCGACCTGCACCGTGGGCGACCCATTCGCTCCGGACCGTAGGGGCTAACCACACGTCGATCGGCGGAAAGGTCCACGCAGCGCACCGCGCGCGAACCCGAACGCACCGACAAGGCTTGCCATGGATCGGCCCCCGCGTCAGTGACACGCAGGTGGGCCCCGAAGGAGAACGGCCCTATGGTCGACAAGAACGAAACATCCACGAACGAATCAGCAGCAAACGGCTCCGCGCCCGCCACCGGTGCTTCACCGCTGTTCCAAGCAGCCGCGGTACCGGCAGACGACGCCAAGAAGCCGGCGCGACGCCGGGCAACTCGATCGACGGCTCCACCGGAACCACGTAGCGGTCAGGACGAGACACCGGCCTCGGGCGACGACAAAGAACCTGCAAAAAAGACCGCCAAGAAGTCGACCAAGAAGTCGACGAAAAAGACCGTCAAGAAGTCGACCAAGAAGTCGAGCGATGCGACCGGCGACGAGGCGTCTGATAATTCGTCCGACAACGCGGCGAGCGACGAATCCGACGCAACGGACAAGACCCCGAAGAAGGCCACGAAGAAAACCGCCAAGAAATCCACCAAGAAGACGACCAAGAAAGCCGCCAAAGAGTCGGCAGACGAGGATGCTGGCGCTGGAGACGAATCCGACGACGCATCGACCGGTGATGCCTCGGCAGAAGGTGGGGCGGACGACGATGACGAGTCAAGCGGCCGTAAGCGCCGTCGACGTGGTGGGCGCGGACGTCGACGTAAGTCCGGATCCGGCGATGCCGGTGACGCCGACGACGACAAGGCCGATGGTGAGGACGACGACGATTCGGTCGACGCGAACGACGATGATTCGGACGCGGATGACTCGTCCACCGGCGGATCCACATCCCGACGCCGCCGGCGCCGCCGCCGCCGCTCGGATTCCTCACCGGACGATGAACTCTCGTCCGACGATCCACCGAACACGGTTGTCAAAGTTCGTGAGCCACGCAATCGAGACTCCGAGAACACTCGCGGATCGACGCGACTAGAAGCCAAGAAGCAGCGCCGACGCGAAGGCCGGGAAGCCGGGCGCCGACGAGCACCGATTTTGAACGAGGCGGAGTTCCTCGCTCGACGCGAATCGGTCGAGCGCGTCATGGTCGTCCGCCAGGCCGAAGACCGGATCCAGATAGCCGTTCTTGAGGACGGTGTCCTTGTTGAGCACTACGTCACCAAAGGTGCGTCCGCCTCCATGGTTGGCAACGTGTATCTCGGGCGGGTGCAGAACGTTCTGCCGAGTATGGAAGCGGCATTTGTAGACATCGGGCGAGGCCGAAACGCGGTTCTGTATGCGGGCGAAGTGAACTGGGATGCCGTCGGCCTGGAGGGTCAGCCCAAGCGCATCGAGTTCGCCCTGAAGTCCGGCGACCCAGTTTTGGTGCAGATCACCAAGGATCCGGTCGGACAGAAGGGAGCTCGGCTGACGAGCCAGATTTCCCTGCCGGGTCGATTCCTGGTGTATGTCCCCAGCGGGTCGATGACGGGCATCAGTCGCAAGCTGCCTGACAACGAGCGCAGTCGGTTGAAGTCCATTCTCAAGCGGGTGATGCCCGAGGACGCCGGCGTGATCGTCCGTACGGCCGCCGAAGGCGCGTCTGAGGATGCGCTGGAAGCCGACGTCGAACGCTTGCAAGCGCTGTGGACGGACATCACGGATGCGACAACGTCGGCGACGCCACCCGAACTCCTCTACAGCGAACCCGACCTGGCGATCAAGGTTGTCCGCGACATGTTTAATGAGGATGTCGCGAAGTTGGTTGTCTCTGGCGATAGCGCATGGCGGACCGTCGACGCATACATCTCGGCCGTCGCACCGGATCTGCTGGACCGCGTGGACCACTGGGTCGAATCCGAGGACGTCTTCGCCCACTACCGGGTCGATGAGCAATTGATGAAGGCCTTAGATCGCAAGGTCTGGCTTCCGTCGGGTGGATCGCTGGTGATTGATCGCACCGAGGCGATGACAGTCGTCGACGTGAACACCGGGAAGTTCACCGGGTCGGGAGGCAATCTCGAGCAGACGGTCACCAAGAACAATCTCGAAGCGGCTGAGGAGATAGTCCGACAACTGCGCCTACGCGACATCGGCGGCATCATCGTCGTCGACTTCATCGACATGGTGTTGGAAAGCAACCGCGATCTGGTCCTGCGACGCCTGGTCGAATGCCTCGGCAGGGATCGAACCAAGCACCAGGTGGCGGAGGTGACGACCCTGGGATTGGTTCAGATGACGCGCAAGCGCATCGGATCCGGCCTACTGGAGTCCTTCTCGGAGACCTGTGAGGTGTGTGCTGGACGAGGCGTCAAGGTCTCGTTGACGCATGCCCACGAGCCGGCTCCGCGTTCACGACGTCCGGCCGGAGCTGTCGACCCCGCCGAAGTCGCTGCTCGAGCCCTCGCCGCCCGCGAAGCCCAGGACGCGGGTGAGACTGACTCGGATCAGGCCGACACGGATCAAGCCAACACTGTTAAGGCGGACACGAATCAAGCCGACACCGATCAGGCGGACAGCGGGAACGCGGACGCAGGTGCGGCTGATGATGATTCGCCGGAACTGCCCGAAGCTGCTTCGGATCAGTCCCTGTTCGCTAGCGACGACTAGACGTCGTCGATGGGCTCCCACCGGGAAAACACGACAGCCTGGCCGGGGCCACTCGAGTAACCATCCACTGTCCACAGCGTGGCGTCCATGATCTGAAACCTCGTGCCATCGCTGGCCACCCGCTCACCGCTGTAGCCGGAAAGGACGCCGTCACGGCTCGCGTCGGAGAGCATCTGCGCTCGGTCATCCCTGGCGTCGACCGGGGCGGAGAGCCGCGAGGGCATCCCGATCATGTCCTCGATCGACATTCGCCACAGGGACGCGGCCGCTGAGTTGGCGTAAACGAACCGCGGGTCGACTCCGGCGTCGTGACTGAGCACGATCGCCTCGTAGGCCAGGAGGCGCTTGGCGTCATCGAGCAGATCACCGGACCGGTGCAGGAGTTCACGGCCGACGCGGCGGGCATAGCTGTCCAGAATGCAGGCGGCAACGGTGGGAAAAGGGGGTCCTTGGTTCTCCAGCGCCACCGGTGGAGCCTGCCACAGCGCCCATTGGGGGCAGGTCTGCCCCGACAGGGCACATGCCGTACCCTTTCTCCTTGCGCCCGATGGGCGGTGGGAGAGCCAACCGACCGCAGCACACCTCAGGTACGGGACTTAGCAACGAACTACGAGCAAGACCTAGGACAGGAGCACGCACGTGTACGCGATCGTTCGGGCCGGTGGCCGCCAGGAGAAGGTCGAGGTGGGGGACGTTCTCGTCGTCGACCGGATGGCAGGCGAGCCGGGAGCCTCCGTCCAACTACCAGCCATCCTCCTCGTCGATGGTGCTTCGGTGACCACCGACAAGGCGGCGCTCGGCAAGGTCAAGGTGACCGCGGAGATCGTCGATCACCGCCGCGGACCCAAGATCGACATCCTGAAGTACAAGAACAAGATCGGCTATCGCCGTCGCCAGGGCCATCGCTCCGAGTTGACGGCGGTCAAAGTGACCGACATCAAGACAGCTAAGTAACCCCGGGCGACTAGAGGACAACTGCCATGGCACATAAGAAGGGTGCATCCAGCACCAGAAACGGACGCGACAGCAACGCGCAGCGTTTGGGCGTCAAGCGTTTCGGCGGCCAGAATGTCGGTGCCGGCGAGATCATCGTCCGCCAGCGCGGAACGCACTTCCACCCGGGCACCAACGTCGGCCGCGGCAAGGACGACACGCTGTTCGCACTTTCCGCCGGCACCGTGGAATTCGGTTCGCACCGCGGACGCCGCGTGGTGAACATCCTCGTCGACTAGCGCACCGGGTCGCCCCGGTGCCATGAACCGGGAGTTCTTTGATGAGCACCTTCGTGGATCGAGCCGTGGTCCACGCGCAGGGTGGCAACGGCGGCAATGGATGCGCATCAGTGCATCGCGAGAAATTCAAGCCTCTGGGCGGCCCCGACGGCGGTAACGGTGGCCGTGGTGGTGACGTGATCGCCGTTGTCGACTCTTCGGTGACGACGTTGCTCGACCTGCACCGACACCCGCACCGGCGTGCCACGCACGGCAAGCCCGGGCAGGGATCACATCGCAACGGTGCGGACGCCGATGATGTCATCGTCGAGGTTCCGCGCGGAACGGTCGTGACAGACGCGAACGCAAACGTGATCATCGACCTGATGACGCCCGGTGAGACGTTCGTTCTGGCACGCGGTGGCCGCGGCGGACTGGGTAACGCGGCTCTGGCGTCCCCGCGACGCAAAGCGCCCGGTTTCGCTCTGCTCGGTGAGCCAGGCGAGGCCCGAGACGTGGTCTTGGAACTCAAGACCGTCGCGGACGTCGCTCTCGTGGGCTACCCGAGTGCGGGAAAGTCGAGTCTGATCGCGGCGATCTCCGCTGCTCGCCCCAAGATCGCGGACTATCCGTTCACCACCCTGGTGCCGAACCTCGGTGTCGTCAGCGCTGACGACATCGTCTTCACCGTCGCCGATGTGCCCGGGCTGATCCCCGGAGCCAGCGACGGAAAAGGACTGGGGCTGGAGTTTTTGCGCCATGTCGAGCGGTGCAGTGTGCTGGTGCACGTGGTCGACTGCGCGAGGTTGGAATCCGAACGCGACCCCCTCGCCGACGTGGACATCATCGAGTCCGAGCTCGCCGCCTACGGGGGCTTGGCTGACCGTCCGCGCCTGATCGCGCTCAACAAGGTCGACGTTCCCGACGGGCGGGCGATGGCCGACATGGTGCACGGGGACCTCGAGGCTCGCGGCTACCGCGTGTTCGATGTCTCCGCAGCCACCCATGAAGGCCTGCGGCCGCTGGTCTTCGCCATGGGGCAACTCGTGGTGCAGGCTCGTGCGAATCAGGTCTCCGATGAAGCAACTCGAGTCGTGATCCGGCCGACCCCCGTCGACGACGCCGGGTTCGCTATCGAGAAGGAAGTCGATGGTTTTCGCGTTGTGGGAGCACGGCCGGAGCGGTGGGTCCGCCAAACGGACTTCAGCAACGACGAAGCCGTCGGGTATCTCGCCGACCGGCTCGCCCGGTTGGGTGTGGAGGACGAGCTGCGTCGACAAGGAGCCGAGCCCGGAACAACCGTGATGATCGGCGTGGGCGAAGATGCGGTCGTGTTCGATTGGTATCCGACGCTGGGTGGCGACGTTCCGGTGTCGGGGCCACGGGGGAGTGACGACCGACTGCATGCGACTCATCAGGCCTGGGGAGACGACGATGAGTGAGGTTCGCGAGGCGATCGCGTCGGCGACTCGAATCGTCGTGAAGGTCGGATCGTCATCACTAACCTCCGAGGTCGGTGGAATGGACGAGGAACGAATCTCGGCCATCGTGGCGAAGGTCGCGTCTCGTTGCGCCCGAGGAACCGAGGTGGTGCTCGTCAGCAGCGGAGCGATCGCGACGGGATTTCCGACTCTCGGGTTGGCCCGGCGCCCGCAGGATCTGGCGACCCAGCAAGCGTCGGCAAGCGTCGGGCAGGGAATGCTGCTCGCGCACTACTCGCGGTTCTTCGGCGAGCATGGCTTGACGGTGGGTCAGGTGCTGTTGACGTCCGACGATGTCACGCGCCGCAATCACCACCGCAATGCGCAGCGAACGCTCTTTCGCCTGCTCGAACTCGGAGTGATTCCGGTGGTCAACGAAAACGACACCGTGGCGACGGATGAAATCCGCTTGGGAGACAACGACCGACTCGCGGCCCTCGTCGCCCACGTCGTGCAAGCCAGCGCGCTGATTCTGCTGTCCGACGTCGAAGGGCTGTATGACGCACCGCCGAACAAGCCGGGCGCATCCTTGATCACCGATGTTCGCGACGCGCAGGACATCGCGCAAGCGCGCGTGGGTGGAGCCGGTGGTGCCGGGGTCGGCCTTGGCGGCATGGCCACCAAAGTGCAAGCGGCCACCATCGCCACGAGCGCGGGCATCCCGACGCTGGTGACGTCGGCGGCGAACGTGGGCCGGGCACTCGATGGCGCGGACGTGGGCACTGTCTTCCACCCGACGGGTCAGCGAACATCGACTCGACTGTTGTGGCTCGCGCACGCGACGACACCCAACGGCACTCTCACGCTCGATGACGGCGCTGTCGAGGCAGTGACGGTGCGACGAGCATCACTGTTGCCAGCGGGAATCACTGCGGTAGATGGGACGTTTGTTGCGGGAGATCCGGTGGACCTAATTGATCAAAACAGTCGCGTGATCGCCCGAGGTTTGGTGAACTTTGATGCACGGGAGCTTCCGGCGTTGCTGGGGCGCTCGACTCGGGAACTAGGACGCGAACGGGGACCGGAGTACGAACGTGAAGTCGTCCACCGAGACGACATGGTGGTCTGGTCGCAGTAGCGGGCGGAAGGAGGCGCGATGGTCCTCCGCAGTGTGCCGGCCTCGGCCGACATCGGCTCGCTCCGCATGTGGCATGTGACCTTGACGGTGTCCGGTGAGTCGCAACCCATCGATCATGTGCGCCAGGCGCTGGAGCGCCTGAGTCACGCGCACCCGTTCTTGTTGGAGGCTCGGTACGGCAACGACCGCGCGGAGTTGCGTTACTGGGAGGAAGCCGAAGGCATGGACGCGGCGGTTGCGATTGCCAGTGCCATGTGGGGGGCCAACGAGCGCTCGTCCAGGCTTCCGGGGTGGGATGTCGTCGGGCTTAAAGTCCTCGACCGGCAGACCTACCTGCAGCACGAACCGCTCCGCGTGCTGCCACCCGAGGGACGTATCGCACCCTTCTAAGGTCGCGTACCCTTCAGCCATGCTGGATGACCGCGAACTCGTGCACGACACCGCGCGGCGATCCCGCGCAGCCGCCCACGAACTCCGGGTGATGACGCGCGAGGAAAAGGACCGTGCGCTCGTCGCCATGGCTAACGCCCTCGAGTCCGATGCCGCCGTCATCGTGCGGGAGAACGAGATCGATACGGCTCGCGCCCGCGAGAACGGAACGTCGGCGGCTCTGATCGACCGCCTCACTCTCGACGCTGACCGCATTGCGGCTATCGCCCAGGCTCTTCGGGACGTGGCTTCCCTACCGGATCCGGTCGGTGAAGTGATCCGCGGATATACCTTGCCGAATGGTTTGCAGGTCCGTCAGGTGCGCGTCCCGATCGGCGTGGTCGGAATGATCTACGAGGCCCGACCGAACGTCACCGTCGATGCCGCCGGTCTATGCCTCAAGAGCGGCAACGCTGCATTGCTTCGTGGATCGTCTTCGGCGATGAACAGCAACCAAGCCCTGGTCTCCTCCATGCGTTCGGCGCTAACCGAGCAAGGATTGAACCCCGACGCCGTGCAACTCGTTCCCGGAGATACCCACGAATCGGTGAAGCACTTGATGACGGCCCGCGGCCTCGTCGACGTGTTGATTCCGCGCGGGGGCGAATCTCTGATCCGCAACATCGTCGAGAACTCCACCGTCCCGGTGATCGAAACCGGCGTAGGCAACTGTCACGTGTACGTCGACGCGGACGCCGACATCGACCAAGCCGTGGCTCTGGTTGTGAACAGCAAGACCCAGCGGGTCAGCGTCTGCAACGCGGCGGAAACTCTTCTCGTGCACCGAGAGGTGGCGGATGCTTTCCTGCCGCGGGCGTTGCAAGCGCTCGCCGATGCTGGCGTCACCGTCCACGCGGATGCGCGGTTCGCCGATGCTGCGGCCGGCGGTCCGTGCACGGTCGTCAACGCAACCGATGAGGACTGGGCGGCGGAGTACTACTCGCTCGACCTCGCCGCCGCGATCGTGGACGACATCGACCAGGCCATCGATCACATACGCCGGTGGTCGTCCGGTCACACCGAAGCAATCATCAGCGACAGTCAAACTGCGATCGCACACTTCACGGCACGCATCGATTCCGCAGCAATCATGGTGAACGCCTCAACACGCTTCACCGATGGCGGAGAATTCGGTTTCGGTGCGGAGATCGGCATTTCCACGCAGAAGCTCCACGCACGCGGCCCGATGGGGCTACCGGAGTTGACGTCCACCACATTTGTCGTGACCGGCGACGGTCATACCCGCACGTAGGTCGTTTGGGTAGGCTGAGGTGATGAGCGCACACAGTCTCGTTCTCGCGGCCAGCGAAGTCGGCGGTGAAGCCGGCGTTCCCGCATGGGTGTTCGGCTTGGCTGCACTCGGAGTGCTCGGCGGCCTGCTGATCATCACGATGATGATCAGGGTCGATCGCTAACGGGGTAAGACGCTGAGCAACCTGCGCATCGGTGTCATGGGTGGCACCTTCGACCCCCTTCACCACGGGCACCTGGTGGCCGCATCGGAAGTGGCCGACCGTTTCGATCTCCAGCGCGTGATCTTTTGCCCCTCGGGTGCGCCGTGGCACAAGACAACCCCCACAACCTCTGATGAGGATCGCTACCTGATGACGGTGATCGCGACGGCTGCGGATCCCCGCTTCGAGGTGTCACGGGTCGATATCGACCGAGACGGCCCCACATACACGGTGGACACCTTGCGTGACCTGCAGAAGGGTTTCGCCCGTGCTCACCCGCACGACTTGGCCGAGTGGTTCTTCATCACCGGCGCGGACGCTCTGACCGACATCGTCGGCTGGCACGACCCGGACGGGATCATCGAGCGAGCCCACCTTGTCGGCGTCACCCGGCCGGGTCATCAACTCGCCGACCCTGGCCTGCCCGAGGGCGTCGTCACGTTGATCAAGATCCCGGCCTTGTCGATATCCAGCAGCAATATCCGTCAGCGAGTATCCGAGGGAAAGCCGATCGATTATCTGGTTCCCGAGGGCGTTGCCCGATGGATCCGCAAACATCGACTGTACGTGGATCTCCAACACTCGGGCGGGGCCTTGTGAGCGCGGCTCCCGACTCCCTCGATACCGCGATCACCGCAGCGCAAGCGGCATCCGACAAGCTCGCCACGGACATCGTTGCGATCGACGTCAGCGAGCAACTGGTCATC
>WLWL01000141.1 GCA_012103605.1 Candidatus Nanopelagicales bacterium
GGTTCGACGGGGCGAGTCCACGACATTGCTCATAAAGCCACGCCGACGACAAGAACCGCCCCTAGAGGCCTCTCCTGGACCGCTACGTTGACCCCGTGGCGGTCTTGGCGTTACCGGCGACACTCCTCGTCGCGTGGGTGCTGGCCGCTATCGGCGTGACGCCGCCGGGTGCGGACCCCGGCGATGAGTTCGCGCAGACGGCGATGCGTTGGATGATGACGATGCCCGCGGGTTTCCTCGTCATCGCGAGCGGGATCATGCACACTGTTTTCGCCCGGTCGACGGCGAAGAACATCGGATGGACGACCAACGGATTCCAATACGAGCTCGGCTTCGTCAGCATCGGCCTGGGTGTCGCCGGCGTCGTCGCCGCCTACCTCGGGGGCACCTCGTGGCTGGTGCTGTCCATCGTGCTGAGTGTCTTTCTACTCGGCGCCGCGGGCCTGCACGTCAAGGAGATGATCCGTGATCGCAACTTCGCTCTAGGGAACACCTGGGTGCT
The DNA here is from genome assembly GCA_012103605.1 of Candidatus Nanopelagicales bacterium. GTDB lineage: Bacteria > Actinomycetota > Actinomycetes > S36-B12 > S36-B12 > S36-B12. Next base: position 503 of record WLWL01000141.1, read on the forward strand.
GCTTTACGACATCGGGCTTCCCGTGTCGCTCATCGCCCTGCTGGTCGCCGGCGCCGCCTAGAACGGCCGAAGCGGCCGTCGCGCCTTGGGGTGTGCAGCGGCCGCCGTGGGGTCTGAGGGGCATCCCGGTCCCGATAGGGAGTACCAGGGTCGCGTGAGTAGAACAGGGTCAGGAAGCAACGGAGGGGTCCCGCGGCCGTTAGCCCGCAAGACCCCTCCGCTTTCGGATCCTCAAGAGTGAGGAGTCGTACTTAGGCGGTCACCTTGAAGGTGTACTTGCCTTCTTCGTCCTTCTTGGGGTCGGTCCAGATGATGGAGCACTTACCCGACTCCGTGAACTTGGCTTTGACCTCGCCCTTCTTGGTGGTGGTCACGGCGCAGACATCAGAGCTGTCTTGCGCCACGCGCCACTCCAGACGCTTACCAAGAGCGGTCTTGGCCTGAGCGATCTCCTGGAGGGTGTAAGTCTGGCCGACCTCGACCTTCTTGTTCTTCAACGCTGCTTCAAGGGCCTCAGGGTCGTACGGAAGCACCATCGTGGATACCTCAATACTGTCGATCCACGCGTTCGCACCCGATGTGTAGGAATTCAGCACACCCGAGATGACCGCGAACTTCATGCCAGGCGCCGTAGGAGTGAAGCGAAGTGTCGCCACTCCATCAACGAAAGGTGCTGCCGCGACGGGCTCACCATCCATGGAGATAACTGCGTCGCCATTCGTCGGCGCGCCTGGTCCGTTGAGGTCTGGCCGAGAGGATGCGTAAACCAAAAGAGTCTGAGGGGCACCAGCAATCATGTACTCCGGGACGGCTGACTGAATCGCGCCACCTACCGGGCAATTGTTCCCTGCGTCTTGTGTCCAGCACGGCGGCGGCGCTGGTGCTGGATCTAGGGCGTCCTTCGCGAAGTCATCGTTGTTGTCATCTGGATAAATGGCTCGTAGCTCGTAACGAATCGAGCAAGAGTCGTAACTGTCTTCGCATTCGGCCTGCTTGCCTTGGGCTTCGTTGAGACCAGATTCGTCGTCCCGGTAGGAGTACCAATTGGTTTCATGATACGAGACCTTGTCGAAGCTACCGTCGTCTAAAAACGTTACCCCTTCGACGATGTGTTTCCACTCATATTCGTAGTCAGATGCTTCATACTCCGCAGCTTGCGCGGGTGCCACGACACCAACCAAGCCACCCGCCAGTAACGCCACCACGCTTACGGCCGCCCCAAGGCGACCCCACGACCTCTTCCTCACCAGCACTCACTCCCACGTGTTCGTATCGACAATTACCCCGCATGAGGGAACCACGTCGCCCACGACTGATCGTGGCGCAGTAACGCGAAAGTGAAACAAACTCATTCGTTTTGTCGCACCACGCGTCACAATCGTTATCGAAACTGCCGCGCAGCTGCACCCACAGGCAGCCGCCGATCCATCGACTAGTCGATCCCCGCGACCCTGGCGAACGTGTCTGCTGCCTGATCAGCCTGCTCCGCGAGGACGTGCGCGTAGACCGTGCTGGTGACCATGGCGTCCTTGTGGCCGAGCCTGTCCGCAACGACGTGTAGTGGCTCCCCCGCAGCTAGGAGGAGGGGCACGAGAGTGTGACGGGAATCGTGCAAGCGGACATCGGGGATCCCCAGCTTCTTCCTGGTGCGGCCCCAATGCTGGGTGGCGGAGCCGGGCTTGAGGTTGCTTCCATCGGGCTTCGTGGTGATGAAGTCCTCAGGCTGCTTCGCACAGCCGCCTCGAGAGGCCGAAGCGGCCGTCGCGCCTTGGGGTGTACGACGACCGCTCCGGGTCTAGCGCCCGGCACTCTCCCCCGCGGGGGACCGGGCAGTTCGGGTTACTTCTTGGCAATGAACGTGTACTTACCGCTCTCCTCTGACTCCTTATCCAGCCAGATGACCGTGCACTTACCTTCGCCGTTGAACTTCGCCTTCACGGCGCCCTTCTTCGTCTCATACACAGCACACACGTCGTCGCTCTTGCTTGATACCGACCACTCGTAGCGGTCCTCCAAGTAAGACCTGGCTTGGTTCGGGTCCGTGATGACGTACGTATCGCCGACCTCGACGCGCTTCTTCTTCAACGCCGTCGCATAGGCAGCGGGGTCGTACTCGAGCACGTACGTTCGAGCCGGGACCGTGTCGATGTAGGCGTTCGCGCCCGAAAGACCAGAAAACAGGACGCCGCTGGCCGTGAACTCCTTCATACCCTCCGTCTCCGGAATGAACCGCCACTCCGCCACACCATCAACGAACTCCACACCCGCGTAATCCTCACCATCCACGCGGATAACCGCCGTGCCGTTCGTCGGCTGCGCAGGCGAGTTCGCGTCAGGGCGCCACGAGGCGTACGCGTACATCGTCACAGGGACACCCACCATCGCGTACTTAGGAGCCACGAACCTCAGCGCGCCACCAACAGGGCAGTTATTCAGGCTCGAGTCCCAGCACGGCGGCGGAGGCGGGGGCAACTGCTCCGGCTCTGTAGAAGTGTTTCCATCTACATCAATCAAGTCCCCGTAGCAGTAAGCCTCGGGCCCTAACAGCGTGGTTTTAATATTTTCCACTTCCGGGGCGAAGGCCTTCAGAGCGGATGTGCATGTTTCCGGTTTGTAGATATTTGTGGCCTTCGGGTAGCAGCTCACGGACGCATCAATGATGTAGCAGGTGTAACTATCGTCGTCACCCGAGCCGCCGTCGGTACCGGTAGATGGTTCCTTGTCCCAGTCCGAGTCATAGGGATCTTTAACTGCCGGTAACTGGCTCGCGTCTACGTCGGTATTGCTGGGTATCCACGCGGTCTGGAGCGTCTTTCCATTACTGGCGTCCTGCGAGGTTTCCGTGACGTCAACGTCACGATAGTCCAACCGCGCTAACGCCTTTATGCATGCATCTTCAGCAGCTCCCTCCGCAGACTCCTGCCACGTAGGGGCCACGTGGTACGCGCACGCCGTGAGGTGACTATCTGCTGATGCGCTGGTCGCTGTGCCTACGAGCCCCACAGCCACCAGCCCCACGGCCGCTGCTACTGACCCGAGGCGCCCCAAAGTCTTCTTCATACGTTTGCTCCCATACGCGCGAGACCCCGTCATATGACGGATAAGCGCATAACTGAAAAGAAAGGAAGCATTTCCCGTGCCCGCTAGGGGCGGGTGCGACAAAAAGGAGGGATTTGTTCCACCCCGCGCCCCTGGGCGCGACCCGACTACTCGGGGGCGCGAAGCTTGCGGCGCGAAGCTTGCGGCGCATAGGGGCCGGGCGTAGACGTGTGCCTATTGAGTGCGGATCCGCGCGGGGATACGTGCCTACCTACCGCGGCTTGGTGAATAAACCCCCGGGTCGAACCCACGGGCAGCCTCACGTCGCGTGCGGGCTGGTGAAAGTCGACCTATCTGCGCCGGACGTGACTGGGACTCGTGTGTTCTGGGTCTGGAGTTCGCAGCAGTCTCGACGTAAACTACGGGGAACACGACAACAGCAGCCCGGTTTGTTGGCTAGAGCGCTTCCCTTACAAGGAAGATGTCATCGGTTCGAGTCCGGTTCATCCCAACACGCATACGTGGCAAGTGGATAGCACTTGCTCTT
>WLWL01000142.1 GCA_012103605.1 Candidatus Nanopelagicales bacterium
AGGAGTTGCCGAGGTAACTGAGGATGACCGAGGAAGAGATGACTCCGGTGGTCAGCCACGCGGCGATCCACAACCGGGTATGTCGGCGGGCAATGAGGTAGGCGCTGACAGTGATCACGGTGGTGAGAAGGGACTTGTAGGCGAGAAAGCCGGGGAAGGCGCCGAGCAGGCCGGTGAGAAGGCCGACGGGGGCGATGTAGCCGAGCCGAGTCCAGTAGTAACTCGTGAAGGGTGCGCGGTCGGTGACCTCGTCCCCGAACAGAGCCAGGGATGCGTAGAAACTGGAATCGGGAGTGTCGAGACCGGACCAGCGTTGGGCGATCGCGGTAATTGCTATCGCAATAGTGAGGGGAATGAGAAGTTCGCGTGTTCTCATGCGATCGGGTCCAGTCAGAGTCTGTCGTCGATTGGATCTATCGGGAGTACTGACTGCCACGTTACTGAAGGTACTCACCTTTGATTACTTTCGTCACGGTCTGCGTTGGCGGGGCGTTTGACACTGAACAGCTCCCTAGTCTTGTGGCGCACGACGTTCGCAGACGAGATTCTCCTCGCCCTCGAAGCAGCGGTAATTCTGCGCCACGAGCTCTCGTACTGACGTCAAGAACTTGTTGAATGCCACGGGAGACTCGGGGATTCCCTGCTCCAGGGGGACCAACAGCACCTCTGCGCGTGGGAAGCACTCCAGAGACTCGTTGAGCAATCGATCTGATTCCCAAGGGCGTTGGGCGATGTGTCGACAGGCGAGATCCCAGTCTTCCAAGCCAGCGGATCTCGGGATCCCTGCGCCCTGAAGTACGGCGAAACTGCGAGGGGGGCCGCTCGACAGCAAGTCCCTGGTCGCGGCATCGGTCGTAGTCATCGCCTGCCAGGTGCCCTGCGGGTTCAACACAGCGTTTCGGTAACCCTGGGTCGACGGACCGCCTGCAAGCCCGAGAGAGATCAGAAGGCCCAGGGCAGCGGCGAGTATTGCCTTGGCTCGAAAGTCCCCAAGGGCGAGAACGAACGCAACAAGCGCGAGAGTGGCACTGACACCAAAGACTTGAGCGTGATGGGGAAACTTGCCGATAGCGACGGTAAGTATGAGGCCTCCGGCAAAGGTGCTAGCACTGAGAAGCCAGAGTTGGCGAGGGACGTCACGCAACCAGGAATAGCCCAGTACGGACACCAGCGTGACGAGCGCAATCAGGACGTGGGCATCGCTCAACACTGAAAGTCGTTCACCCATAGCCGCGGCAATACCGGTCTCACCGCTCCCGGCATTGGTCTGCGAGTAGGTGAAGTTATGGCTCAAAGAGCCGAGGTAGGGAATGAGTTCATCCCGGAGCGCGAGCACAACAATCGATACGGCGAGCACCATGAGGGTGGCCAAGCTCATCCGAATGAGTGAATGCAGTGATCGTCGAGACACCACGACGACACCTATGGCGATAAGCGCCAAAGGCAGCATCGATAGTTTGAAGAAGAAGAGCAGACCCAGCGTGACTCCACCCCAGGTGTATCGGCTTTGCAGAACGAACAGGAGAGTCAAGAGTGTGAGTGAGACTCCCGGCAGATGGGTGGTTCCGGGGAAGTAGTGATAGGAAATGAGGGTGATGGGTGTGAGAACCCCTCCGACAAAGACTGCCCAGTTACGCGACAGCATGAAATGGCGAGCGATCCCGAAAACACACGCGCCTGCGATAACAAGCCACATAACCTCAAAGGCCCACAAAGCTGGTTGCCCAAGATCTTGGAGTGCCGCGAGGGAGTAATAAACAAACGGATCCTTGTTGTCCCAGATCTCCTCGTAGAGACGATCACCAGCCGATAGTCGACGAGCGACCGCCAAGAAGACCATGTAGTCGCTGAAAGGCCATGGCTGCACCCTCACGATGACGAGGATCCACGTGGCGGCGAGAGCGGCCAGCAAGCCAAGTCGATGAACGAGGCGTTGGTTGATGGCTAGCCCCTTCCGTCGAATTGTTGAATTGCTGTGAGCCGTCGTTGAGAGCGTAATCGGAAGACAAGCCCGTGAGCTGACGGCAGTCGATCGGTGGAGACAACGCTTGCCGGAGGACAACAGGTCGATACCAACTGTGGCCACGACACCTGAAGGGTTCGTGTGACGTGGAGCAGCAGCCTTGGTTCTTGGTCAGGTGATTTCAGGCCAACGTGTCGTCCATGAGGAGGATGTCTTGGTAGGTGAAGACGGTTGTCTTACCGATACCGCGAACGGTGTGAACGACCGGCTCGTCGAGAGGCATGTGCACGGACTTTCATGCCATGAACAACAATCGTGTCTGTGGCCAGATTGATGCTTGGAACTGCCCAATGGGGCCATGCCTACGGCGCGACCAACACTGTTGGTCGGCTGTCGGATGAGGAAGTCGCATCCATCGCGGCCCTAGCCCACGAAGCGGGCGTCACAGATGTCGATACCGCTCGCGCCTACGGGGATGCCGAGCAACGGTTGAAACCCTTCGCCTCACAATTGTCAGTGACGACGAAGATCAGTGGCGCAGGTGATGTCTCCGGTCACGTGCTCGATTCGATAGCAGTCCTTGGCCTTGATTCCGTGACTGCAGTTTTGATCCACGATTGGGACGAGCTGGACTCCGATCGGCAAGCCGAATCCGCGCTGGCCCTGAGTCAACTGATCGATCGTGGAGCAGTTTCACGCGCCGGAGTGTCGGTGTATGACGTCGCAGATCTCGAGGCTGCGGCTGATGTCTTCGGCACAGCCAACGTGCCGCTGCAGGAGGTGCAGGTACCCGCCAACGTGCTGGATCGAAGGTTGGATGAATCGGGTGCGCTGGCGGATCTGTCCGCTTCTGGCGCCCATGTGGTGGTGCGCAGCGTGTTCTTGCAGGGCATATTGCTCTCGCCTGGTGGTGGACTCGCTGATCATCCAGACGTGGTGAACTTTCGCGATTGCATCGACGGACGATCGTCGGCTTTGGAAGCGTGTCTAGGACATGCTCAGGGGTTGCCGTGGGTGACGCACGTGGTGGTGGGAGCGACGTCGGCTCGTGAGTTGGCCGAGATCGTGAGTGCGTGGCAGTCATGCTCGCCAGGGTGGCTTGAGGCGTCACTGGCTTCGTCGGATGTGGACCTGATCGACCCCCGGCGCTGGTGATCGCGTGAGAGCGGGCCGTCGGCACAGATGTCGACAGCCCGCTCTGCGTCGTGATTAGACGGAGACCATCCTCGCCACCTTGGCCGCGGTGCGAATCCATTCGGTTCCAGTGTCGCTCCAGCCTGATGGTGTTTCGTCTCTGACTTGGACGTCCGTGGCGTATTGCGAGCCGTCGTCGTACCAGCCCCAGGGCGGAGCATCCTTCACCTGGTGCGTCACCCACTTCTGGCCGGTGGTCCAACCGAGACACTTGCCGTCATGCATCGTTCCGCCATGTGGGCAGGTGGTGCCGGACCAGTCGGTTCCAAAATCCTTGTACTCGGACCCGGGGCAGTCGCTGCCGGCGCACTGTTCCAGGCGCCGATCACTCGTGTACGTGTAGTCCTGCGTGAGTTTCTCGTCGTGAAAGGTGTAGTTCATGCTCTGCGTGCACACACCGCCAACCTCGGTGAACGCTGCGGGGCACACCCAGACTGTTCTCATCTGAGGCGCTGGGTTTGGCGCCGGCCTTGATGCGGGCGGAGACGTGGCCACTGGTGCTGTGGAGGGTTCAGTCGAGGGTGTCTCCTCTGCGGAGTCGCTGCCGGCGTCGTCGGCCGCCGGCACGGCGATCCCGGAAACCTCAGCGAGAGATCGATCCATCCGGGCCACGCTCGCCCTACCTTCACCCAGCGGGTTGTGCGGTGTGACCGTGAAGGAATACAGCACCCTCGGGTCGAGCCCGCGAAGAACGGCCTCGGTGCTGTCGGTCTCGACGGTGATTGATGGCACGCCGCTATCGCCGTCTGGCACACCGTCTGCCACCCCGACGGGCGTTGCGGTGAGGGTGTAGCCGATGGTGAGGCCGCCGCGTGCCTTGCTGGTGGCGTGCGCCCAGGTGGCGGTGATCGTTCCGGGCTCGGACGTCGTCATGATCGTCAAGTCTCGAGCCCGCCCCACCTTGAGGACCGGGACGACGGTTGC